>JBILEY010000621.1:0-2744 GCA_044351865.1 Planctomycetota bacterium | reverse complement strand
TCAGGCGGCGAACTCGGCTGGCCGTTCCACGTGCTGGCGCTGCTGGTGACGTGGGTCGCCTACACGATCCTGCTGCGCGCCGCGCGCGACCAGGTGGTCTGGATCCTGCTCGCGGTGGCGATCGGCTACGGCGGCGCGCGCCTCGGCAGCGTCTGGTTGACGCCCGAACTCGGCGCGTTCGTCGGGGCCTTGTCGGTGACCATCGCCGGCAACCTGTTCGCGCGCTGGCGGCGGCGGCCGGCGGCGGTGCTGCGCACGCCCGGCCTGCTGCTGCTGGTTCCTGGGAGTCTCGGCTTCCGCGGCCTGACCAACGCGGTCGCCGGCGACTTCACGCAGAGCGTGCAGTTCTTGTTCGACATGCTGCTGGTCGGCGGGGCGCTGGTCGCCGGTCTGTTGATGGCCGGTGTGCTGTTCCCGCCGCCGCTCGACGTCGAGCCGGATTCGCGGCATCGCCGGCCGATGCAATGACCGAGGTCGGTGTCGCGGATGCCGCCGCCGAACTGCAGCGTCTCATGCTGCCGCGGCGCCAAGTGCCCTGGCCAGTTGCTTGCGCGTGATGCCGAGACTCGCCAGGGCATGCACGAGCAGATCCAAGGAGACCGTGCGGTCGCCGGCCTCCAGCTTCGCGACTCGGGATTGGCTCGACCGCATGCGCTTGCCCAGCTCCGCCTGGGTGAGGCCGAGCTTGCACCGCTGCGCGCGTACGGCGTGGGCAAGTGCGAGCTTCACCTCGACGAGCAGGGACTCGTTGGTGGTGAGTCCGAGGAACTCCGCCGCCGTGCCGACCTTCCAGCCGGCAGCTTGCAGGCGCTTCCGCTTCGTCTGCTTCATGGTGTCATCCTCAGGGTCGGATTGTGTCGTCGTACTGCCGCAGGCGAGCCTTCGCTGTCTGCAGGACATGGGGAGGGGTGGCTCGCGTCGTCTTGGCGAACACGGCGACGATCACGATCGCATCCGTGTCGATACGGTAGAGAATCCGCCAGTTCGCATCACGGTCGCGGATCCGCAGCTCATGGCATCGAGTGCCGATGGATGGCATGGGACGAGAGAGCGGCATCGACAGTACTTCGCCACGTTGCAGTCGGCGAAGAGCCACTCCGGCCTCTACCCGGGCAGCCGAGCCGAATGGCGGCGTCTTGATCGCGCCGTGGAGCCAGAGCAGAGGTTTGTCGGCCGTGGGCACTCTCGGAATCGTATGTCCGAACGGACATGCTGCAACCTTCGGCATGGCCGTCGATCGGCCGTGCGAGTACGGCCAGCCATGGGCGATCGCCTGTCGATGCGCGCCCCAGGTGCCCCGACCGTGGCCCGCCGCTTGCTAGTGCGGGCGCCTTGCCCATGAACGTGTCCTCCGCGCGCTCCATCCTCCCGTTCGCGATCGTCGCCGCCGCGCTGCTCGCCACCGCCGCCGCGACGACCGCGCAGCAGATCACCATCGCCGAGCAGCTCTACCCCGGCGCCGTGGAAGGCGACCGCGGCCCTCTGCTGAAGCGCCTGGTCGACGACCTGACCGGCGAACCGCTGGCCGGCGCCGAGGTGTTCCTGATCGCCGAGAGCAAGACGCCGATCGGCGGCGAGTTCTGGTGGACGCATCGCGGCACGGCCGACGCCGACGGGTTCGTGCGCATCGACCGGCCGAAGGGCAACCGCGACTGGCACATCGCCGTCGTCAAGCACGCGCGGACCGGGGTGGCCGTGACGCGGCTGGCGGATGCCGGGGTCGTGCGACTCGGCCGTGGCCAGGACGTGCCGGTGCAGATCGTCGACTGGCTCGGGCGCCCGGCCGGCGGTGCTGTGGTCGGGTTCTGCGGCTACTGCGGCCATACGCCGGACATCGCCAATGCGACGGCCGACGCGGCCGGACTCGCGAACTTGCGCGGCATCGACCTGCAGCAGGGCATCGCCGATCTGTACGTGCAGCACCCTGGGCTGCACCTCTTCTACGAGACCATCGACTGGCGCCCGGGCGACCCGCCGGCCCGCGTCCAGTGTGCGCACGGTCCGGTCCAGCGTGGGCGCCTGCTCGACCATCGTGGCGAGCCGGTCGCTGGCGCGATGGTCTGCGGCGGCGGCCTGCACCGGGGGCCATGGGCCAGGACCGGCGCCGACGGCTCGTTCGCGATCCTCGGTGGGGAATCCGGCGATTCGCCACACCTGGTCGTGCTGCCGAACGGGCGCGAGGTCACGTTCGACGCGCCTGCTGGCGTCGACGTCGTGTTGCGTCTGCCGGACCTCGCGGCCGCGGACGCGTCCGACGGTTCGTGCGCGCCGAGCCCGGAGACGGCGCCGGCACGGCCCGCGCCGGCCGTGGTGAGTCGCCGCGTCGTGGTCGCCGGCGCGCCCGCCGGAGCGGTCCTGTTGTCCGTGTGGTTCCCCGGCTGCACCGAAGAGTCGACGCGAGAGGTCGAACGCGAGGTGCTGGTGCCCGCGCGTGGCCCGTTCGTGGTGCGCGTGCAGGCGAACGAGGGCGGGCGCGACGTGCAGCAGGAGTTCCCGTTCACCGATGGCGCGAGCGGCGACGGGCCGCTGCGTGTGCAGTGGCGGCCGCTGCCGCGCGTGCGCGGGGTGCTCGTCGACGCCGACGGCAAGCCGCGGGCGGGGCGCGTTCACTTCGGTGGCGAGGCTGGCGACGGGCTGGAAGTCGGCCCCGATGGTCGCTTCGAACTGGTGCGCGGCGACGCAGGTTGGTGCAGCCTCGCGGTGCGCGCGGCCGACACCGAGGAATGGCGGTGTCGTCACCTGCG
>JBILEY010000622.1:0-2744 GCA_044351865.1 Planctomycetota bacterium | reverse complement strand
CGGCGACATCGGCGGCCCCGCGACACAGCGCGGATCGCGCGGGTTCATCGCGTGCTGCTCCGCTGCGCATCGGTGCGCGGGTAGACGCCCTTCGACTGCAGCAGCGCCACCAGCAGGTCCTGGTTGCCGGTCTCGCGCGCCAGCTCCACTTCGGCATCGGTCGCGCCGACCAGATGGAACACGTCGACGCGCCCGGCCGGCAGATCGAACGACGACGCGTAGTGCTTGGGCTGCTCGACCAGCAGCCAACGGATCGCCGACTCGAACGCCGGCGTGATCGAACCGTTCAGCGGGATGCGGTTGCCGTACTCGAGCAGCTCGGCCCCTTCGTAGGTGCCGACGGCGACGAGCAGTTCGTAGGCCATCAGGTTGTGCAGCAGCGGCACCGCCCAGTCCGCGGGTTCGCTGGTCTCGATCGCGAGCTCGAAGCCGAGCCCCGAGAAGCCCGACGGGTCCTTGCCGGGCACGTCGAGGTTCCACGGGTTGCTGAGGCCCGAGGTGACGTAGAGCCACGATGCGCGCTGCGCATTCGGCGGGCAGGCGAACACGCCGTGGTTCAGCCAGCCCGGATGCGGCTGCTTGCCGTAGCGACGGTAGACGCTGTCGCCGGCGGTGTAGACACCGTCGCCGAGCGCACCGAACAGCGCTGGATAGACGCGGTCCTCGCGCTCGGACCACACGTTCTCGAACCACTGGGCGAAGGCCTGGTCGGTCATCGGGGCGAACACGCTACCACAGGCCGCCACGACTACAGCCAGCCGGTTGCTGCCAGCCTGCCGCCGATGGCACCGTTGGAATTGTGCCGTCGAACGGCTAGCAGTGCCGGCGATGAAGCGCAGCGACAAGGCGGCCCGCATCCAGGCGATCCTGGACGAGCACTTCCCTTCGCCGCCGATCCCGCTGCAGCACGACGACCCGTTCACGCTGCTCTGCGCGGTCGTGCTGTCGGCGCAGTGCACCGACGAACGCGTCAACCTGGTGACCCCGGCCCTGTTCGCGCGCGCCGGCACGCCGGCGGCAATGGCGGCGCTCCCGGTGGCCGAAGTGCACGGCTACATCCGTTCGTGCGGGCTGGCCCCGCAGAAGGCGAAGGCGCTGGTCGGCTTGTCGCAACGGCTCGTCGCCGAGTTCGGCGGCGAAGTGCCACGCGACCTCGCGGTGCTGGAGACGCTGCCCGGCGTCGGCCACAAGACGGCGAGCGTGGTCATGGCGCAGGCGTTCGGCGTGCCGACGTTCCCGGTCGACACGCACATCCACCGCTGTGCGTGGCGCTGGGGCCTGTCGAACGGCACGTCGGTCGAACGCACCGAGCGCGACCTGATGCGCACGTTCCCGCGCGAACGGTGGAACGACCTGCACCTGCAGATCATCTGGTTCGGGCGGCGCTTCTGCGCCGCGGTGAAGCACGACGCCGCCGCATGCCCGATCTGCAGCTGGGCGATGAGTGCTTCGCGGCAGCGCGACGAGGCGAAGCGGCGGGCTCGCTGAGTTCGCGGACGCGGTGATGGCTGTCGGCGATTTCCGCGCCGACTGCGACCGCTGGTTGGCGAGCGTGCACTTCAGCCTCTGCGCACGTTCGCGCGCGGAGGAAGGACCTTGCTACCATGCCGACGATGCCATTGCCGAACGTCACCACCGCCGACCAGCTGCTCGTGCTGCGCGATCCGGGTTGGCGCCACGAACTCTGGCGCGGGGAGCTGCGGCGCATGAGCTTCTGGGGGCAGGAGCACGGAGCCGTCTCAGCGCGCGTCGGCGCTGCCATCGCCAACTACGTTCGCATCCGAAGGCTCGGGTGTGCGTTCGCCGCCGGGACCGGCTTCCTACTCGCCCGCGACCCGGACACCGTGCTCGCCCCCGACGTCGCGTTCGTACGCAGCGAACGCATGCCGCCGAAGGGCGGCCCTGGCTTCTTCCCTGGTCCACCCGACCTCGCCGTCGAAGTGTTCGCGCCCGACGAATCGCGCCATCGCGTCGCCAGCATGGCCGAGGCATGGCTGGCACACGGCACGAACGAAGCCTGGGTCGTGGACACGGAACACAGAACGCTGGAGGTACATCGCAACGACGAAGCGACCCGAACCTTCGGGCAAGACGCAACGCTGCGCGACTCGGCCGTGCTGCCGGGCTTCACGCTCGTGCTCGCCGAACTGTTCGACGACTGAACGAGGCCGCGAGTGGCTGGCCCCAGCACCCTGGCCTTGCTTCAGCGCCCGGCGACCTTCGGCAGGCGCAGCGTGCAATCGCCGACGATCGACCAGAAGTAGGCGCGCTTCCTGCCGATGTCGCCGCCGACCTCGTCCCAGTTCGCTGCCTGCGATTCGAGTTCGAAGTAGCGCTTCCACGCGTCGCCGATCGTGCCGCCCTTGCCGAGCACCTCGGCGAACTCGCGCGGCTCGTCGTAGAAGACCTTGGCGCGGCCGAGCATCGCGACGCACTCGGTGAAGAACAGGATCGACTCGGCGTGGCCGAGCTTGCCGTACTCGGGATCGTCGTACGGCAGGTCGCTGCGCGGCGGCGACAGCGTTTCGCAGCCGGTGTGCAGCAGCAGGAACGGACCGCCGGTCGGTTCCTTCTCCGCCACCGCGCGCCAGAACACGTGGTCGGCGCGGCCGCCGCGATGGTCGCGCCAGCTCGGCACGAAGCGCTCGCCGTCCTTCACCCAGTGCCACGGAAGGCCGAGTTCGCGCTGCAGCGCGTCCGGATCGGTCGCCGCGAACGCAGCGCCCCACGGATCGCTGTGCGCG
>JBILEY010000620.1:0-2750 GCA_044351865.1 Planctomycetota bacterium | reverse complement strand
TCGCGCCACGCCGACGCACGGCTGCCCGCCGACCTGGTTGAAGCCGCCGCCGATGATCACGTCGCCGTTGCTGCGCACGAGCACGGCGGCGGCGACGTTGTTGGCGCCGGTGCCGAGCGGCGACCATGACGTGCCGTTCCAGCGGGCGACGCAGGAGCAAGGTTGACCACCGGCCATGGTGAACGTGCCGACGGCGTAGAGATCGCCGCTCGGATGTTCGGCGACGTCGAGCACCAGACCGTTGGTGCCCGAGCCGAGCGACGCCCACGCGGTGCCGTTCCAGCGCGCGATCGTCGTGCTGGGGCCGCCGGGGACCGGGAAGCTCTGGCCGCCGGCGACGAGGTCGCCGTTCGCGGTCTCGATCAGCGTGTAGAAGCCGCCGCCGGTGAGGCCGCTGCCGACCGGTTGCCACGTGGTGCCGACGCGGCGGGCGATGCCGCCGAACGGCACGCCGCCGATCGAGTAGACGAAGCCGCCGATGACGAGGCTGCCGTCGCTCGCGGCGACCACGGCGCGCACCGGGCCGGCGATGCCTTCGGTCGGGCCGCTCGGGAACAGTGTCCACGGGTTGCTGCACTGCGCGGCGAGATCCGCAGCGAGCAGCGAGACGGCGATGGCGAGCGAACGGGACAGCATCCGGACGATCGTAGGTGCGTCCGCCGACGCCGAAAGGTGGCTACTTGCCGTCGTAGACGACGACCTTTGCGAAGTGCGGCGAGAAGCGCTTCACCAGGTCGAGGTGGATCGGATCGTCGTCCCATGCCTTCGCCGCTGCCGCATCGCGGAAGCGCATCACCAGCATCAGGTCGTACGAGTTGTCGACGACCGATCGCTCGGTGCCGGCGGGCGCGCCGCACCAGCACGCTTCGAGGCCGGGCACCAGCTTCGCCTTCGCCGCCATCTCGACCGGGATCGCTGCGCGTTCGCTCGCCGGCATGTCGGGCTTCAGCCAGAACAGCACGACGTGCAGGCGGCTGCCGTCGCCGGGCTGCGAGGTCGTCGGGATGCCGGCGCAGGCGGGCAGCAGGGCGAACACGAACGGAGCGACGAGGCGGAGGCGCATGCGCGGCTCGTAGCCCGCGACGGCACCTCGGGTCAACTGCGGCGGGCGACCTTGGTGCCGACCTGGCGCTTCGGCGCGTGGTCCGGAAGCTCCAGCTTCAGCCCATTCTGCTGCAGCCGATCTCGGCACTTCCCGATCGCCGCTTTCCAGATGACCGGCGGAACCTGCGTGCACATGTGCTGCACTGCATGCGGGAATCCCGCCAGCCAGCCCGAGAGGCGCAGCACCTTGCCTTCTCGATCCACGAGCCGCAGCCAATGGCCGGGGTTCGACCAGGTCACCTCGATCACGTCGACCCAGCGAACGTGTCGTTCGCCGCGGAACGCCGTGCGGCCGCCGATGCCGTCCTCCCCGCAGCGCAGTTGCGTGCGCGGCTCGAGCAGTGCGAGAACTGCGAGAGCGCCCAGGATCGGCGTCCCCATCAGGGTGAGGCGCCACAGGCTGGCGTCGTCCTGCAGGGCCGCCGCCACGGGCAGGCCGATCGCTGTGCCCCCGAGCAGGAGGGCGCAGATCGAGGCGCCGATTCTCATGGGCCGCGGGTAGACCAGCAGCAGCTCGCCGTTCTCGACGCGTTCCGGGGATGCACGCATCGCCACCCGTGCCAGCGCCACGAGAATGGCGCCGGTGATGGCCGTTGTCAGGGCGATCGTGAGAGCGTCGGCGGCGAGCATCGGCGGAGTCTATTGGGCTCGTCCCCTGTTGCCATGCTGGCGGCGGTCGCCGAAGTTGCGCAGCCTCGCGCCCATGGAAGAGCCGACCATCGCGTTGCCAACGGAGCTGCTGCACGAACTCGATGCACTCAGGACCCGCGTCGGCAACGGTCCCGCGTGCGCCGCTGGCGTCGAGGCGTTGATTGCGGCGCATCCGCAGCATGCGGCAGCGTTGCGAAGTTGGCGCGCTCAGCACGAGTCCGGGTCTGGTGGCGACGCCACCGCTCTGCCCGTGTTCGGTGCCTACCGCGCGGTGTCGCTGCTCGGCAGCGGTGGTTTCGGCGACGTCTATCTCGCCGAGCAACTGGCGCCGGTGCGCCGCCGCGTCGCGCTCAAGGTGCTGAAGCGCGGCATGGACAGCGCTGCGATCTTGCAGCGCTTCGCGCGCGAACAGGACGCGCTGGCGCGCATGGGCCACGACGCGATCGCGAAGATCCTCGACGCCGGCGTGACGCCGGGCGGCCAGCCGTTCTTCGCCATGGAACTGGTCGACGGCGCCTCGATCACCGTGCACTGCGATCGCGAGCGAATGCCGCTCGACGCGCGGGTGCGCTTGTTCGTCGACGTCTGCCACGGCGTGCAGCACGCGCACCAGAAGGGCGTCGTGCACCGCGACCTGAAGCCGGGCAACGTGCTCGTCGCGCGCGTCGGCGAACGTCATCAGCCGAAGCTGATCGACTTCGGCATCGCACGTGCGCTCGCCGGCGACGACGGCGCGAATGCCGCGCGCGAGGCGACGCTGACCGAAGCCGGCGTCTTGCTCGGCACGCCGGCCTACATGGCGCCGGAGCAGCTGCGCTCCGACCCTGCGCAGATCGACACCCGCACCGACGTCTACGCGCTCGGCGCGATCCTGTTCGAACTGCTGACCGGCATGCGGCCGCTGGCCGGCGATCTCGGCGCGCCGATCGACGCGTTCGTGCTGCGCCAGCGCCAGCTCGCCAGCGACACGCCGCGGCCGAGTGCGGTCGTCGGCA
>JBILEY010000619.1:0-2760 GCA_044351865.1 Planctomycetota bacterium | reverse complement strand
GATCGGCGAGAACGAAGCGATCGAAGACCTGCGCAACCGCATCGCCTTCGCCGAGGCCGCGGAACAGGCGCGCCTGCAGAAGGCCTTCCGCACGCGCGTCAACGAACGCTTGACGCAAGCGGCGCAAGAACTCGGCCGCGGCGAGTTCACGCAGGCCATGGCGGCCTACGCCGGCCTGTGGAACGAGAAGCAGGTGCGCACCGAGGTGGTCGACGTGGTCACGTCGCGACTCGAAGTGTTGCTGACCGACCTCGAAGGCGTCGGCAAGAGCCTGCCGCACCGCCTGCCGCCGCAGCCGGACACGCTGTTCGATCGCAAGGCGCTGACCACGCACCTCGCCGATCTGCAAGCCGCCTGCACGCCGGTGCAGCTGCGCACGTTCCAGGAACTGCAAACGCAACTCGCCGGCGACGGCCTGCCGGCCTTCCTCTCACCCGAGCAGGTGGCGCGGGCGCGCACGCTGGTGCAGGCGTCGGCGCCGACGTTCCAACGCGCCGCCGAGCTGGCGCAGGCCTACACCGAGGCCCTGCAGCGCAACGAGCAACAGCGGCGGCTCGACCCGATGTTCAAGGCCGCGGTCGAACGCGAAGCGGCCTACGACTTCGTGGCCGCGCTCTCGCTCTATCGCGAGTTGGAGAAGCAGCCTACCGGCGACAACGACCTGCGCGCCCACTTCCGCGACCAGGTCGCCCGCAACGCCACCATCGTCAAGCTGCTCGAGGCGCTGCACACGGCGACGATGGCCGGCGACTTCGCGACCGCGCAGCAGCACCTGCGTGCGCTGCGCACGGCCTTCCCGGAAGTCCCGTTCGATCGGCTGGTGCAACTGCCGCTGCGCATCGACAGCTGCCCGCGCGGCGCCAAGATCACCTGCAACGGCAACGAGGTCGGCGCCACACCGATCACCCTGACGCGGGCGCCGGGCGACGAGACGCGCTTCGTGGTCGCCATGCCGGGATTCCAGCCGCTCACCGCCCTGGTGCGCGGCGACGACGTCGGCAGCTGGAACGGCACTCTGCTGCTGCTGCCCGATCAGGCCTGGAAGCACGGCGCCGAAGTCGACGTGCCCCCGGCGCAGTTGGCGAACGGCGACCTGATCGTCGTCGACCGCAGCGGAAGCGTGACCCGCGTCACGCCGACCGGCGGCAAGCCCGTGTGGACCTTCCGCAGCGGCGATCTCTCCGGGCTGCTGTCGCGCCCACTGGTCGACGGCGACTACGTGCTGGTCACGTCGCTCGACGGCGACCTGCGCGCGCTGTCGCTGGCCGACGGCACCTTGGCGTGGAGCCTGCCGCAACTGCCGACCGAAGTCGCGCCGACGCACGTCGAGCACACGCTGCTGCTGGCCACCACCGACCAACGCCTGTGCGCCGTCGACCTCGGCCGGCGCGAAGTGACAGCCGTGGCGTTGCCAGAGCCGGTGCACGGCAGCCCTCTGGTCTCGGGCTCCACCGTCGTGGTCGTCGGCGAACGCGGCACCTTGGCGGCGTTCAGCCTGCCGGGGCTTCGCCCGGCATGGCGTCATGCCACGCGCGACCTCGGCACCACCACCGCCGCGATCGGCCGCGGCCGTGTCTTCGTCGCCGGCGAACAAGGCACCGTGCTCGCATTCGACCTGACCAACGGCCAGCAGCTGTGGCAGCAGGCACTGCAAGTCGAAGCGCACGGCATCACCGCTGCGGGCGACCGCGGACCGGTCCTCAGCGCCGCCAAGCGACAGTTCCACCTCGACGGCACCACCGGCGAGCCCCTGCGCACGTTCGCAGCCGCCGACGGCGAATGGGCCCGCGGCGCCACGGTGGTCGGCGAGCGCCTGCTGGTGCCGCTGCGCGACGGTGGCATCGACGTGTTCGACCTCGCCTCCGGCGCGCGCCTGTATCGCCTGGAATCGCAGAAGCGGGCCCGCGCGCTGCCGTGCGCCGCCGGCGCCCTCGTGCCGACCAACGATCGCACGCTGCACTGGTTCGCGAGCTTCCGCTGAGCCGCAGCATCGTCGCAGCGACGCGACGGCGTCGAGTTTCCGCCACTCTCCGTCGGCACCCCGTCTGCTGGTGAAACCGCGGCGCAGACCAGCCCTGCCACCGCGTGCAGAACGCGCCCAGCGCTGCGTTCGAAGTCGGTAACTTGGCCGAGGCGACGCACTAGAGCGACCCTGTCAGGCTGGGAATCGCGGCCTCAGGTCGTCGCCTGTACGCGCAGCAGAAACAGCCGTCCGCGGAGCCGCCGTCGCACGACGCGAAACCTCCGATCGCACGGCCTGCGGCCCAACGACTGCCCCGTTTCGAGCCTCGCTCCGCACCTTTCGATCAAGCACCGCAACAAGGCACGACGATTGCTCGTTCTCGAGCGCCGTCGTCCAACGAACGGCCCCATACGCAATGCGCACGTCCCTGCTCCTCTCCCTGGCCGCCTGCTTCTTCGCGACCGCCTGCGCCGACCACGTCGGTGACGCAATCGTCGTCGCGGACAGCCCGCAACCGCCGGTGAACCAGCCGGACAACGGCGCCATCAACCCCATCGTCGGCAACGACACGGCGGGCGGTTCGAACGGTGGATCGACCACCAGCGGCGCGACCGTCGGCAACGGCCAGGGCGGCGCCGGTGGCAGCGGCGGTGAGCCGCAGGGCAGCGGCGCTTCGGTGGAAGGCTCGAACCCGCCGGCGGGCATCGACGGCGGCGGTGCGGCCGGTGGCGGCGGTGGCGGTGGCCAACCGGTCCCCGAGCCCAGCACGCTGCTGCTGGTCGGCACCGGCCTCGCGG
>JBILEY010000172.1:0-10318 GCA_044351865.1 Planctomycetota bacterium | reverse complement strand
ATCAGCGGGTGCTCCTGCACCTGATCGATCGGCACGTAGTCGTAGCGCTTGGTCGTGACCATGGCAGGCACCGTTGCGGGCGGCGGAAGGCCGCGAACGCAACGGCGCAGCTTGGCCGCGCGCGCGCCGGGAGTCCAGCAAGGGCGCCGTTCCCGGGGCGGACGCGGTGTCGGCGCGGACCGCCGCTCAGCGGATCTCGATGCGCGTGCCGATCGTCTGCGAGGTGCGGATCAGCTGCGACGCCTCGAACACGGCGACCTGGTGGTAGAGCGTCGTGCCGAGCAGGCTGACGTCGTACGGGATCGCGGTGCCGCTGGCGCGCACGATGCCCCCCATGTCGGTGAACACCAGCTGACTCAACGCCAAGGCGCCGAGGTCGACGCCGAACGCACAGTCGCAGGGCAGACCCGACGTCTGGCCCGAGAAGAACATCGGCGCCGGAGCCGGCGCGAAGGCCGTGACGTGCAGCGCCACGTTGGTGCCACCGACATCGAAGCCGCGCGCCTCGGTGCTCCACGGACGCCCCATGCGCATCGCATCGTCGCCGAAGACCAGGCTGGGCGGTGCGGTGGTCAGCTGGGCACTGGCGAAGCGCATCTCCGCGGCGATCACCTTGCGCGGCGAGGCCGACAGCGGCGACCAGTTCGAGACGGTGCCGTTGACACTGGTGCCGACGAACATCGGGAACCACTGGTAGCGGAACCAGGACGGCACCGGCGCAGTCGTCGTCCATTGCATCGCGGTCGGATCGCCGTGACGGACGAGGAAGCGCAGGCCCGCCGGGGCCTCGAACTGGAACTGGAACCCCGTCGGCAGCGACACGCTGGTCCACTGGTTCAGCGACTGCGCGGGCGGTGGGAAGATCGTGCGCTGGCTGCCGGCGTAGGAGCCGCCGAACGCCACACCCGTGGCCAGGGCGCCGCGCCCGAACAAGGCGCGCGCGACGCTCTGCCCACGCCGCACCTCGAGTCGACCGTCGAGAGTGCCCTGGGCGCCGGTCAGCCGGACCGGCAGCAGCATGTCGCGATCCGCTTCACACGCGAGATCGACCGCGACGTACTCCCCACTCACCGGGCTGCCGTCGTCGTTGATGCCGATCATCACCGTGCGGTCCGGCCCACGCAGCTGCTGCGGCACGACCCGATCGCGGCCTTGCAGGGCCCCGGCCGAACGCCACACCTGGGGCGCGACCCAGAACTGCTGGTTCACGATCGGCGTCGTGGTCGTGTTGGAGAACTGCGTGCGCACGCCATGGGTCCGGCGCCCAGGCGGACTGGCACCCGTCGGCAAGGTCAAGCTCGGCGCCGGCAGCGACGCGGGAACGAACGAACGACACGGATTGGCGCCGGCGGCCAGCGGCACGTCGAACACCGCCGGCGACACCACGTCGCTCGCCACCTTGACCACGGCGACGACGAAGTCCTCCGCGGTCGCGGCACCGGTGGCGTTGCGCACCACCTGGACCGTGGCGACGCCGTCGGCGCCCGGCGTCAGCCGGAGCTGTTCCCACGTGCGGTTGCCGAACGGCGACGCGGCGAAGCTCTGCGCGCCGCTCGCGTCGGTGACCAGGAGGTCGAAGTCGGCCCACGCCGGACCGTTCGGCTGCGGCGTCGCCCCGGTCGGCCAGATGGCCGGCGGCAGCACACCGAAGCCGGTGCGGTTCCACGCCACGACGATTCCGTAGGTCGAGCCGCCTTCGAGCACGAACGACAGCGCGGCGGTCTGCCCGGGGACCAGGGCCCCGGTCTGCACCTGCGTGTCGCCCAGCACCGCATGGTCGGTGCGCAGGAAGCCGGCGCCGACCAGGTTCTCGCCGGTGGGCCCGCTGCCGTAGTTCGGCTGCACCGCGGTGACGTCCTCGGCCGCCGCGAGCAGCACCGCCTTCGTCTGCAGGGCGCTCGGCACGCCGCCCGCCGCGGCTCCGTCGACGCCGGCGCGATAGAGCAAGGCCGCGCCCGCGACCTGCGCACAGCTGATCGACGAGCCGTCGATGGTCCACTGCTGGTCGACCACCTGGCCGCCGACGAACGCGCGCTCGCTGATCGTCACCGCGCTGCCGACGGCGACCATGTCGGGATACGGCCGCGAGAAGTCGTGGCCCTGGTTCGGCACCGCGAAGTAGCCGGGCACGAAACCGCTGCAGAAGGTGGTGCCGTAGGCCGAGGCGAACGGCGAGCTCGACTGCGACGAACGCATCGGATCGAGCGGTCCGGCCCCCGACCAGGTCGGCACGATCTTCGAACCCGCCTGCGCCGCACCGGCGACGATGCTGTTGGCGCCGTACATGCTGTCCCAGACCGTCGCGTCGCGTCCCTGGCGGAAGTCGACCTCGTCGGTCTGCCCGGTGAACGGCCAGGAGCCGAGCGACGCCGCGCCGTCGTTGAAGTAGTTGCCCGACGGCACGCTCATCAGCACGTCGGCGTTGGCGACGAGGCTGTCCATCGCCAGCTGTTCCGGCGCCCAAGGATTGCCCGAGCCGCCGTACGCACAGACCGCGGCGAGCGTGTTGTAGTTCGCGGCGTAGGTGGCGAGGAACTGGCAGGCGTTGGTGATCGCGAACGTCGACGTGTAGCGGTTGCCCGCCATGCCGGCACAGCCGAACAGCGACTGCAGCTGCGTCCAGTCCTCGACGATGTCGACCGAGAGGATGCGGGTGCCCGGCGCCTGGCCGACGCCAGGTGCCGGCTGCGGTGCCGTCGGCAGCGGTTGCCGCGCCGCAGCGGCGTGGCCGATGCCGCTGCCGTGCTGGCCGGGGAAGTCGGCGATCGAGTTGTAGATCGACGCCGCGAAGTGGTTGCGCAGTGCTGGCAAGGTCGCCGGCAGCGCGATGCCGGCGACGCGCACGGAGTCGACGATGCGCGACGCACCGTTCGCATCGTCGAACATCGACGAGTGCGAGGGCACGTTCCACGGCGCCGGCGCCGTCGGATCGGACCACTCGAGCTGGCTGTCGAACACCGCGATCGTCGGCGGGGCGATGCCGAACGCCGGGTTCGGCCCGGTGCCGGTGCGGCCGCGGCGATGCACCTCGACGGCGTTGTGGTTCCACTCGTCGGTGGCGTGGGTCTGGAACATGCCGGGCCGCAGGCGACCCGCCATCGACCGATGCAGGCGATCGGGCACGACGAACGCGACGCGCGGATCGCGCCGCAGCGTCTCGACGACGTCCGGCGTGGCCCGCAGCGCACAGCCGTTGATCAGCCACCACTGCGCCGCCAGTTCGGCGCCGAGCGCCTGGGCGCGGCCGACGAAGTCGGCCTGGTCGGCGGCGGCAGCAGCCTCGAGGTCGGCGACGATGCTCGCGATCACCGACGGCTCGGCGCGTTCGCGCATGGCCGCGCGGTAGGTGCCGAGGTCGAAGCCACGATCGCGGAACAGCACGATCCAGCGCACGGACGAAGTGATCGGCGACGACTCGGTGGCACGACGATCGCCGTTGGCGACCTTGGGTTCACCTGCTGCAGCCGGCGCCTGGGCCGACAGTGGGACGAACGAAGCTCCGCTGCACACCAGAGCGGAGAGCACGTAGCGGGATGGGGACACGGGAGACCTCCAGGCTGCGAAGTCCCACACGCGAGCGCCGGTCGGTGCTGCGTGCGGGCGTCGGCCCCGAGTCGTCGGCCCACGGCCGGCAGTTCCTCGGGCCCTTCGCAACCGAAGGCGGTGCGGCCGGCGGAAACCGGAGGTCGAAAGCCCCGCCGTGGATCAGCGGCGCGAGAACAGGTTCTTCGTCACCAGCCACACCATCGACGGGTACTCGTCGAGGCGACGCCGCAGGTACTGGATCGCCATCGCCCAGCTGAGCGCAAACGGCACGTAGAGCCGCGCCTTGACGCCCTGCCGCAGCAGGTCGGCGAGGAAGCGCTCGCGCGGCACGCCATAGAGCATCTGGATCTCGAAGCGGTCCTTGCCGACGCCGGCCTTCGGCACCACCTGCTCGAGGAACCGCCGCACGTAGGCGTCGTCGTGGGTCGCGAACTCGACGTAGTGGCCGCGCTTCAGCAGCGTCTCGGCGTAGGCGAGCATGCGCTCCTTCATCGCCGGCTTGTCGGTCAGCGCGACCTCGGCCGGCTCGCGGTAGATGCCGATCACCAGGCGCACGCGGCAGCCCTTCGGCAGCGCGTCGAGGTCGCGCTCGGTGCGGTTCATGCGCGTCTGCAGCACGATGCCGACGTGGTCCATGCCACGCTCGTGCATGGCGCGGAACGCGTCGAGCGTGAAGTCGGTCCAGTGCCGACTCTCCATGTCGATCGACAGCGCGACGCCCTTCTGCTTCGCCCGCTCGGCGATCGCGAACATCGCCTCGCGCGAGCCTGCCGCGTCGCCGCCGTGCTGCATCGGCTTCGTCGTGTAGGACGACGGCTTCATCGACAGCGTGGGCCGCACGTCGGCCGGCAGCGCCGCCGCGGCGTCGACCATCTGCAGGTAGGCGTCGACGTTCTGCCGCGCCTGCTCGTCGGTGCGGATGTCCTCGGCCAGCAGGTCGAGCGTCGACCACAGGCCGCGTTCGCGCCGCAGTTTCTGCACGACGTCGATGGCCTTGGCCAACGAATCGCCGGCCACGTAGGGGCTGGCGAAGAACCGCACCAGGAAGGCGGGGATGACGCGGATCAGCGGGTTCACAGGGGGGCGGGGATCATGCCGGCCGAGGGTCGCCGACGCCAACGCACCGCGGATGGCTCAAGTTCGCCCATGCCATCGGGCCGATCCAGCCATGGATCGGAGGCAGTGCCGCTCATCTGCGGCCGAGGCAAGGCGATGCGCATCACGTGGTTGTTGGAAGTCGCGGACCAGCTCTGGGGCGGCGTCAAGGTCGCGCTGGAGAACGCCAATTGGCAACACCGGCAGGGGCACCGGGTCACCGTCGTCAGTCGTTCGGGGCCACCGGCCTGGATGCAGCTCGACTGCGAATTCCGCCGCGTGCAGGACTTCCGCAGCGAGCACCTGCCCGACGCCGACGTGCTGGTCGCCACCTATTGGACGACGGTGTCGTGGGCGCGCAGTGCGGCGCCGAGCAAGGGCGCGCCGGTGCACTTCTGCCAGGGCTACGAAGGCTGTGGCGCCGAGAACGAAGGGCTGCGCGATCGCATCGAGTCGGCCTACCGGCTGTCCGGTGTGCAGCGCGTCACCATCTCGCCGCACCTGACGCGACTGTTCCAGGAGCGTTTCGGCATCGCGGCGACGCAGGTGCCGTACGTGGTCGACCACGCGGTGCACTTCCCCGGCCCCGAGCGCAAGCCGGGCACGCCGCTGCGAGTCGGCCTGGTCGGCCCGTGGCAAGTCGCGTGGAAGGGCCTCGCCACCGGCTACGCCGCCTGCCAGCTCGCCCACCAGGCCGGCCAGCAGCTGGTGCTGGTGCGCGCCACCAACACTGCGCCGGACGCAGCCGAACTGCCGCAGCCGTTCCCGATCGAGTGGCACCGGCAGCTGCCGCCCAAGGCGATGGGCGACTTCTACCGTTCGCTCGACCTGTTGATCGCGACCAGCATCGGCGCCGAGGAGGGGTTCTTCCTGCCGGCGGTCGAAGCGATGGCGTGCGGCGTGCCGACGATCCTGACCGACGTGCCGTGCTTCCGCGACCACGCGGCGCTGGCCGGCAACGACCACTACGCGATGTTCGTGCCGCCGAACGATCCTGCGGCGCTGGCCGAGGCGATCGTCGTCGCCGGCGCGATGATGGACGTGCGCACGACCATGCGCCGCGAAGGCCTGCGGCTGGCCGCGCACTACCGGCCGGAGGCGCACGGCCAGGCGCTGCTGCAGGTGTTCGAGCAGGCCGCGGCGACGCGGCGCAGCTCCGAGCCGCACGCGCTGCGCCTGGTGGACGGCGCGCGGCCGACGAGCGCGACGGCGACACCGCCGGGCGTGTCGCCGCTGGCGACGATCGGCGCGCAGCTGCGCCGGCTCGCCAACGACCTCGAACAACGCGGCGAGGCGGCGATGGCCGCGCGCGCGCTGCTGGCGGCACACGATCTGTCGCCGCACGACCGCGAACTGGCGCTGACCGCTGCCATGGCCCAGCACGCGGCCGGCGATCCGGCGACGGCGCTGCGCCTCTACGACGCAATCGCCGCCGCCGGCGCCGACGACGCGGTGCTGCACCAGGGCCGCGGCGAAGCGCTGCACGCGCTCGGTCGCATGCACGACGCGGCGCAGGCGTTCCGCGCGGCCCTCGCCACCGGCCCGCGCACCGCCGACTCCTACAACCGCCTCGGCGTCGTGCTGTTCCAGGCCGGCGATCTCGCTGGGGCGCGCGACAGCTTCGAACACGCATTGGCCGTCGAGCCGGGCCACGACGACGCCGCCGCCAACCTGAAGGCCCTGCCGGCCGCGTGATCGCGTGCGCATCCTGACCAACCTGCCGCTCGAGTGCTTCGACGACCGCGCGGCGATGCGCGGCATCGAGCTGGTCACCTACGGCCCGCCCGAGCGCATGCTGGTCGACGGCGTGCACTTCCCGTTCGACGTCGCCTTCGATCCGTCGATGGGCAGCTGGGACGAACTGGTCGCCAAGCTGCCGGCGGGCTTCGTGCCCGACGTGCTGATGCTGTGGTGGCCCGATCAGGAGCCGCTGCCGGCCGGCCTCGAACACTGCCCGATCCCGATCGTCGGCGTCGTCTCCGACTACAACCTGACGCTGCCGTACACGGCCGGGCTGTGGCCGTTCTTCGACCTCGTGCTGTGCGACCGGGCCGGCGTCGACCTGTTCGCGCGGCTCGGCTTCGCCGACGTGCGCTACTGGTGCCAATACGCGCACAAGCGCACCTTCCACCGCGTGTTCGCCGACGCTGGCCCGCGCGACCTCGACCTCGGCTTCGCCGGCAACCTCAATCCGGCGGTGCAGCGCGAACGGGCCCCGTGGCTCGACCGCGTGCGGCGGCTCGCCGAACGCGACGTCGGCGCGATCGTCACCGACCAGGTGCGCGGCGAAGCCTACGGCCGCTTCCTGAACCGCTGCCGCATCGGCTGGAACCGCAGCATCCGCGGCGAGATGAACCTGCGCGCGTTCGAGGTGCCGGCGTGCGGCGCCGTGCTGCTGATGGAGCGCGAGAACCGCGAGGTCGCCGACTTCTTCGTGCCCGGCGAAGAGTGCGTGCTCTACGGCGCCGACGACTTCGAGGACGTGGTCACCGGCCTTCTCGCCGACGACGCTCGGCGCGCGCGCATCGCCGCCGCCGGCCACGCGCGTGTGCAGCAGCATCGGCTCGGCCACCGCCTCGGTGCGCTCGCCGAGCAGCTGCGTTCGCTGCGGCCGGCGCGCCCCGCCAGCAGCGAGGCCGAACGCGTGCTCGGCCGCGCTTGTGCGCTGATGTCGACGTGGGCGTCGCCGCAGGTGCTGATCACCGCCGCGTTGGCGGCGCACGACCTGGCCCCGGACGACCCGCGCACGCTGAATCTTCTCGGGCTGGCGACGCTGCGCTGGCGCGGCAACGAAGGTGGCGAAGCGGCATGGCGGATGTGGCAGCAGGCGGCGACCGTCGACCCGGCCTACGTACCGGCCGCCGCCAACCTGCTGGCGCTCGCCGGCACCACCGGCAACGACGGCCTCATCCACAGTGCCCGCGCGGAGTTCGAGCGACGGCTCGCCGGCCCGCGCTGGCGCGATCTGGACGGCCTGGTGCTGCCGTTCGGCTTCTCGGCGGTGGCCGTCGACCGCTCGCTGGCGCTGCAGCAGGCAGTGCGCCGCGACGAGCCGCAGCTGCTGGCGACGGCGTTGCGCGGCTGAGCCCGGCCGGCCACGGCCGACGCTGGCTTGAACTGCGCCGGGGCGACGTCAAGCTCTTCGTCCCCAACTCGGAGCGCCAGAAACCCTCCGCTCTCGCCACTCATGTCCTCCGCACCAGCCAAAGCCAATTCCCACCGTTGGTCGTTCTACCGCGCCGGCGGCGTCGACCAGGTCCGCCTCGACAAAGGCGCCGACTTCCTGAACCTCGACCAACTCGACCAGAAGCTCTGGGTCGCGTTGAGCTGCCCGGTGAAGGGCCTCGAGATCGACCAGCGCACGCTGGAACTGCTCGACAGCGACAAGGACGCGCACGTGCGGCCGCCGGAGATCCTCGCCGCGGTGAAGTGGCTGCGCGACGTGCTGAGCAACGCCGACGGCCTCGCCCAGGGCACGGACGGTGTGCAGCTGTCGAACCTGCGCAAGGACACCGCCGAGGGCAAGACGCTGCTCGCTTCGGCGACCCACATCCTGAAGAACCTCGGCAAGGACGCGACCGTCATCACCGTCGCCGACACCGCCAAGACCGCCGACGTGTTCGCCAAGGCGAAGCGCAACGGCGACGGCATCGTGCCCGCCGACACCGTCGACGACGAGAAGGCGCGCGGTGTCGCCGCCGACATCGTCACCTGCCTCGGCGGGCTGCCGGATCGCTCGGGCAAGGTCGGCTACGACGCGGCCAAGCTCGACGCGTTCCTCGCCGCCTGCGCCGAGTTCGACGCCTGGCAGAAGCTGGCCGAAGCCGACCAGAAGAACGTCATGCCGTTCGGCGACGCGACCAGCGCCGCCTACGCCGCGTTCGCCGCGGTGCGCGCCAAGATCGACGACTTCTTCGGCCGCTGCCGCCTCGCCGCCTACGACCCGCGCGCGCTGGCCGCGGTCAACCGCGAGCAGGAGGCCTACATCGCCGCCGCCGCCAAGGACCTGACGATCACCGCCAGCGAGGTCGCGCACTTCCCGCTGGCGATCGTCGAGGCGAACAAGCCGCTGCCGCTGAGCAAGGGCGTCAACCCGGCCTGGGCCGGCCCGATCGCCGCGTTCCGCGCCGCGTGCTGCAAGGACAAGGAGTCGCTGACCGAGGCCGACTGGTCGGCCCTGTGCCAGAAGCTCGAAGCGCACGGCACCTGGCTCGCCAAGCAGGCCGGCGGCGCCGTCGCGTCGCTCGGGGCCAAGCGCGTGCGCGAGATCCTGGCGCTGAACCCGAAGGCGGCGCTGCAGAAGGCGATCGACGACGACCTCGCCGTCGCCACCGAAGTCGACGCCATGACGCGCGTCGAGAAGCTCGCGCGCCTGCACCGCGACTTCGCGCTGCTGCTGCACAACTACGTCAGCTTCTCCGATTTCTATTCGCGCAAGGGCGCCATCTTCCAGGCCGGCACGCTCTACCTCGACGGCAGGGCGCTCGACCTGTGCTTCCACGTCAACGACGGCGGCAAGCACGGCACGCTGGCGCCGATGTCGAAGACCTACCTCGCCTACGTCGACTGCACCCGCCCCGGCGCGGCGAAGATGCAGGTCGCATGCGCGTTCACCGCGGGCGACAGCGACAACCTGTTCGTCGGCCGCAACGGCATCTTCTACGACCGCAAGGGCCAGGACTGGAACGCGACGATCGCCAAGATCGTCGACAACCCGATCAGCATCGGCCAGGCGTTCTGGTCGCCCTACAAGAAGCTGATCCGCTGGATCGAAGAGTCGGTCGCCAAGCGCGCGGCCGAAGCGGACTCGGCGGCGACGGCGAAGCTGCAGGACGCGGCCGCCAAGACCGGCGAGGCCGCGGCGACCGGCAAGGCGGGCGACGCCGCGCCGAAGAAGATGGACATCGGCGTGCTGGCCGCCATCAGCGTGGCGATCAGCGGCATCACCGCCGTGGTCGGCACCGTGCTCGAGAAGTTCTTCGGGCTCGGCTACCTGATGCCGCTCGGCCTGGTCGGCCTCGTGCTGCTGATCTCCGGCCCGGCGATGCTGATCGCGTTCATGAAGCTGCGCCAGCGCAACCTCGGCCCGATCCTCGACGCCAACGGCTGGGCGGTGAACACGCTGACCAAGGTCAACATCCCGCTCGGCACGTCGCTGACCGAGATGCCGAAGCTGCCGGCCGGCTCGGAGCGTTCGCTGGTCGACCCGTACGCGCCGAAGAAGAGCCCGTGGCCGAAGATCCTGCTTTGGCTCGTGATCCTTGGCGCGATCGGCTACGGCCTCTACGCGACCAACACGCTGCACAAGATGCTGCCGCAGTATGGCTGGCTGCAGCACCACAAGGAGACGAGCCTGCTCGCCGACAAGGACGCCGGCGTCGCCGGCGAAACGATCACGATCGAGGTGCGCTCGAACGACGACGAGCTCGAGGCCTACGACGAAGCCGGCAACAAGCTGCAGCTGAAGCTGCCGGTGCCGGAGTCCAAGAGGGTGTCGCTGGTGATCCCGGCCGACAAGAAGACCGGCACGATCGTCGTTCGCGACAGCTCCTCGGTGACCGAGGTCAAGATCACCGTCAGCGAGAAGAAGTGACCGCAGGAGCCCTCCTCGCCGCCGCGGCGGGGAGAGGCCGCGGTCGCGCGCTCCGCGCCGTCAGCGGACGGGCGCTGGCTGCGG
>JBILEY010000171.1:0-10340 GCA_044351865.1 Planctomycetota bacterium | reverse complement strand
GGGGCCGGCACCGATCACGAGGACGTCGTAGGTCATGGAAGGGCGAGGAGGATAGTGAGCCGGTCACCGGGAACCAAGCTGCCGAAGGTCGGCGGCGGGGCCCGGGGCTGGCGGAATTCCGGCGCTCGTCGTCACGACGGGGGTGGGGCTGCATTGCGTGCAGGCCATGCGGCTTCTCCATCGCCTCGCGTTCCTGGTTGCGTTGCTCCTCCCCGTCCTGCCGCTGTCGGCGCAGTGCGCTCTCGACTGGCTGCCGACCGACCCGCTGCCGTTCTTGCGCGGCAACTTGAACTGCCTCGGCACCTGGGATCCCGACGGCACCGGGCCGTTGACGTCGCGCCTCTTGGCGGGCGGCTACAGCTTGCGCGGCGGCACGTTCGTCGGGGCCCGCCTCGCGGCCTACGACGGCGTCGACTGGAGCGAAGTCGTCTTGCCGCCCGGCGGCGAGGTCGTGCGCATCGGCAACGTGCTCGGGCAGACCGCGGTGGTCACGTTCCACGCCCTGACGCCGCCCGGCCAGCCGGCCTTCACCTACTACAAGGTGAGCCTGCTGACGCCGGGTGGCTACACGGTGGTCGTCGACTACGTGAACAGCATGGTCAACGCGATCGGCGAGTACGGGGGCGAGATGGTGATCGCCGGGGCCTTCACCTCGATCGGCTACCCCAACGGCGTCGCCTACGCGGGCATCGCCCGCATCACCTCGTCCGGCCAGCTGGCGAGTGTCGGCTCCGGCTTCTCGGGCACGGTCTACACCCTCGCGACCTACCAGGGGCGGCTGTTCGCCGGCGGCTCGTTCGCGACGGCGGGTGGTGTCGCCGCGACCAACCTCGCGGCCTGGAACGGCAGCACGTGGGCGGCGGTCGGCAACCCGAACGGGCGGGTCTACGACCTCGCGGTGCGCAACGCGATCGCCATCACCAACACGCACCTGTTCGCCGTCGGCGAGTTCACCGCGATCGGTCCGCTGCCGGCGGTCGGTGTCGCTCGCTACAACGCTGGCAGCAATGCCTGGACGGCGATGAGTGCGCCCAGCCCTGCGTATGCGGTGGGGGTGCGCGCCGTCGGCACCACCGGCTACGAGCTCAGCGTTCGCCGCAACGACAGTCGGCTCTACCGCTGGAACGGCAGCGGCTGGACCAACCTGGCGCCCGACTACCTCATCGACCTCGCCTACTGGAATGGGCAACTGGTGACGGCCGGCTACGAGAACGGCGACCTGGTCGCGATGTACGACGGCACGGCGCTGGTGCCCATCACCGGGCCCGGCATCGCCGGCGCCGTGCGCGCGGTGCTGCCCGACGGCGCCGACTATGTGATCGGCGGCGACTTCCGCACGATCTCCGGCACCGTCGTCAACGGCATCGCGCGCGGCGTGCCCGGCGCGTGGCAACCGCTCGGCGTCGGCTTCGGCGGGGGCCAGGTCCGGGCCCTCGCACGGCTGCCCGGTGGCGACATCGTCGCCGGCGGCGACTTCACCACCGCCGACGGACTGCCCGCCAACGGCCTCGCGCGCTGGAACGGCAGCTCCTGGCAGGCGTTTGGCGGCGGTGGTGCCGTGCATGCACTCGCGGTGTTGCCGAACGGCGACCTCATCGCCGGCGGCACGTTCGTGTCGATCGGCGGCGGCGCGGCCAATCGCGTCGCCCGCTGGAACGGCACCAGCTGGGCGGCGCTCGGCGGCGGCATCACCGGCGGTCCCGCGCCGGAGGTGCGTTGCTTCGAGTCGCTCGCCAACGGCGAGCTGCTGGTCGGCGGTTCGTTCCTCGCGGCCGGTCCGGTGGCGACGACCAACGTCGCGCGCTGGAACGGCAGTGTGTGGTCTGGCTTCGGCCCCGGCATGGTGCAGCCGGTCACCGCACTCGACCAGCTGGCGACCGGCGAAGTGCTGGCATGGCGCGCGTGGCCCGGCAGCGGCGGCATCCTCTGCAGCAGCTGCAACGCCGACGTGTGGAACGGCCTGTTCTGGAGCCCGGTCGACACCGGCAGTGCCATGCCCGGCGTGCAGGCGAGCGGCGTGCTGTTGCCGAACGGCGGTGCGGCCGCGCTCGCGATGTTCGCCAGTTCCCTGACGCAGGGCCACGTCGCGATCCGGTCGACGCCGCCCAACGGTTCGACCGCGCCTTGGACGCTCTTCCCGCTCGGCGTGGTCGGCGTCGATGGCGGCCTCGTCGCGCCGAACGGCGATCTCGTGCTGTTCGGTGGCATCGAGGCGCGCGGTCCCGCCGGCGGCGTGGTCGACACGGCGTGCAGTGGCTTCGTGCGCCTGCGGCCCACGTGTGCCGCAACCGCGACCGCGGTCGCCAGCGGCTGCAGCGGGACCGGCAACCTCACGTTCGCGGCAACGGCGCTGCCGTGGCTCGGCGGCACCTACCGCGCGCAGGCGACCGGCTTCGGACCGGCGGCGATCGCCGTCGAAGTGATCGGCTTCCAGTCCGTCGCCTTGCCGCTGGCCGCGGTGTTCGCGACGGCCGTGCCCGGCTGCATGCTGTGGGCCTCTCCGGACGTGTTGTCCGCGACCTTGCCGACCGCCGGTGCGGTGTCGGTGGCGTTGTCGATCCCGCCGACGCCGTCGCTGGTCGGCGTGGTGCTGCGCGACCAGTTCGTCGAACTGGAACTCACCGGCGGTGGCTTCGGCGCCGTGCGCAGCAGCGAGGCACTGACGCTGGTGCTCGGCAGCTACCTATAGGCGGCGTGGGGTGGGGCCTCGACCGTCGGGTTGGAGCCGCCGACCGCAGCGGTCGCGGCTCAACGGCGATGGCGCCGGCTTCGTTTCCAGGAAGTGGTCAGCGTTCGCCGAACCCACAGGCGAGTGCTCGCGCGTCGCTCGGTCCATCACTCGGGCTGCGCTACTGCAGACGGCGCGCGGGCCGCACGCCGACGGTGCGCGTGCGGGCAGTCGCCGGGGCGAACGCGCGGGCCGCCGCCGTCGCGACCTTCGGCAGGTCTTCGAAGCAGCCGCCGCGCAGCGGGCGTTGCGAGACCTCTGGCACGGGCCGCAGGCCGTCGCCTTCGCCGGCGGGCAGCAGGTAGGCGAGCGAGCTGAAGGGCTCGCGGCACCACTCGGCGACGTTGCCGATCGTGTCGCAGAGGCCGAACGCGTTTGGCCGCAGCGAGCCGACCGGCGCGTGCACGGCGTGGTCGTCGTCGAGCGTCGCTTCGAACGCGATGCCGGCGGCGCTGGCGCTCTGGTCGGCGAGGTTGGCGTGGCCCTGCAGCGAGGCGGGGGCAGCGCCGGTCGGCCACGTCGTCGTGCTGCCGGCGCGGCAGGCGTACTCCCACTGCGCTTCGGTCGGCAGGCACAGTCCTTGGCGTTCGAGCAGGGCGTTGCACTCGCTCCACGACGCGCTGTCGACTGGATGCCGCACCGTGATCGCCTTGCCGTCGCTGCGCAGCGAGCCGGCCTGCAAGGCACTCGGCGTGCGTTCGCCAGTGAGCACCAGCCACTGCGCCTGCGTCAGTTCATGCTTGGCCAGCAGGAACGGCGCCAGCGTCACCTCGTGCACCGGCGACTCCTGGACGCGGGCGCTCGGGTCGTAGGCCGGCTGCGACGGGTCCACGGCCTGCGCACCGATCACGGTGCGACCCGGCGGCAGCAGCACGAAGACGATGCCGAAGCGCTCGCCGAGCGGCAGCTGGCCGTCGCTGCCGCGCACGACGATCGGCGTCTCGTCGTTCGCCGACTTGCGGTGCCAGAACTCCTGCAGCCCCGACTGCGGATCGGCGCCGAGCGGCACCAGGTCGAACTGCGGTCGCAGCACGAAGCCGGCGAAGCGTGGATCGGCGGCGACGGCGGCGGCGGCGCGTTCCCACGGTTCGCGCAGGGCGGTGGCGTCCTGTTCTGTCTCGCGGCGGATGCGTGCTTTGCTGCGCTGCACGCGCGCCAGCATCGAGTCGTCGCCGCGCACGAACGGCACCAGGTCGTCGTGCACGCGGGCCAGCGTGTCGTGCAGGAACTGCTGCGCCGGGTCGACGAAGCGCCAACTGCGGCGCTCCTGCACGGCGGCTTCGAGCTTCGGCACTTCGCCGCGGCGCCGGGTGCGATCGTCCTCGAGCCGCTTCTTCGTGCTGGCGAACGCCTCCTGCTGCAGCAGCGGTGCGGCGAGCAGCGTGTCCTCGTAGGCGATCGTCGCCAGGTGGTTGGCGAGTTCGCGCGCCGCCGGATGCGTGCGGCGATCGTGCTCGGCGTCCTCGTCGCCGTACGGCAGCGCCTGCTCGCGCAGGTTCGCCAGCGTCTGTTCGAGGCGCGGCAGTTCGGCCTGCAGCGGCTCGCCGTGCTGCTGTAGCCAGCGGTCGAACTGCGGCAAGCGGTCGGGCCAGGCCGGGAACAGCGTCGCCGTCGTGTCGCGCGCCTGCTGCAGGCGACTCTGGATCGCCAGCAACTCGAAGCGCTCGAGGTTCTGCTGCGCGCGCGCGGCGTAGCGCAGCACGCCGGCGACGCCGAGCGCCGCCGAGGTCGCGACCAGCAGCGACGCGGTGACCAGCAGCCGGTTGCGGCGCACGAACTTGCGCAGCCGGTAGCTGGTCGTCGGCGGTCCGGCCAGCACCGGCTCGTTGCGGCGATGGCGCTGCACGTCGTCGGCGAACTCGCGCACCGAGGCGTAGCGTTGGTCGCGTTCGGGCTGCAGCGCCTTGCGCAGGATCCAGTCGAGGTCGCCGCGGATCGCCGGCGCCCACTGCGGCGCGCGCGTGCTCGCCAGCGGTGCTTCCGTCGTCATCGCACCGCTCGGCCACGGGCGGGTGCCGGTCAGCAACTCGTAGAGGATGACGCCGAGGGCGAACACGTCGCTGCGCGTGTCGACGTCGGCGATCTGGCCGCTCGCCTGCTCCGGGCTCATGTAGCCCGGCGTGCCGAGCACGCGCCCGGACTCGGTGGGCAGGCCGATGGCCAGGAAGTCGATGGGAGCGCCGTGGGGCTCGCTGGGCGCGAACAGGGCCTTGGCGAGGCCGAAGTCGATGACCTTGGGTTGCGCGCGCGCGCTGCCGTCCGCCGCTGCCGCACCGTTCGCGACCAGCACGTTCGACGGCTTCAGGTCGCGGTGGATCAGGCCGCGCTGGTGCGCGTGCTGCACGCCGTCGCACAGCTGCAGGAACAGATCCAGCCGCGCGGCGAGGTCGAGCTGCTTGTGTTCGCAGTGATGCGTGATGGCGACGCCGTCGACGTACTCCATGACGAAGTACGGCCGCCCATCGGGCAAGGCGCCGGCGTCGTGCACCTGCGCGATCGCCGGGTGGTTCATGCGCGCCAGCGCCTGCCGTTCGCCGGCGAAGCGCACCAGCGTGTTGCGGTCGCCGGCGCCGGGCCGCAGCACCTTGATCGCCACCGCCCGGCGCACCGGCGCGAGCTGCTCGCACAGGTAGACGACGCCGAAGGCACCACTGCCGAGGCGTCGCACGACACGGCTGTCGCCGATGGTCGTCGGATCGGGTTCGAGTGGGAATTGCGGCTGCAGCGCGCGCTCGGCGGCCAGCATCGACGCCGCGCGGCGGCGCAGGGCATGCGCGGCCGTTGGATGGGCGACGCACAACGCCGCGAGTGCCTGCTCGGCGGTCGCCGCGGGCACGCCGAGCACGGCGTCGCACAGCGCATCCATCAGTGCGTCGTCGAGTTCGTGGTCGAGTCCGTGGTCGGGAGCGTCGGTCATGGGGTCGGCGATGGCGTGCAGCCGGCGACGTGCCGGGCGCCGCTCCAATGCAGGTGCGGTGCGTTCGTCACGCGGTGTTCAGGAGGAAGTGTCGTCTCCCGGCAGCGGCACGCCGCGGCGGCGCAGTTCGGCGGCGACGCCGGTCAGCGCGCGGCCGAGCAGCTGGCGCACGGCCCCTTCGCTGCGGCCCATCATCTCGGCGACGACCCGGTGCGGCAGGCCGACGGTGCGGACCAGCGTGATCACTTCGCGGTGCTCCTCGGGCAGCGACGCGATGGCCTGGGCGAGGTGGTCGGCGAGTTCGTTGCCGGCCGCTTCCTGGCTCGGTGTCGCGCGATCGCCGGCGGCCAGCTGCTGGGGATCGACGCCGTCGGCGACGCGGCCGGGGTCGCGCTTCTCGAGATGGTGGAAGCGGTGCTTCTCGCGGATCTTGTTCAAGGCCGCCGTGAACAGCCACGCGCGGAACGGGGCTTCGCCCTGGAACTCGAACGTCTGCCGCGACGCCATCAGCTGGCGGCACACCGACTGCACGACGTCGCCGCTCTCTTCGCGCTGCCGCAGGCTGCCGAGCCGGCTGCGCACGAACGCGTGCAGCTGCGGCAGGTAGCGCGCCAGCAACCGGTCGAGCGCGTCGGCATCGCCGGCGCTGGCGGCGGCGAAGCACGCGTCCTCGTCGTCGGTCGGGTCGACGGTCGGGTCGACGTTCATGGCATTGGATTACGGAACGCTCGTCGCACGGCAAGCGCCGCGCGGGGCGTTGGCCATGCCACCGGTCCCGAAACGAGGCCAGGAACCGCGTGACGTCGCCGCGGCCGTTGCATTGCGGGGGCTCGGCCGCACCGAGCGCGGTGGTGGCCGGCCCTTCCCATGCCGCTCCCCTCCCTGTCCGTGCCGTGGTTCGTCCGCCTACTGTTCGTCGTCGCCGTGGTCGCCGTCGCCTCGGTCGCCGGGCTGCGCGCACAGTGCAATCCGCAGTGGCTGCCCGGGGACCCGATCGTGTCGCCGCGCGGTTTCGTCGAGGCGATGACGTCGTGGGATCCCGATGGCACAGGCCCGGCCACAGCGGTGCTGGTGGTCGGCGGCAACTTCACGGTCGCCAAGGAGACGGCGGTCCAGGTCGCGACCTACGACGGCAGCCAGTGGCAGCGCCTCGGCGGACCGCTGCCGGACACGTGCTACGCCTTCACGAACTACAACGGCCAGCTGATCGCCGTCTGCCGCAACACCGTGCACGCCTGGAACGGCACGGCGTGGCAGACGATCGGCACCGCCGTCGGCAGCCGGCTCGCCGCGGCGACGGTGTTCCAAGGCGATCTCGTGGTCGCCGGCGGGATGACGTCGATCAACGGCGCGCCGGTCGCCAACATCGCGCGCTGGAACGGCACGTCGTGGTTCGCCCTCGGCGCCGGCCTGAACGGGTTCGTGAACGCCCTCGCCGGCCACACGTTCGCCAACGGTCCGGGCCTCTACGCCGGCGGCAGCTTCCTCACCGCCGGCGGCCTCGCCAGCCCGCGCCTCGCAGTCTGGACCGGCAGCGCGTGGGCGGCGCCCGCTGCGCCGAACGGAACGGTGACGTCGCTGGTGGTGCGCAGCACGGTGTCGCCGCTGACGTCGTACCTGTTCGTGGGCGGCAGCTTCACGCAGATCGGCAGCCTCGCCGCGAGCCAGGTCGCGCGCCTCAATGGCGCCGGCACGTGGTCCGCGATGAGCCTCGCCGCCGTGCCGGCGACCTTCGAAGGGGTGCGGCTCGTCGTGCGCGGGGTCGGGCAGACCGGCTACGAATGCACCGCGGCCGTCGACGGCAGCGTGCAGCGCTGGACCGGCAGCGGTTGGAACCTGCTCGGCAGCGCCTCGGCCGTCGGCAGCCTGCCGCTCACGATCCACTACCACGGCGGTCGCTACCACGCGGCTGGACGCAACGACACGGAGCACGTCGCCGCGTTCGACGGCACCGTCTGGCAGCGGGTCGCGGGCCGCGGCATCGACGGCCTCGTGCAAGCGGTGCTCGCCGATGGCGACGACGCGATCATCGCCGGCGACTTCCAGACGATCTCGGGCGTGACCATGAACGGCATCGCGCGCGGCGATCGCAACGCGTGGCTGCCGCTCGGTGGTGGCGTCACCGGCGGCAGCGGCCAGGTGCATGCGATCGTGCGACTGCCGGACGGCCGGATCGTCGCCGGCGGTGACTTCACCGTGCTGAACGGTGGCGTCGCCAATCGCCTCGCGGTCTGGGACGGCACTACGTGGTCGCCCCTGGGCGGCGGCACCAATGGCACCGTGTGGGCGCTGCACGTGACGGGCGACGGCGACCTCGTGGTCGGCGGCGAGTTCACCGTGGCCGGCACCATTCCGGCGTTGCGCGTCGCGCGCTGGAGCGGCGTCGCCTGGTCGGCGTACGGCTTCGGCATCGGCAACGGCGTGGTCTACACGGTGGGCCAGGACGCCGTGGGCCGCCTGTTCGCGGGTGGCGACTTCAGCATGTCGGGCAGCACGGTGGTGCTGAGTTCCGCGTGGTGGTCCGGCACGAGCTGGTCGACGGTCTTCAACGGCACCAGCGGCAAGGTCTACTGCTCGCGGCTCGCCGGGGCGGAGTTCCTCGCCGGCGGGGACTGGCTCGCGTTCGGCGGCAATGCCGGCCACGCGCTCGCCGTCGTCACGACGGGCACCGCCTATCCATTCCCGTTCCCGAGCCCTTCGCTGAATCCCATCGCAGGCACAACCGAGTCGATCCTGCCGCTGCCCAACCGTGGGCTGATGGTCGGTGGGCGCAACCTCATCATGCCGACGGGGGCCGTGCCCGTCAGCGACCCACTGTGGCGCTACGACCCGGCGACCCAATCGTGGTCGCGCTTGCTGGTGACGAACGACGTCGGCCGCATGGCCCTCGCGCTGGCGCCGAACGGCGACGTGCTGTGCACCAATACGGTGACCGTCGGCGGCCTCGTCAGCAGCGGCTTCGCCCGCCTGCGGCCAACCTGTCCGGCGACGGCGACCAGCTACGGCACCGCGTGTCCGGGCGCCGGTGGCCCGCTGACGCTGCGCGCGACGTCGCTGCCGTGGCTGCGCACCACCTACCGCGCCGAGACGACCGGCTTCGCGCCGAACATGGTCGGTCTCGCCGGTATGGGCTTCGCCCCGGCGGCGGTGCCGTTGCCGCTGCTGGTGCCGGGCAGCGGTCCGTGCGACCTGCTCGTCGATCCGGTGCTGCTGACGCCGGTGCTGCCAGTCGGCGGGGTCGGGGCGCACGCGGTCGTGATGCCGACGTCGCTCGCCTTCGTCGGCGCGTCGCTGTTCGAACAGGTCGTGGCGCTGGCGTTCGCGCCGGACGGTTCGATCAGCGGCCTGCACGGCAGCAACGGCCTGCAGCTCGGACTCGGCTCGCTCTACTGAGTGCCGCGAGGGTGTTGACATCGCGCGCCAGCGGCGCGGTCACTTCCACGCATCGCCGAGCAATCGCTCGTGCGCGGCGAACAGCTTGCGGAACGCCGACGACTGGCCTTTGCCGGCCGCGGCCTGGCGCAGGTAGTCGACGAAGGTCGCGCGAATCGCTGCGTCGTCGTGCTCGAACAAGAACGCGAACAGCGCCCAGGCCTGCGCGTACTTGCCCGCTTGCCCGGTCGACGCCTGGAAGTCGCCCTGCTGCAGGTTGAGCACGCGCTGCACGCTCAGCAGGTCGTTCGCCTCGGTGTGCGCCAGCGTCGTGCGATGGGCAGGCTGCACGCTGCGATCGAGCAGCACCGGCTTGCCGGGCACGCGCGTCTGCAAGCGGCCGGCGAAGTGCTCGGCCCAGGCTTCGTCGAGCCACGCCGGCAGTTCGCCCTTCGCCCGCAAGGCACGACCGAACGTGTGGTGCAGCAGCGCGTGCGTCGCCTCGTGCGCCAGTGCGTAGGCGCGGCCGTTCTCGCAGCAGGTGAACAGCGTCGCCTCGTCGGGCTTGTAGTAGGCGCCGATCGCGCCGCTCTGCTGCGGCATCTGCGCGCGGTCGCGGTAGACGTGCACCGGGATCGGTTCGCACAGCTCGAGCAGCCGCACCGAGTCGCCGTAGGCGGCGTGGAACGCGTGGTACTGGCCTTCGAGTTCGAGCAGCGTGTCGAGCGTCGTGCGCAGGCCGGCGGCGCAGCGCAGCTCGAAGTGCTCGCTGCGCAGGCGCCACGCGGCGGCGAAGTCGACGCCCATCGCATCGGCGCGGTCGAACGGCACGCGCTTGTCGCCGAGCGCCACCAGCCATTGCTTGCCGGCGAGGCGGTTGCCGAGGGCGGTGTGCAGTTCGACGTCGTCGGGGCGCTGCAGCAGCGCGTACCAGCGGAACAGTCGCGCTTCGTGCGGCAGGCCCTGTTCGTCGGCGCGTCGGGCGAGGCGCAGCATGGCCGCCGGGTCGTCCAGCGAACTGTCGCGCCACTGCTGCAGCAGTTCGCGGTGGTGGTTGGCGACCGCGTGCACCTCGCGCACCAGCTTGCGGGCGATCGGCTTGTCGGTCGTGCCGACGCGCAGCAGCACTTCGTTCGCGTCCTCGTGCACGACGCGGCCGCGCAGCTCCTTGCCGTCGACCAGCACGACGCGATCGCGTGGCGGCGCCGATTGCGCGGGTGCTTGCGCCAGTGCTGCCAAGCACGCCAGGAACGAGGGAAGCAGCACACGCCGAAAGGGCATGGGCGTCCCTATCGGTGTCACGGTGGCGACGGCTCCAGCAGG
>JBILEY010000617.1:0-2784 GCA_044351865.1 Planctomycetota bacterium | reverse complement strand
CCCTCGGCGGTCGAGACCACGCTGCCGAAGTGGCTGTGGGACCGCAGTGCCGAGGCCGAGGAGGAAGTGTTCTTCCGACGCACGTTCGACGTGGCCGACGGCGCCAGCGACGCGCAGCTCGTCGTCAGCTGCGACAACCACTGCCGTGTCTACGTGAACGGCGAGCAGGTCGGCAGCAGCGATGCGTGGGAGACGCCGCTGCGCGTCGACGTGACGAAGCACCTGCGTCCGGGTGCCAACGCGGTCGCTGTGCACGGCTGGAACGACGGCGGCCCGGCGGGCCTCGCCGCGCGCTTGTCGTGGCGCAGCGGCGGTGCCGACCACGAACTGGTGACCGATGCGAGCTGGCGCTGCAGCGACGACGACCCCGACGGCTGGAACACCGCGACGTTCGCCGGCGACGCCTGGCCGGCGGCGACGGTGCTGTTCCCGGTCGGTGGCCGCCGCGCGCCGTGGACCGGCCAGGTGTCGCACGAAGCGTTCGCCGGCAGCGGCGATCCGTTCGCGCCGCAACTCGCGGTGCCGTTCGCCGACGTCGAAGCCGTGGGCGCAGCGGACGCGTCGCTGCCGGTGCGGCAGCTGTTCGCGGTGCCGCGCGCGCTCGGCTCGTGGGTGTCGCTGGCGAAGGCGCCGAACGGCGATTTGTTCGCCGGCGCCCAGGGTGGCGGCCTCTATCGCATCACGCCGGCGAAGCAACTCGGCGGGACGACGACCGTGGTCAAGGTGCCGGTCGAGCTCGGTGGTGCGCACGGCCTGCTGTGGGCGTTCGACGCGCTCTATGCCGTCGTCAACGAACAGGACCCAGGGCTCTACCGCCTGCGCGATCGCGATGGCGACGGTCTGCCCGAGCACAAGGAACTGCTGCAGGCGTTCGACGGACGCGGCGAGCACGGCCCGCACTCGGTCGTGGTCGCACCCGACGGTGAGCACCTGCTGGTCGTCGCCGGCAACCAGACCAAGCTGCCACCGTTGGCGAAGAGCCACGTGCGCACCGACTGGGCCGAAGATCGCCTGCTGCCGCGGCTCGACGATCCGAACCCGTACTGGGAAGGCCACTCGCCGCCCGGTGGTTGGGTGTGCCAGTGCGATCGCGACGGCAAGCAGTTCGAACTGCTGACCTGTGGCTTCCGCAATCCGTACGACCTCGTGGTGCTGCCGGGTGGGCGGGTGCTGACCTACGACTCCGACATGGAGTGGGATCTCGGCACGCCGTGGTATCGCCCGACGCGCGTGCTCGAAGTGATCGCTGGCGTCGACTACGGCTGGCGCATCGGCAGCGCCAAGTGGCCTGCGGACTATCCGGAGTGCCCGCCAGCGTGGATGGACGTCGGTCCCGGTTCGCCGACTGGCATGGCGCGCTGCGGCGACGGCTTCGTCATGCTCGACTGGACGTTCGGGTTGCTCTACCTGCATGCCGGTGTGCTCGGTGGGTGTGCGCCGGCCTTGCGTGGCGCGCCTTGGCCGGTTGCGGACATCGCCGACGGGTATGTCGTCACGGGCGGGCGCGGGCTGCCGTCTCGGTTGCTGCAGATCGAGCCAGATCTCTGGTTGAAGTGGTCCTCGTGGCCGCCGCAGTCTTCGTCATTCGACGAATGGGGGCCACGGAAACTGCCGCCGCCGCTGTGGAGGGGCGTTGGGTCGCTCATGACGAACGTGGATCCCGTGGCGCAGCGCGCCGGCGTGCTGGCCGAGCTCACCGCCAAGGAACCGTGGCGGCAGCTGGCAGGGTTCGTCGCGCTCGCGCGCACAGGCACCGCGAGCGACTTGCCGCAACTGCTCGATGGGCTTGGCGCGCTGTCGTTCGCGAGTCTGCGAGATCCCGCCAATCGGATCGCCTGGCTTCGCGCGCATGCCCTGGGCCTCATGCGCCTCGGCCCGGCGAACGATGCGCAGCGAGCTCTGATCGCGCAGCGCCTGCTGCCGCTGTTCCCGACCAGCGACGAACGCGTCGACCAGGACCTGTGCGAACTGCTCGCCACCGTCGATGCGCCCGGCTTGCTCGACAAGGCGGTGCCGCTGTTGCGCGAGCTGCGCCCGTCGCCGGTGCCGGCCTGGGCCCAGATCCAGGAAGGCAGCGACGTCTATGGCAGCCAATACAGCGGCGTGATCTCGGCGATGGCGAAGTCGATGCCGCCGATCGGCCAGCTGGCGATCGCCGATTCGCTGCGCGTGGTGCGCCACGGCTGGACGCTCGACCAGCGTCGCACCTACTTCACGTTCCTGCAGCAGGCGCGCACGCGGAAGGGAGGTGCCAGCTACGACGGCTTCGTCAAGAAGATCATCGATGCGGCCTACGCCACGTGCACGCCGGCCGAGCAGCGCGAGCTGGCCGAACTGGTCGGCGCCGCCAAGGCCGATGCGCCGGCGGTGGTGGCGCCGCCGCCGCGTGGTCCGGGCCGCGACTGGCAGCTCGCCGACGCCGACGCGTTGCTGCAGCCGGGCCTCGATGGTGCCGACCGCGCGCGCGGCCACGAGCTGTTCCACGCCGTCGGCTGCGCGCGCTGCCACTACTTCGCCGGCGAAGGCGGCAACCACGGTCCGGACCTGACCAGCCTCGGCAACAAGTTCGGGCCGCGCGACGTGCTCGAGGCGGTGCTGCAGCCGAGTGCCGTGATCAGCGACCAGTACCGCGGCCAGGTGCTGACGAAGAAGGACGGTAGCTCGCTGTTCGGCTACGTGCAGCGCACGTTCCACGGCGACGTCGACGTCTACGCGGTGATGCCCGCCGCAGCCAACGCCGAGCTGGTGCGCGTGCCGGTCGCCGACGTGCAGAAGGTCGAGCCG
>JBILEY010000170.1:0-10371 GCA_044351865.1 Planctomycetota bacterium | reverse complement strand
GCGCGCGGCACCGGCGGTCGACTGCTGGGGACGATCGGCGCGCTCGCCGGCATCTGCCTGCTGGCGCTCGCCGTGCTCTACGCGGCGTACCTGTTCGCGTCGCCATCGAGCCCGGCGGCGGCGATCGCCGGCCTGCAGTCGGGCGCCTTGCGCGCCGTCGCCGCACTGCCGCTCGGCAGTGCGCTGCTGGGCTTGCTGCCCGAACCGCTGCTGCTCGGCCTCGACTACCAGGCGGTCGTCACCGGAGCCGTGACGAACGGCACGTTCGCCGGCATGCGCGGCAACCACGCGGCCTACTACCCGGTGACGCTGCTGGCGAAGACGCCGCTGCCCGAACTGCTGCTGGTCGCGGTCGGCGGGCTCGCCGCGCTGCGCGCGTGCGCCGGGGCTTCGTTCTGGGCGCTGCTGTTCGCACCGGGGTTGCTGCTGCTCGCCTACTGCAGCGGCACGCGCGCGCTGCAGATGGGCGTGCGCTACGTGCTGCCGCTGGTGCCGGCGTTGCTCGGGCTCGCCGGTGCGGCGTTCGCGTCGCCGTGGCTCGCCGGGCGCCGCGGGCTCGCCGTCGGCGCGCTGGTGCTGGTGGCTTCGCTCGCCAACGTCGTGCAGCACTGGCAGCAGCCGCTCGGCCACTTCAACCTGCTGTTCGGCGGCAGCACCGGCGGCTACCGCTGGTGCGCCGACGGCAACTGCGACTGGGACCAGCGCTACACCACCGGGGCCGCGGCGGTTCGCCAGCGCCACCCGGACGTCGAAGTGCTGCACCAGGGCCAAGGCCCGCGCTTCGGCAAGGTCGCGATCTACAGCGAGGACCTGCTGGCCGTCGATCCGCGCGACGCGAGCCGCTGCTACCACTGGCTCGACCGCTTCGCGCCGATCGACCACGACGGCGCAGCGTGGCTCGTCTACGACGTCGAGGCGGCCGACTTCGAACGCGCGATCACCGCCGGCGACCAACGCGCCGCCGAGGACCTGGCGATCGCGTGGCTGCTGCGCGGCGATGCGGCGGCGGCGGCCGCGGCGCTGCAGCGGCTCGGCCCGGGCGACGATCCGGCGGTGGCGTCCACACGCGCCCTGGTGGCGGCAATCGCGGCCGCCGGCGACGATCGTGCACGCAACGACGCGGCGGCCGAACTGGCGACGCGCGCGGGCCACTTCGAACTGGCGTTGGCACGGCTCGATCGCAAGAACCGGCAGAACGGCGTGCGCGAGTTCTGGCTGCTGACGCAGCTCGGCCGCGTGCCCGAGGCGATCGACGTTCTCGAAAGGAAAACTGCCGACGGCTCGCGCACCGACGAAGAGGTAGTGTTGCTCGTGCTGAGCCTCGTCGACGGCGGCAAGCGCTACCCACCCGACCCCGAGCGAGCCCAGGCCCTGCTGCAGGCGGCCGCCGAACCCAAGGCGGATTCCCCGTGGCACGCGGCGTGGGTGCCGATGCGCGAACGGGTGGCCGCCGCCGTCGCCCGCGAGCGCCGACTCGACCCGTTCAAATGAGCTCCCCGCATCCCAGCACCCCGATCGCCGTAGCCACCGCGCCGACGCCGGCGAAGCCTTGTCGCGTCATCGTGGTCATGCCGGCCTACAACGCCGAGAAGACGCTCGAAGCGACGCTCGCCGGCATTCCGAAGGGCAGCTGCGACGAAGTGATCGTCGGCGACGACTGCAGCCAGGACGGCACCATCGCGCTGGCGCAGCGCCTCGGCCTGCCGGTGCTGAAGACGCCGAAGAACCTCGGCTACGGCGGCAACCAGAAGATGCTCTACCGCGAGGCGCTGGCCCGCGGCGCCGACATCGTGGTGATGCTGCACCCCGACTACCAGTACGAGCCGAGCCTGGTGCCGCACTTCACGGGCTTCCTGAAGCACGGCGTCTGCGACGTCATCCTCGGCAACCGCATCCGCTCGCGCCGCGAGGCGCTGAAGGGCGGCATGCCGGCGTGGAAGTACCTGTTCAACCGCTGCCTGACGATCTTGTTGAACCTCGCCTACGGCACCAACCTCGGCGAGTTCCACAGCGGCTTCCGCGCCTACCGCCGCGAGGTGCTGGAGAAGGTCGCGTTCGAACAGAACAGCGACGCGTTCGGCTTCGACGCCGAGTTCCTGGCGCAGGCGATCCGCCACGGCTTCGTCGTCGCCGACGCGCCGATGCCGGTGAAGTACTTCAAGGAGGCGTCGTCGATCGGCTTCATGCCGTCGGTGCGCTACGGCTTCGTCAACCTGAAGGCGGCGTGGCTGTTCACGCTGAGCCGGCTCGGCATCCGCTTCAAGCTGTTCGCGCCGCGCGCGAAGGCGTGAGCGAGGTGGCATGAACGACGGGCGCTTGCGCGGCCTCGGCGTCGACGTCGGCATCGCCGTGCTGCTGGGCGCCTTGTCGACGTGGCTCTACGCCGCGACCAGCCTGCACTGCATCTACGGCAACGACGGCGCCATGCTCGGCGACTGGACGGCGCTGCCCGAACGCGCCTACCGCCAGTACCACAACACGCTCTACCTGCCGTGCGCCGACCTGCTGCGGCTGGTGCTGCCGCAGGGCGGGTTGATCGGCGCCGACGACCCGCTGTGGCTGGCGAAGTCGCTGAGTGCGATCGCCGGCGGCTTCGGCCTCGCTTGCACCTATGGCTGCTGCCGCGCGCTCGGCAGCGCGCGCGGCGTGAGCGCGTTCGCGACCGCGCTGCTGGCGGTGACGCCCGGCCTTTGGTTCTTCGGTGCTTCGATCGAAGTGCACACGCAGCACTTCGCCGTCGTCGCGGCGACGGCGCTGCTGACGCTGTGGCTGCCGTGGCAGCGGCCGGCAGTGGCGCTCCCGGTCGCGTGGGCGCTGTTCGTGCTGCCCTACTTGTCGCACCAGAGTGCGCCGACGCTCGGGCCGGCGTGGATCCTGCTGATCCAGAGTGCCCGTCGCCGCGTCGCGCCGGCGTTCTCGTGGGCGGCGCTGTTCGGCATCGGCACGGCACTGCTCGCGGCACTCGGGCTCGGCCATCTGCTGGTGCAGTGGCAACGTGGGCTCGGCTTCGCCTTCGGTGTCGGTGGCGTCGCCGACACCGTCGTCGCGTGGCGGCGCGAACTGACGCCGACGGTCGTGGTCGAGGCGGTCGTCGCCCCGCTCGCGCTGTGGCTGCCGCTCGTGGCGTGGGCGCTGCTGCGGCGCAGCGTCGACGGCTGGCTGCGCGCCAGCGTGCTCGCCTGCTACGGCCCGCTGACCGCGTCGGTGCTGTGGTGGGGCGTCGCCGAACGCGGCGGCTATCTGCTCGGGCCGGCCTTCCTGCTGGCGATGCTGCTGGCGGCGGCGTGGCCGCCGGCCAACGAACGGCGCCGCGGGCAGTGGCGGCTCGTGATGCTGCTGGTCGGGCTGGCGCAGGCGGCGCTGGCGTGGCCGTTCGTGCGCGGCTTCGACCAGGCTGGCGCTCCGCTCGCCGCGCGCGCCGAACGCGTGGCGAGCGTGCTCGGCGAACGCGGCCTCGTGCTGTCGTGCAACGACAACGCCCCCACCATCGCGCTGTGGCTGCCGCAGGTGCAGGAGACGCCGCTGCTGCCGACGCTCGCCAACGCTGCCCCGCTGGACGTCTGGATCGCCGGCCTCGAGCCGTTGCTGCACGGCTTCGTCGCCAGTGGCCCCGTCGTGCTCGACGTCAGCTACCAGTTGCGCAGCGACCTGCCAGACCGGGTGCGCGAAGCGACGCAGCGCCTCGAGCAGCGGCTGCGCGAACGGTTCTCCGTCACCGAGCACGCGTTCGCCGACTGGCCGCTGTGGCGCATCGCACCGAAGTGATGCCGCGGGCGCACGAGCGTGCGCATCACCACGACGAGCGGCGCGCCAGCTCGACCTCGGCGGCGATCACGCCGAACGCCGACCACATCGGCTCCTTCGCCAGGCGCTCCATCGCCGCCCTCGCCTCCCGCCGGTCGCCGCGCACGAGGTCGTGGTGGGCGAGGGCGAACGCCAACGCGCTGCCGGCACTGCCAGCGAGCGGCTGCACGTCGGCGCGCCGCAGCTTGCCGCCGTACAGCAGGCACGCCTGCAGGTAGCTCTGGTTCTCGACGACGTCCATGCCGGCGTGGATCGGCGCCACCACCGCGGCCGCGCCGGCGACGTCGCCAAGGCGCATGCGCACGCTCCACAGCCAGTGCGTCACGGCGACGCGCGATTCGTCGTTGCCGACGACGGCGAGGCAACGCAGCCACGCACGCTCGGCCAGTTCGTAGTCGCGGGCCAGGAACAAGGCGAGGCCGAGGTGGTAGTGCACGTTGTAGTGCAGCGTGCCGTGCGGAGCGCGGCCCGCGGTCGGCCGGCCGTCCGGCTCGACCTCGTCGGGCACCGTGCGCAGCCGTTCGGCGGCGCGCTCGAGGTCCCACGCCGCCTTGCCGAACTCGCGCAGCGTGATCCAGCGATGGCCGCGGTGGCGCAGCAGCACCGGATCGTCGGGATGTTCGTCGAGCCCGCGCGAGAAGGCGTCGATCGCTTCGCGGTAGCGGCCGAGGTAGCCGAGCCGGCGGCCGAGCCAGACGAACGCATCGCGGTCGGTCGGATTCGCGGCCAGCGCCGCTTCGGCGGCGGCGAGGTCGGCGCGCAAGCGATCCCCGGCTTCGCCGGCGGGAACTGCGGACACCAGCGCGCGGCCGTCGAGCGAGAGGCACTCGGCACCGTGTGGAAGCGCATGGCAACCGGCTGCGCCCAGCAGCGCCGCCGCGAACCCGGCGAAGCGCCGGCGCGCGGTTGTCGTCGTCATCGTCATCGCTCCTCCTTGGGCCATGCGAACTCCGTCGACTGCAGTTCGCCTGCCGCGTCGACACCGAGCAGCAGCGCCCCGCGCACCCCGAACGCCGCGAGCTGCGGCCAGATCGCCTTCACCCCGTCCGCACCGAGCACCAGGAAGGCGGTGCCGAACGCGTCGGCCATCGCCGCACGCTCGGCCAGCACCGAGGCGCTGACGATGCGGTGTTCGGGGTTGCTGCCGGTGCGCGGATCGAACACGTGGTGCAGCAGCTTGCCGCCGACCAGCGTCCGGTTGCGGTAGTCGCCGCTGGTGCACAACGACGCATCGCGCAGCGCCAGCACGCGGAGCGGTTCGTCGTCGCCGACGACGTCGGCGCGCGGGTCGACGACGCCGATGCGCCACGGCTGGCCCGGCGCCTTCTCGCCGCGGCACAGCACCTCGCCGGTGATCTCCAGGTAGAACGCGCCGACGCCGAGCTGCTGCAGCTTCGCGGCGATCACGTCGCAGGCGGCCCCGGCGACGAGGCCGTCGAGGTCGAGTTGCACCTCGGGTCGCGCCTTGCTCAGCGCCCCGTCGCGCACCTGCACGTTGCGGTAACCGACGCGCGCTCTCGCTGCGGCCATCGCCTCCTCTGCGATCGGCTGTCCCGATTTCTTCGCCGCACGATAGAGGTCGCTCAGCGGCTTCACCGTCGGGTCGAACGCACCGTCGGTCGCGGCCGCGACAACGAGCGCGTCCTGCAACACCGCCGCGAAACGCGGCGACAGCGGCAGCGGCTCGACGCTGGCGTGCGCGTTGACGCGCGCGATCTCGCTGTCGTTCCGCCACTGGCTGAACGCCAGGTCGAACGCCGCCAGTTCGTCTTCGACGAGCTTCTGCACGTCGGCGACCGCCGCCATGCCGACGAACTTGACCTCGTAGGTCGAGCCCATGGTCGGGCCGCCGAAGCGATGGACCACTGGCTCAACGACCTCGCGGGGTCGTTCCTCCGCGCGTCCGCACCCAACGAGCATCACGGCAAGGAGCATCGAAGCCGAGCAGCGAAACGCCACCATGAACGAAGGCTAGCGCCGCACTCGCGCAGGCGTAGCGGCCTGTTGCTCCCCTTCGCCCGGTGGCATCCCGCAGCCGGCGCGGGAGCGCCCGTTCGGCGCCATCGGCGGCTCAGCCGCCCCACGCGGCGCGCAGCGCCGCACTCGCGCAGGCGTAGCGGCCTACTGCTCCCCTTCGCCCGTTTGGCATCCCGCAGCCTGCGCGGGAATGCCCGTTCGGCGCCTTCGGCGGCTCAGCCGCCGATGTCGTCGCCAGCGCGGCGCGCAGCGCCGCATTCGCGCAGGCGTAGCGGCCTGTTGCTCCCCTTCGCCCGTTGGCATCCCGCAGCCTGCGCGGGAATGCCCGTTCGGCGCCATCGGCGGCTCAGCCGCCGAAGTCGTCGCCAGCGCGGCGCGCAGCGCCGCATTCGCGCCGGCGTAGCGGCCTATTGCTCCCCTTCGCCCGTTGGCATCCCGCAGCCGGCGCGGGAATGCCCGTTCGGCGCCTTCGGCGGCTCAGCCGCCGAAGTCGTCGAACGCAATCATGTCCTTCTCCACCCCGAGGTCGCCGAGCATCTTCTGCACGGCCGAGTTCATCATCGGCGGCCCGCAGAGATAGAACTCGATGTCGTCCACGTTCGGGTGGTTCTTCAGGTAGTTCTCGAACACCACCTGGTGGATGAAGCCCTTGAAGCCGGTCCAGTTGTCCTCCGGCTGCGGCTCCGACAAGGCGACGTGGTACTTGAAGTTCGGGAACTGCTTCTCGATCGCCTCGAAGTCCTCGGTGTAGAACATCTCGCGCTTGCTGCGCGCCCCGTACCAGTAGGAGACCTTGCGCTTGGTCTTCTCGGTGTGGAACAGGTGGAAGATGTGGCTGCGCAACGGCGCCATGCCGGCACCACCGCCGATGTAGATCATCTCGCGGTTGGTCTTCTTGATGTGGAACTCGCCGTACGGGCCCGAGATCGTGATCTTGTCGCCCTTCTTCAGCGAGAAGACGTACGAGCTGCAGATGCCGGGGTTCAGTTGCATCTGCTTCGGCGGCGGCGTGGCGATGCGGATGTTCAGCATCACCATGTTGCCTTCGGCCGGGTGGTTCGCCATCGAGTAGGCACGGAAGACCGGCGTCGGGTTGTTGGCGACGAGGTCCCAGAACTTGAACTTGTCCCAGTCGCCGCGGAAGCGCTCGGCGACGTCGAAGTCCTTGAACTTCAGGTTCTGGTAGGCCGGCACGTCGATCTGGATGTAGCCACCCGATTCGAAGTGGATGATCTCGCCCGGCGGCAGGCTGACCTTCAGTTCCTTGATGAAGGTGGCGACGTTGTCGTTGCTGGTGACGGTGCACTCCCACTTGCGGATGCCGAACACCGCGTCGGGGACCTTCACCTTCATCGGGCCGCGCACCTTGACCTGGCACGACAGGCGCCAGCCTTCCTTGGCCTCCTGGCGTTTGATGTGCGTCAGTTCGCTCGGGAGGATGTCGCCACCGCCCTCGAACACCTGGCACTTGCACATGGCGCAGGAGCCCTTACCGCCGCACGCGGACGGCAGGAAGATCTTCTGGTTGCTGAGCGCCATCAGCAGGTTGCTGCCGATGTCGACTTCCGGCGACTTCGCCGGATCGTCGTTGATCAGCAGCTTGACCTTGCCCTTCTTGACGAGCTTCTTCTCGCAGAACATCAGCACCGCGACCAGCAGCACGATGACTGCGGTCAGGGCGGCGACGCCGGTGAGGATCGTGGTGAACATCGAGGTGGGTCCTGCGGCTCAGATGCCGCTGAAGGTCATGAACGCCATCGCCACGAGGCCCGTGGTGATGAAGGTGATGCCGAGGCCCTTCAGCGGGGCTGGCACGTGCGCGGTGCGCATGCGCCAACGGATCGTCGCCATGCTGACGATGGCGAGCGCCCAGCCAGCGCCCGAGCCGAAGCCGTAAGTCACGGCCTGCGCGAAGTCGTACTTGCGTTCGACCATGAACAGCGAGCCACCGAGGATCGCGCAGTTGACGGCGATCAGCGGCAGGAAGATGCCGAGCGCCGCGTAGAGCTTCGGGCTGAACTTGTCGACCGCCATCTCGACCACCTGGGTGACCGCGGCGATCGAGGCGATGAAGGTCAGGAACTGCAGGTAGCTGAGGTCGCTGTCCGGGATGCCGGCCCAGCCGAGCGCACCCGGCCCGAGCACGAACTCCTGCAGGGCCCAGTTCATCGGCACGGTCAGCACCTGCACGAAGATCACGGCGATGCCGAGGCCGATCGCCGAGTCGACGCGCTTGCTGACCGCGAGGTAGCTGCACATCCCGAGGAAGAACGACAGCAGGATGTTCTCGACGAAGATCGACTTCAGCAGCACGCTGCCGAGGCTTTCGTCACTGAAGAATGCGAGCATGGCGGTCATGGGTCACTTCTCCGAGTAGCCCGAGATCGAGCGCTGCACCCACACGATGATGCCGAGCAGGACGAAGGCGCCGGGGGCGAGCACCATCAACCCGTTGTTCACGTAACCCGCCTCGTAGAGCGACGCCGGGATCACCTGCGCGCCGAGCAGCTTGCCGCTGCCGAGGATCTCACGCACGGTGCCGACCACCGCGAGGATCCACAGGTACCCGAGGCCGTTGCCGATGCCGTCGAGGAAGCTGCGCCACGGCGGGTTGCCCATCGCGTAGGCCTCGAGGCGACCCATGACGATGCAGTTCGTGATGATCAGGCCGACGAAGACCGACAGCTGCTTGCTGAGGTCGAACATGTAGGCCTTCAGGAACTGGTCGAACACGATCACCACGCCCGAGACGACGACCAGCTGGACGATGATGCGGATCTTGTTCGGGATGAAGTTGCGGATGCAGCTGATCAGCACGTTGCTGAGCGCCGTCACCAGCGTGACGCCGATGCCCATGACGAGCGCCTTGTCGAGGCGCGTGGTCACGGCGAGCGAACTGCAGATGCCGAGGATCTGGAACGCGATGGGATTATTGTCCCACAGCGGGTCCTTCAGGACCTTGATCTCGTCCGGTCCGAACAGGCCGCCCTTCTTGACGGGCGGGGAGGCGGTAGCGGTCATGGGTTCTGGTTCTCGTTCGTGAAGTCGCTGGGGTGGAGCCGGATGCCTACTTGCGGACGCTGGCGAGGTACGTCTCGAAGGCCGTGAGGTCGCTCTTGACGAACTTCGTGATGCCGTTGCAGGTGATCGTCGCGCCGGACAAGCCGTCGACCTTGTGCCGCTTCTCCTCGGCGATCGCCGAGTCGACCGTGCCCTTCTTGACGATGACGCCGACGAGCTTCGCGGACTCGTCGAGGATCGACTTGCCGACCCACTTGGCGCACCACTCGGGGTTCTCGCACTCGCCGCCGAGGCCCGGCGTCTCGCCGTGCTTGTAGAAGGTCACGCCGCGCACCGTCGCCGCGTCCTCGCCGAGCGCCAGGTAGCCGTAGATCGTCGACCACAGGCCCTTGCCCGAGATCGGCAGCACGTAGGTCGACTTGCCGTCGTCGCCCTTGGCGACGGCGACCACGCGGTAGCGCGTCTCGGCGGCCTTCTTGGCGGCGCCGTCCTTGGCGGCGGCAGCGCCTTCCTTGTTCATCTTGTCGGCGTCGGCGGGCGCCTTGCCGTCGAGGACCTTGCCGTCGCCGGTGTCGACGACGACCTCCTTGATGCGGTCCTGGTAGAGCTTCTCGAGCTCGGCCTGCGGCTTCTGCTCGCCGACCTTCAGCAGGCCGGCGGCCATCATGACGTTCTTCTGCCGATCGAACTCGGCCGCCGCGGCCTGGGCCGGGCCGAGCGCCGTCGCGGTGGCCGCGAGCATGGCGCTGATGGCCACACAGACCGTGATCGCGAAGCCGAGGACGTAGCCGTTGCTGGACGTGTTCATGCGCGAGCGAGCCTCCGCTTGATGTTGGCGGCGACGACGAAGTGGTCGATGCCCGGGGCGAACGCGTTCAGCAGCAGGATCGCCAGCATCGTGCCTTCCGGATAGGCGGGATTGATCGTGCGCACGAGGATCGTCACGAAGCCGATCAAGGCCCCGTAGATCCACTTGCCCACGTTGGTCTCCGGCGAGCTGACCGGGTCGGTCGCCATGTAGACGATGCCGAACAGGAAGCCGCCGCACAGCAGGTGCTCCCACGGCGCCAGCGACAGCGGGCCGGTGGTCGCGCCGCTCGCGAACTTCAGCAAGAACGCGCTGGCCAGCAGGCCGAGCACGCCGCCGAGCATCGTGCGCCAGCTGCCGACGCCGGTGAAGATCAGGATGAAGGCGCCGATCAGCACCGCCAGCTTGCTCATCTCGCCAGCGCTGCCCGGAATGTTGCCGAAGAACAGGTTGGCGTGGCTGTAGGCGCCACCGCCATAGGCCGCCAGCGTCTCACTGGCGTTGCCGGTCGCCGACTTGACCACCGCCAGCGCCGTCGGCACCGAGTAGCCGTCGACGACGTAGCTCGGTGCACTGCCGGCCACCTGGTTGCCGGCGACCCAGATCGCGTCGCCCGACATCTGGGCGGCGAACGCGAAGAACAGGAACGCGCGCACCATCATCGCCGGGTTGAAGATGTTCATGCCGGTGCCGCCGAACACCTCCTTGCCCAGTACGACCGCGAACGCGACGCCGATGGCGAGCTGCCACAGCGGGATCGA
>JBILEY010000169.1:0-10417 GCA_044351865.1 Planctomycetota bacterium | reverse complement strand
CCGCGCGCGCCAAGCTGGCGGCGGTCGGCTACACGGTGCCGGCGGCGGTGGGCGCGCGCACCCGCACCGCTGCGGAAGTGATCGACGATCTGCAGGCGCACCAGGACCTGCTGTTCCCGCGCGACGGCTTCGAGTTGCAGTTCGCGTTGCTGAAGGCGCTGAAGCTCGAGGCCGGGCGCGACGCTGCGGCGCTGCGCGAACGCACCGTGGCCGGCATGGCGCGCGGGCTCGCCGCCTACTACGACCCGATCGCCAAGACGTTCGTGCTGTTGCCGACCGCCGCGCGCGACCTCAACGACGCGCTGGGCGGCTCGCTCGCCTTGGTCGCGCACGAACTCGTGCATGCGTGCCAGGACGCGCGCGACGGCGGGCTGGCGGGGTTCTTCGCCGGCAAGGACGGCAGCATCGATCGCGTGCTCGCGCGGCGCATCGTCGCCGAGGGCGAAGCGGAGGTCGTGGCGGCGTGGGCGCTGCTCGGCGAGGACATGGCGAAGAACCTCGGCGCCGCCGAGGCGGCGAACGGCCTCGGCAAGCTGTTCGCTGGCCAGCTGACCGGCGCGATCTACGAGGCCGGCCGCCGCGTCGCCGCAGCGCAGTTCGCCGCCGGCGGGCGCGACGCGCTGGCGAAGCTATGGACATCGCCGGCGGCGTCGACCGAGCAGTTGCTGCATGCGGACAAGCTCGGGCACGACCTGCCGCAGGACGTGCCGCTGCCGGACTTCGGGTCGATGCGCGTCGTCGCGCGGACGACGATCGGCGAGCTGCTGATGCAAGAGATCCTGCGCCAACGGGGCGCGGACACCATGGCGGCGTTCTGCGGTGCGTGCGGGTGGGATGGCGACACGCTCGCGATCGTCGAGGGCAAGAAGGCCAACGGCGACGACGCGCGCGGTGTCGTGTGGCGCACGTTCTGGGACCGCGACGAGGACGCGAGCCAGTTCGAGGCGCTGATGACGAAGAAGAAGCGCGGCCGCATCCAGCGCCACGGCCGCGTGGTCGACTGGGCGCAGGCGCAGAACGACCCACTGCAGGCCGACCTGGCCGCGAAGCTCGCCGCGAGCGTGCCGGAGCTCGCCGCCGACGCCGAGGCAGCGGCCAGCACGGCGGCGAGCGAAGAGGCGGTCCAGAAGGACGCCGCGACGCAGGGTGTGCGCGGCGATCGCTGGGAGCTCGAGAAGTTCGGCCTGTCGCTGCCGGTGCCGAAGGGCTGGGAGCTGCGCGAGCTCCAGGGCGTGAAGATCCTGATCGACGGCGCCGGCGCCCGGAACGGCTTCGCCAACAACGCCAACGTGCAGGGTGTGCCGCGTGGTGCGATCGCCGATGCCGAGCAGTTGCTCGCCGCCAATCGCGCGGAGTTCGCGAAGATCCCCACGCTGACGGTCGACGCGGCGACGATCGGCGAGCGCTCCGGCCAGCCGGTGGTGGAGATGGAGTTCCACGGCAAGATGGGCAGCAGCCCGGAGCTGCGCTTCCTGGTGCTGATCTACCTGCGGGGGCAGCAGCAGGTCGTCGTGACCTTCACCGTGCGCGCCGAGGATTGGCAGGCGAACGAGGAGTCGCTGCGGGCAGCGTTGGCCGGCATCACGATCGCGCCCGAGTGAGCGCGTGGCTGGCGTCCGCGCGCCGCCGCCGCTATCGCAGGGGCATGAGCAACCTCCTCGTCGTCGCTGGTTCGACCCGCACCGGCGCCTTCAGCAAACAACTCGCGCAGGCGGCCGCGGCGCTGGCGCGCAGCGGTGGCCACGAGGCCACGTTCGTCGATCTGCGCGACTTCGCGATGCCGCTCTACGACGGGGACCTCGAGACCGCGCAGGGCTTGCCGGAGGGGGCGGTGCGGCTGCGCGCGCTGGCGAAGCAGCACGCGGCGCTGCTGGTGGTGACGCCGGAATACAACGCGTCGCTGCCGGCGGTGCTGAAGAACGCGCTCGACTGGCTGTCGCGGCCGTACGCCGCCGAGCCGGGCGTGTCGCCGTTCGCCGGCAAGGTGGCGGCGGTGATGGCGAGTTCACCGGGGGCGCTCGGTGGCCTGCGCGCGCTCGTGCACCTGCGGCAGGTGCTGATGAACCTCGGCCTGCTGGTGCTGACCGAGCAGTTCGCGCTCGGCAACGCCGGCAGCGCGTTCGCGGCGGACGGCAAGTTCGCCGATGCCAAGACGGCGGCGACGGTCGAGAAGATCGTGCAGCGGCTGCTGCAGGTCGCCGGCAAGTTGGCGTGAGCGCGCGCGGGCCGATGCCATCGGCCGTCGGCACACGCGACCCATATCGCCCTCAAGTCCGAGCTTGACCGGGCCGAAGTTTGGACATAGTCTAAATCCATCGTGAGCACCGTGAGCCACCAGGACCTGATCGAGAAGCTCGAGCGCGCCGGCATTCGGCCCTCGGCCCAGCGCGTCGCGATCGCCGCCTACGTGCTGTCGACCGAGGACCACCCGAGCGCCGACGAGGTCTGGAACCGCGTGAAGGCCGAGTTCCCGATGGTGTCGCGCGCGACCGTCTACAACACGCTGCAGCTGTTCCGCGAACACGGCCTGGTGCAGCAGTTGGTGCTCGCCGAAGGCAGCGTGGTGTTCGATCCGAAGGTCGAGCCGCACCACCACTTCGTCGACGACGACACCGGCGCGATCCACGACATCCCGTGGACGGCGCTGCGCGTCGGCAAGGTCGACGAGCTCGAAGGCGTCGACGTGCGCGACTACATGGTGGTCGTGCGCGGCCGCAAGAAGGACGGCAAGCGCCGCTGACCTTCGCCCAGATCGCATCCCGGGCGTGTCCACGCCCTCCGCTTAGACAAAGTCCAGATTCAGACAACTAGACAAACCGAGAGAACGATCATGCTGACCGTCGGCAACACCCTCCCCTCCTTCCGTCTCCGCGCCGCCGTCTCGCTCGAGGCCGGCAAGCAGTTCCAGGACGTGCAGAACGACAGCTACGCCGGCAAGTGGCTGGTGCTGTTCGCGTGGCCGCTCGACTTCACGTTCGTCTGCCCGACCGAGATCGCCGAGTTCGGCAAGCGCAACGGCGACTTCCAGGACCGCGACGCCCAGGTGCTCGGCCTGTCGTGCGACAGCGAGTTCGTGCACCTGGCGTGGCGCACGCACCACCCGGACCTGAAGAACCTGCCGTTCCCGATGCTCGCCGACACCAAGCGCGAGCTGACGCAGGCGCTCGGCATCCTGCACCCGAAGGAAGGCATCCCGCTGCGCGCGACCTACATCGTCGATCCGCAGGGCGTGATCCGCTTCGCGTCGGTGCACGACCTCGACGTCGGCCGCAACGTCGACGAGGTGCTGCGCACGCTCGACGCGCTGCAGACCGGCGAGCTCTGCCCGTGCAACTGGAAGAAGGGCGAGAAGACCCTCGAGGTGAAGTGATGGACGCTCTCCAGCAACTGGTCGCCGGTCTGCCCGACACGGCGAAGGACATCCGGCTGAACCTCGGCACCGTGCTGCAGCAGGGCACGCTGTCGCCGGCGCAGCGCTTCGGCGTGGCGCTGGCGGTGGCGTGGGCCGCGCGTTCGCCGGCGCTGGCGGCGGCGATCACCGCCGCGGCCGGTGAGCAGTTGCCGGCGGCGAGTGCGGCCGACGCGCAGGCCGCCGCCGCGCTGATGGCGATGAACAACGTCTACTACCGCTTCCGCCACATGGTCGGGAAGCCGGAGTACGAGCAGCTTCCGCCGCGGCTGCGCATGCAGCGTCTGGCGGCGCCGGCCGGGCCGAAGGTCGACTTCGAACTGTTCGCGCTGGCGGTCAGCGCCGTCAACGGTTGCGGCACCTGCGTGCAGGCGCACGAGAAGGTCGTCATCGACGGCGGGCTCACCACCGCGCACGTCAACGACGCGATCCGCATCGCCGCGACCGTGCACGCGACGGCAGTCGCGCTTTCCTGGAACCAACCCACTGCGGCATGATCGCACCGACAAGTCACCGAGCCACGAAGCCATGAAGAACACTCCAAGCCCTCTCCCCGCACCCGCGCGCAAGCAGATCAGCGAGGCGCTGCGCGCCGTGCTGACCGACGGCCTCGACCTCTACACGCAGCTGAAGGTCGCGCACTGGAACATCAAGGGCCCGCACTTCGCGGCGCTGCACCCGCTGTTCGACACGTTCGCGACCGACCAGGCGGCGAACAACGACGAGGTCGCGGAGCGCATCCTGACGCTCGGCCACCTCGCCGTCGGCACCGCGCGCCACGTCGCCAAGAACTCGCGCCTGCCGGAGTATCCGCAGGGCACGACCAAGGACCTCGAGCACGTGGCGCTGCTCGCCGAGCGCATCGGTGCCTACCTCGAAGGGGTGCGCAAGGCGCGCGAGGTCGCGAAGAAGCACGAGGACGAGGACACGTTCGATCTGCTGACCGGCATGGTCGAGCAGTTCGAGAAGCACGCCTGGTTCCTGCACGCGACCTTGGAAGGCTGAGCCTTGGTCCGGCCCGGGGCTCGTGTCAGGCCCAGGGTGCGTTCCGCCGCCCCGATCGGGATGACCGGAGGATGTCGATGCTGAAGAAGCTGCTTCGAGGCGTGGTTCTGTTGCTGGCGGCAGTCGGTGCCTATGCGGCGGTTCGCTTCTTCTTCTGGCCACGCACAGTGATCGTCTTCGAGGACGAGAACTGGATCGTGCTGGTGACGCAGTTCGACTCGTCGAACCGTGTCGTCGTCGTCGATCGATCTGGCGTGCCAATCCCGGACTTCCCGCTGGAGACCGACTCGAGATCAGGCCCCGTCGTGACGAAGACGGATGCTGCGGGACGGGGGCAGTTCGTCACCTACGAGTCCGATGCAGTGGCCTGGTTTCCAACCGGGGACACGGTGTCGCTGGACGACGTGGGGCTCACCGTGTTCGTGCGCAAGAGTCCCTGAGCGACCGCGCCACCTGACTCGGCCTTCGCCGCCCGCACCGCAGTCGTCAAAACCGCGCCCCAGCACCGCGACCGTACAGGAGTCTGGCGAACAACACGCTGACGATGAATGGTGCAACGCACGTTGTGTCCACGCGGACGGTGACGCAGACGGCGCTCACCCCAAGGCCGAGCAGGATGAGTCTTCCCGCGGACCCCCTCACAATCACCATGCAGATAGCCATTGGGCTACTGAAGAATGCCAGCACAAGACCGACCAAGACGCCGTTTCGCCAAACGTCAAGGTATTGATCGTCAAGGCTCGAGCTCGTGGAGCAGAGGATCACCGCCCCGGCATAGCACAGGATTGCCCACTCCAAGATTGCGACCAAGGACAACATGTCCCCAGTGTCATTGCTCTGGCGTTGCTCTTGGTCGTCAGTGATGGTCATGGATGGGATCGCCTGGAACCGCCCCCCGTCCTGTCCGACAACTCGAACGCGAGCATTTCCGGGCGAAGGTGTCGACCTCGAAGTTCTCTCCGGTCGCTCCTTCGGCTGCCGATGTCCGCCCAGTGTGTAGGGCCACGGTCGACGCGGCGATGGCGAAGTGCCTCGGGTCTACGACTGCTCGCCGCGCGCGAACTTCGCCACCGTCTCCTGGAAGCGGTGCTTGCCGGTCTCGACGACGCGGCGGATCTCGCGCGCGTTCTGATCGCTCTCCTTGCGCAGCTCGGCGACGAGCTTCAGCGAGTCGACCTGGTAGTCGGTGATCGCGGTGACCAGCTTCTCGACCGACTTCGGATCGATCGTCGAGCCGTAGCCCGCCTTCAGCGCCGCCTTCTCCAGGTCGCGGCCGAGGTCGGCGATGTCCTCGAGGCCCTTGTTGACGCCCTTCTTCAGCGCTTCGTGCGCCTGCGTCGCTTCGTGCAGCCCGTGCTGCGACGTGTAGACCGCGCCGAGGATGGTGAACACGTGCTCGTTGGTGGTGAAGAACGTCACCGAGCGCCGGTAGACCTGGTCCTTGACGTCGTGCGTCTGCTTCAGCTTCGCGACCAGCGTCTCGCCGACGTCGTAGCCGATCTGCAGGTTCTCGGCGATGTCCTTGATCAGCTGGAACGAACGGTCCTCCTTCTGGAACGCGTGCTGCGCCTGGTCGCGCGCCAGCTGCAGCCGCGATTTGGTCGGTGCGTCGGCGCTGCCGGCGCCGTCGACCGCTTGCTGCGCCGTGGCCAGCGCCGCGCGCGCGGCATCGAGCGTCGCCGTCTGCTTCTCGAGCACTTCGCGCGCGACGATCTCGGCCTCCTTCAAGGCGAAGCGGAAGTCGATGTAGCCCTCCATGATGGCCATCTCCTTCTGCAGCTGCGTCTGCGTGTCGGTGGTCACCGCCTTGTAGATCGTCGCGATCTTCTGGAAGCGATCGCTCGGCGTGCCGCGGCGCATCTTCATCCACAGGTTCGACATGCGCTCGGTGAAGCTGATCTTGCCGTCGTCGAGCTGGGCGATCAGCGTCTTGCTGTCGTCGCGGATGCTGTCGAACTGCTGCGAGATCTCGAGGTAGCGATTGCCGACCTGGATGTCCTCGACGTTGTCGCGGACCATCGCGTTGAAGCTCTGCATGTACTGCACGGTCTTGGCGATGGTCATCACCTTCGGCTCGTCGACGTGGCGCACTTCCTCGAGCAGCTTGGTCAGCTGCGGCGGTGCGTCCTGCTTCGGCAGCACGCCGTAGCGCTGCAGCACGGCGAGCGCCTGGTCGAGGTACTTCTGGACGGAGGAGGACGCGCCCGAGGCGGCCGGCTTGGTGACAGGATTCTGCGACACGGTGATTCCCTTGGCGTGGACGGCGCGGCAGCTTACCGCGGCCCACGCCCACGCTCGCCAGTTCGCTCGTGAACGACGTCCCCGTGCCCGCCCCGACACCTGCCGACGCCAGCATGCACGACATGCTGCGCATCATGGACGTCGCGTCGGCACTGCGGCGGGAACGCGAGACGGCCGAGGCGCAGCTCGATGCGGCGACGGCGAAGGCACGGTTGCGCGACCGGTTGCTGGCAACCGCCGCGGCGGCGGGCGAGCCGGTGACGCCGGCCGAGGTCGACGCGGCGATCGCGCACTACTTCGCCGAGCAGCACCGCTACGCCGACCCGCCGAACGGGCTGAAGAACTTCCTGGCGCACTGCTGGGTGCAGCGCATCGGCTGCCTGTTCCTGCTGATCCTGCTGGGCACGTTCACGCTGGTCGCGGTGTGGGTCGTGAACTCGGTGATGGGCGATCCGCCGCCGAAGCCCGTGGTGGGGCCGCCCCCGGGCGTGGGGCCGCAGGTCACGCCCGTGCCGGCCACGCCGCCGCCGGCGCCGACGCCCGTGGTCGAAGCGCCCAAGCCAGCGCCGCGCGTCGAGCCGCCGAAGCCGCCGGTCGAGGACCTGGCGACCGTGTGGGCGAAGTTCCAGGCGGCGGCTGCGGCGGCGCGCGAGATCGCCGCCGACGACGTCGCCCGCGCCAGTGTCGACCAGGTGGTGAAGCTCGGTCGCTTGCACCACGAGGCGCAGAACCTCGAGCGCCTGCGCATGGCGCGCAGCGAACTCGACGAGGTCGCGACGCGGCTCGCCGAGGAGTACACGGTGACGATCGTCGACCGGCCCGGCGTGAAGAGCGGGTTCGAGCGGCTCTACAACGGGCGCGTGTCCGGCTACTACCTCGTCGTCGAAGCCCTCGATCGCAACGGCAACGCGCTGCGGCGTTCGATCGTCAACACCGAGACCAAGAGCCGCGACATGGTCACGATGTGGGGCGAAGAGGTGGAGCTGGACGTCTTCGAGCGCATCGTCGCCGACAAGCAGAAGGACGGCGTCGTCGACGAGAACGTCGTGGCGAAGAAGGTGCGCGGCATCATGAGCGAGGAGTTCGTGCTCGACGACGGTCGCGGCAAGCCGATCGCGAAGGGGCGGCGGGTGACGAAATGGTGACCGCTGGCCACACGGTGCTGCTCGACCTGCAGCGCCTCACCGCCGAGGCGCGCGGGCTGGCGAACGCCGCCGAGCAGTCGGCGCGGGCCGTTCGCGATCGCGTCGAGACGCTGACGCGCGACCGCCTGCGCACACTGCAGGAGCTCGCAGCAACGCAGCTGCCCGAACTCAGTGCGGCGACGGCCGGCGCGGCGATGCCCGAGCTCGCCGCCGAGCTGCAGCAGTTCGAGCAGCAACGGCAGCGGCGGGCGCAGCAGCTGCAGGACGAACTGGCCGACCACGAACGCGCGACGTCGCTGGCATCGCAGCAGCTGGCGGAGTTGACGACACGCCTCGACGCCGTGGTTGCGCACCGCGACCAGCTCGAACGCGACGCTGCGGCGGCGCTGGCGAAGGACCCGGCATACCCAGCACTCGCCGAGCAGGCGACGCAGGCCGAGGTGTGCCTCGCGCGCGACAGCGAACGCGCCAAGGAGCTGGCGGCCGAAGCCAAGCAGAAGCTGCCGCCGTACGAGCAGAGCCGGCTGTTCCAGTACTTGTGGAACTGCAAGTTCGGCACCGCGGAGTACACCGCCCGTGGCCTGACGGCGCGGCTCGATCGCTGGGTCGCCGACTACATCGGCTACCGCAAGGCGGAGCCGAGCTACCGCTTCCTGAAGACGACGCCCGAACTGGTGCAGCTCGAAGTGAAGCGTCGCGGCGAAGAGGTCGCAGCGCTGCGGCAGCGACTCGAAGCGATGGAGCAGGCGGCGGAGGCCGAGGTCGGCGTGCCGGCGATCGCCGTCGAGGTCGACCGCCTGGTCGCGGCGCGCGACCAGTTGGTCGGTTCGATCGACACGATGCGCCAGAAGGTCGTCGGTGTGCACGCGGCGATGCGCGACGAAGCGGGTGCCCGCGGCGCGTTCCACCAACAGGCGCTCGAGCGGCTGCTGGCCTTCCTGGCCCGTGCCGAGACCGCGAGCCTCGAACGGCGCGCGCGGCAGACGCCGGATCCGCGCGACGACCAGCTGGTCGCCGAGCTGCGCACGTGCACCGAGGCGCTGCAGCGCGCCGCCGCCGAAGCGCCGCCGCTCGAGCAGCAGGCGCAGCGCCGCGATGCGATCGCCGACGAGCTGGAGAACCTGCTGCTGCTGTTCCGTCGCGCCGACTTCGACGCGGGCCGCAGCGAGTTCGTCGACGTCGACCTCGACCGCATGCGGGGCGAGATCGTCAGCGGCGCCTTGCCTGCGACCGACGTGTGGCAGCTGCTGCGGTCGCGCCAGCGCTTCCGCGAGCCGCCGGTCGTGCACCATTCGCACCGCACGACCAACGTGCTGCAGGGCATCGGGCTGGCGCTGCAGGTCGCCAGCGTCATCGCCGACGTCGCCGGGGCGGCGTCGCGTTCGTCGTCCCGTTCGTCCTCGAGCTCGTCGTCGGGCTCCTCGCGCGGCCGCAGCGGCGGCGGTTTCGGCACCGGCGGTTCGTTCGGTGGCGGTGGCGGCGGCTTCTCGACCGGTCGCTCGTTCGGCGGTGGCAGCAGCGGCGGTGGCGGTGGCTTCAGCACCGGCCGTTCGTTCTGACGCCGTCGCGCGCTCGCTCTTTGCCGCTGCCATCGGAACGTGGCTGCAGGCACCATGCGCACATGCGTTGGACCTTCCTTCCGGCGGTGGTGGCGTTGGCAGCGGGGCTTTCCGGGCAGGGCGCGGGCGACGACGTGCGGCTGCGCGAGGCCGGCGAACGGATCGCCGCGTGGCGCAAGGCCTGGACCGCGCCGCCGCCGCGCTGGCACTGGCTCGGCGACGGGCCGGAGCTGTGGTTCGAGGACGGGCAGGGTGGCCAGAGGGCGTATGTGCGCGTCGGCGCCGACGGCGCGCTGCAGCGGTTCGCGACGCGCGCCGAGCTCGGGGCGGCGGCCGCGACGACGAAGCTCGAGCCGCGCGCGCGGTGGCGGCGCAGCCGCGCGTCCGACCGCGGCGTCGTGGTGACGTTCCGCAACACCTTCGATCGGCCGGTGCGGTTGTTCTGGGTCGACACCGACGGCGCGCTGCAGCCGTATGGCGAAGTGCCCGCGGGCGGCGCGCGCAGCCAGAACACCTACACCGGGCACGTGTTCGTGCTCGACTTCGCCGCCGACGATCTCGCCGGTGTGTTCGTCGCCGGTGACGAAGACGCAGAAGCGATCGTCGACGGCGCGTCGCGCGACAAGGCGATGACGCGCGAACGTCCCCGCGAGCCGTCGGCGGGCGCAGCAGCGGCGGCGACGGCGTTCGTGCGCGAGCACGACGTCTGGCTGCGCCGCGCCGACGGCACCGAGCTGCGCCTGACCAGCGACGGCAGCGCTGCGGATGCGTATGAAGAACCGCACCATCGTTCCCCGGACGGCCGCAAGGTGCTCGGCTTCCGAACCGCGCCCGGCGAGGAGCGCCTCGTGCACCTGATCGAGTCGTCGCCGCGCGACCAGCTGCAGCCGAAGCTGCACACGCTGTCGTACCGCAAGCCCGGCGACCGCATCGAACGGCCGCGCCCGCGCCTGTTCGACCTCGCCGCCGGCCGGGTGGTGCCGATCGACGACGCGCGCTTTGCCGACGCGTGGTCGATCGACGCGGTGCGCTGGGCGCCCGACGGCCGCGAGGTGCGC
>JBILEY010000616.1:0-2804 GCA_044351865.1 Planctomycetota bacterium | reverse complement strand
CAACGGCCTGTTCCTGGTCGACAACGGCAAGCTGTTCCTGCAGGACCGCGTCGACGAAGCGCAGCTCGCCGCGGTGCACGTCTACTTCCCGGATCCGTGGCCGAAGCGCCGCCACGCCGGGCGCCGGTTCTTCACGCCGGACGTCGTGTCCGTGCTGGCGCGGGCGATCCGCGACGGTGGCTTCCTCTACTTCGCGTCGGACAACGCCGCCTACTCGGGCCAGGTCGCGCGCGTCATGGGCGCCGCCGTCGACTTCGTGCGCGACGAGCAAGAAGAAGCGCGCGTGCGCGCGGCCGGTGCCGGGCATGCCTTCAGCCCGACCAACTTCGAGCGCAAGTACATCGAGAAGGGCCGCGTGATCCGCCGCTACGCGTTCCGACGGCACCCACGATGAGCGCGCCCGCGACACGATGGGTCGACGTCGGCGCCTTCGCCGACCTGAAGTTCGGCCCCGGCGCCCCGGTGCGCATCGACGGCCACTGGGTGGCCCTGTTCCAGCTCGACGGCGAACTGCTGGCGATCGACAACAACTGCCCGCACGCCAGTGCGCCGCTGTGCGACGGCACGGTGCTGGCCGGCAAGGTCGTCTGCTTCCTGCACTGCTGGGAGTTCGACCTGCGCACGGGAGCCTGCGACATCGGCGAGCAATGGAACGTGCGCCGCTACGCCGTGCGCCGCGACGGCGAGCGCGTGCTGGTCGAGTGGCCGGGCCCGCCGAAAACGGCGTGAACCGTGCCACACCGGCAGCGCGCTCCGGCTGACCGTTCGCGATGGACACGGTGGCGAACGCGGATGCCGGCCCGACGGAGCCGGAGCACCCGGCGCGCATCGGTCCGTACCGGCTGCTGCGGCCGCTCGGCGAAGGCGGCATGGGCATCGTCTACCTCGCCGAACAGGACGAGCCGGTGCAGCGGCAGGTCGCGCTGAAGCTGGTCAAGCTCGGCATGGACAGCCGCGCCATCGTCGCGCGCTTCGAACAGGAACGGCAGGCGCTGGCGTGGATGCAGCACGACGGCATCGCGCGCGTCTACGACTGCGGCACGACCGAGCGCGGGCAGCCGTTCTTCGTCATGGAGCTGTGCTCGGGCGAGCCGCTCGACCGCTACGCCGACCGCCGCCGCCTGCCGGTGCGCCAGCGCATCGAGCTGCTGCTTCAGGTCTGCGCCGCCGTCGAGCACGCGCACCAGAAGGGCGTCGTGCACCGCGACCTGAAGCCCGGCAACGTGCTGGTCGCCGGCGAAGGCGCGGCGGCTCGCGTCAAGGTCATCGACTTCGGCCTCGCCAAGTCGGTCGCCGGCCACGACGGCGCGCTCGGCATGCGCACCGAGGTCGGCCAGGTGCTGGGCACGCCCGGCTACATGGCGCCCGAACAAGCGGGCGCGATCGAGGCGCCGGTCGACACCCGCGCCGACCTCTACGCACTCGGGGTCGTGCTCTACAAACTGCTGGTCGGCGTCTTGCCCTTCACGCAGCGCGACCTCGGCTTCGGCGGGCTCGGGGCGCTGGCGCGTCTGTTGCGCGAACGCGAACCGGCACGGCCGAGCACGGCGTTCGGCCGGCTCGAGGATCCAGCCGCCGTCGCCAGCGCGCGCGCCACGTCCACCACCGGCCTGCTGCGCGTGCTGCGCTCGGACCTCGATTGGCTCGTGCACAAGGCGATCGAACGCGATCCCGAGCGCCGCTACGCGACGGTCGGCGCGTTCGCCGACGACCTGCGGCGCTTCCTGCGCAACGAGCCGCTGCTGGCCGGCCCGCCGACTGCTCTCTACCGGCTGCGCAAGCTGCTGCGCCGACACCGCGGACCGTTCGCGGCCGCGGCGGCGGTGCTGGCGACGGCGATCGGCGGCGCCTTCGTGGCGCTGGGCTACGCGCGGCAAGCAGCGGCGGCGCGGGTCGTCGCCGAAGCGAACGAACGCGCAGCCAGCTCGCTGGCCGCGGCGCTGCGCAGCAAGGTCGGCGACTACGACCAGCTCGCCGGCGTCGTGCTGCTGGCGCAGGCGCGCGCCGCGGCGGAACGGCTGCACCCGGCGTGGCCTGAGCAGCAGGCGGCGCTGCAGCAGTGGCAGCAGCAGACCGCGGCGCCGTTGCTGGCGATGCGCCCGCAGCTGGCGGCGACCTTGCAATCGCTGGCGAACGAACGTCCCGACCTGCAGCCGGCGGCGCGACAGTTCCTGGCGACGGCGCTCGGAGGTCTCGCCGCCGACCTTGATCGCTTCGCCCAGCACGACGTGCCGGCGATGGCGGAGCGCGCGCGGTTCGCGGCGGCGGTCGCCAACGCGTCGTGGACCAGCGAAGCCGCGGCGGCGCGTTGGCGCGCGGCGCGGACGGCGATCGCGGCGAGTGCGATCTACCGCGACCTGCTGCTGCCGTTCGACGCCGAACCCTGGATGGGCCTCGTGCCGATCGGCGAGAACCCGGTGACGAAGCTGTGGGAGTTCTACGACCTGCGCAGCGCGTGGCACGGCGACGGCGACCCGGCGGCGCTGCCGATCCCGAACCATCGCGAAGACGGCAGCATTGCCGTCGACGGCAGCACCGGCATCGTGTTCGTGCTGCTGCCCGGCGGCCAGGTGGAGCTCGGTGCCCAGCGCGCGCAGGCCGACGGGCCACGGTTCGACGCGTGGGCGCAGGACGACGAGACGCCGCATCGGGCGACGGTGCCGCCATTCCTGTTGGCGCGCCACGAACTGACGCAGGGCCAGTGGGCGCGCTTGTGCAGCGAGCAGCCGTCGCTGCAGCGGCCGAGTCGCTACGCCGCGGGCGTCGAGATCGCCGGCCGCCGGATCAGCGACGCGCATCCGGTC
>JBILEY010000615.1:0-2815 GCA_044351865.1 Planctomycetota bacterium | reverse complement strand
GCCGAGGCAGCTGCCGCCCTGCACGTTGCCCTGGCCGCGCAACGGGTTCACGCCGACGCCTTCGCGGCCGAGCATGCCGCACGACAGCGCCAGGTTGCCGAGGCACATGACGCCGGTCGAGCCCTGGCTGTGTTCGGTGACGCCGAGCCCGTAGTAGATCGTGCTGCGCGGACCCTTGGCGTAGATGCGAGCCGCGGTGCGCAGATCCTCGGGATCGAGCCCGGCCTCCGGCCCGACGACCTCGGGCGCGTAGCGGGCGTCGCCGACCAGCGCGCGCCACTGTTCGAACTCGGCCGGATGGCAACGCGCGGCGATGAAGTCGGGCGCGTGCAGGTTCTCGGTGACGACGACGTGCGCGAGGCAGTTCAGCACCAGCACGTTGGTGCCGGGCCGCAGCGCCAGGTGCACGGTCGCCTTGCAGTGCGCCGACTCGGCGGTCTCGGTGCGCCGCGGGTCGATCACCAGCAGCTTCGCCCCTTCGCGCACGCGCCGCTTCAGCATCGAGCCGAACACGGGATGGCCTTCGGTCGGGTTGGCGCCGACGACCAGGATCACGTCGGCCTGCAGGATCGAGTCGAAGTGCTGGCTGGCGGCGCCAGCACCGAGCGTCGCCGACAGGCCGAACTGCGTCGGCGAGTGGCAGATGCGCGAGCAGTTGTCGATGTTGTTGTTGCGCAGCGCCACGCGCGCGAACTTCTGCATCAGGAAGATCTCTTCGTTGGTGCAGCGCGACGACGACACGGCCCCGACCGAGCCGCGGCCGTACTTCGCCTGGATGCGCTGCATCTCGCTCGCCGCGTGCGCGATCGCGACGTCCCACGACACCTCGCGCCACGGCGCGTCGATCGACGCGCGGATCATCGGCGCCTTCACCCGGTCCGGATGCCGGTAGTAGTCGAAGGCGAAGCGCCCCTTGACGCAGGCGTGGCCGTGGTTGGCCTTGCCTTCCTTCCACGGGATCATGCGCACGACCTCACCGCGGATCGTCTCGGCCTTGAAGCCGCAGCCGACGCCGCAGTAGGCGCAGGTGGTGACGACGGAACCGTCAGGCTTTCGGGGGTTGGGCACGTTGGTAGCCTCCTTCGAACAGACTCTTCTCGACCAGGCTCTGCGTCGGGCACGCCTGCACGCAGGCGCCGCACGACACGCATTCACTGTCCAGGAAGCGCTCGCCCTGGCTCGCCGCGACCTGCGACTGGAAGCCGCGGCCCTGGATCGTCAGCGCGAACGTGCCCTGGATGTCCTCGCAGGCGCGCACGCAGCGGCTGCACACGATGCACTTCGCCGGATCGAACAGGAAGTAGGGGTTGCTGTCGTCGACCGGCGCCTGCAGGTGGTTGTCGCCGCGACCGTACGGGTGCGTGGTGACGCCGACCTGCTGCAGCGTCTCGTGCAGCTCGCTCCAGCCGCCCGGCACGTCCTCGGCCGGGAAGTCGGACAGGTAGAGCTCGAGCACGCCCTTGCGCAGTTCCTGCAAGCGCGGGCTCTGTGTCGTCACCACCATGCCCGGCTCGACCAGCGTCGTGCAGGCGGCGGGGAAGCCCTTCCTGCCCTGGATCTCGACCAGGCAGACGCGGCAGCTGCCGAACGCTTCGAGGGTGTCGGTGGCGCACAGCTTCGGCACCGGGCAGTGCCCGTGCGCCGCTGCCAGCATCACGCTGCTGCCGGCGGGCACGGTGACGGGCTTGCCGTCGACGGTGAGCGACACCGGGGCGCCGCTGCGCGGCGGCGTGCCGAGGTCGACGCCTTCGCGCAGGTCGCGCAGTTCAGACCACATGGGCGGGCTCCTTGGCCGGCAGGCCGAAGTCTCCAGGGAAGTACTGCAGCGCCGACAGCACCGGCCAGGGCGCCATGCCGCCGAGCGCGCACAAGGACGCGTTCTCCATCACGTCGCACAGGGCCAGCAGCTGGCGGTGGTTCGTCGCCACGTTCTCGCCGCGGATGATCTTCTCGATCAGCTCGCGGCCGCGCGTGCTGCCGATGCGACACGGCGTGCACTTGCCGCACGACTCGACGGCGCAGAACTCCATCGCGTAGCGCGCCTGCTCGGCCATGTCGACCGTGTCGTCGAACACCACGATGCCGCCGTGGCCGACCATGCCCTTCTGCGCGGCGAGCGCTTCGTAGTCGAGTGGCAGGTCGAGCAGGCGCTGGTCGAAGTAGGCGCCGAGGGGGCCGCCGACCTGCACCGCGCGCACCGGCCGGCCGCTGCGCGTGCCGCCGCCGTAGTCCTCGATCAGCTGGCGCAGCGTGACGCCGAACGCCTTCTCGACGAGCCCCGCGCGCTTGACGTTGCCGGCCAGTTGGATCGGCAGCGTGCCGCGCGAACGGCCCATGCCGAAGTCAGCGTAGTACTTGCCGCCGCGGTCCAGGATGATCGGCACCGACGCCAGCGACACCACGTTGTTGACCACCGTCGGCTGCCCGAACAGGCCCTTGATCGCCGGCAGCGGCGGCTTGTAGCGGATCATCCCGCGCTTGCCCTCGAGCGACTCGAGCAGCGCGGTCTCTTCGCCGCAGATGTAGGCGCCAGCGCCGACGCGCACTTCGGCGTCGAACGCGAAGTCGCTGCCGAGCACGTTCTTGCCGTAGATGCCGCGCGCGCGCAGCGTCGCCAGCGCCTCGTTCAGCACCGCCAGTGCGTGCGGGTACTCGGAGCGCAGGTAGACGTAGCCGTAGCTTGCCCCGGTGGCGTAGCCGGCGATCGCCATGCCCTCGAGCAGCACGTACGGGTCGCCTTCCATGACCATGCGGTCGCTGTAGGTGCCGGAGTCGCCTTCGTCGGCGTTGACGACGACGTACTTCGACTGGGCCG
>JBILEY010000614.1:0-2823 GCA_044351865.1 Planctomycetota bacterium | reverse complement strand
GGGACCACCCGCGAGCCGTCGCCACGTCGCCGACGTGCGCTCTTCGCGCGGCGACAGCGGCTCGGGCAGCAGCCCGCGTTCGTGCATGCCCGGCGCTGCGTTGTCGGGCGAACGCGGGAGCAGTCGCAGTTCGAGGTGTGCGAGCAGCGGGTCGGGCACGAACGTCGCCGTCAGCGTCGCCGGCTTCGCGACCGGGATCACCAGGTCGCGTGTGCCCGGATCGAACGGGATCGGCGGCAGCGCCACGCATTCGCCGAGCACGCGCAAACGCCAGCGATGGCCTTCGTGGTGCTGGTGCACGGCGAACGCGTGCTGCGCGTCGAGTACGACGTCCGGCGTGCGCTGGTCGCTCCAGAACGAAGAGAGCGGCGGTGGGCTCCGCTCGAGCACGACCTGCAGCGCCGCACGTTCGGCATCGAAACCGTCTGGCAGGGCGAAGCGGCCGGCGACCAGCAGCGGCCCGACCGTCAGCACGACATCGCCGAGGTCGTTGCGCCCCTGCTGCAGCGGGGCAGCCAGCGCGATGCGCGCCGTGCGCGGGGATCCGCGGCGGTAGTCGACTTCGCGCACCACGAGCTGTGGCCGTTCGCCGACGCGGTCGAGCAGCGCCGTGAAGAAGCCCGCATCGTCGTGGAGCAGAGGCAAGCCGCCAGTGCCGCTCTCGCTCTCGAAGGTGAGCCGCGCCGAGCCGACGAACGGCTGACGCTCGGAGTCGACCAGACGACCACAGAGAATGCACAGGTCGTCGCGCAACCGCACCGCCACGTCGACGCGTTCGCCGGCGTAGCGCGGGCCGTCGCATTCGCTCGGCACCAGGATGTCGTCGTCACCGCCGATGCGAAAGCGCAGACCGGTGGGAACGCCGCGCACCACGATGGGCCCCGGAGGCACGAACTCGTGGCTCGTCGCCGCGAGCGATGGAGCTGCGCGGGCAGCGGCGGCATCGCCAGCACCAGTGGAACGGTCGGCGACACCGACGGCAGCGGCACCGTTCGCTGGCTCGCCACGGCCCCCGGCACCGACCGCCGCCACGACGAGCGGCTGGACCGCGACGGCGAGGTACACCAGCCCCGGATACGACCACGGCGAACCGTCGGCCTGCTGCACGGCGATGCGCAGTTCGCCGCACGCGGGCACCTGCAGTTCGACTTCGTCGCTCGGCAGCGCCGCCGCGTCGAACGTGCGCCGCGGCCCACTTCCGCCGAGGCACGCGACCTCGACCGTCAGCGTGCGCGCGTCGACCGATGCCCCAGCACGCGCTTGCAGCTGCTGCTGCAAGTGCAGGAACACGACGCGCCCGTTCTCGTCGCTCGTGCGTTCGAGTGGAACCTTCGACTCCACCGGCCCCGCTTCGCTCGCGATCTCGCCGCGCACCACGAGCCCGGCCACCGGCCGCCCGCCGTCGTCGACGAGCCGCAGCCGCAGGTTCTGGTCGGCGAACAGCGGCAACACCACCTCGCCCGGAAACTGCGGATCCACCGCCGGAGAGAAGCCATCGCCGAACTGCACCTCGCCGAAGCGTTCGCCGAGGCGGCCGTAGGCGTGGCACAAGCCGTGGAACTGGATCGCGACGCGCCCGTCGCCGTCGCTGTGTGCCGTTTGCCCGTGCTTCTGCGCGAACGCTTCCGGATCGTCCCACGACGCCGCCACCTCGTCCTCGGGCAGCTGCTGGTAGTCGACGCGCCGGTCCTTGAAGAGGATCGTCGCGTGCGGCAGCGGCGCGCGCGTGATGCCGTCGACGACGCGCAGCCACTGCGTCTGTGGTGGTGCGTCGGCGTTCGCCGGGCGCTGCGCGGTAGCGGCGGCCAGCGTGCGCGCGTCGGCGGGGTTGGTCGCGTCGGCGCGGGAACCGTTCGCGAACTGCGGTGTCGCGGCTTTGGTGTCGGCGGGGAGTCCGCCGTTCGCCGGCAGCGGCGGTGTGGCGAGATACAGCCAGCCGAGCAAGGTGGCCGCGGTGATGGCGACCAGAACGAACGCGATGCTGCGAACGGGAGCGCGCATGCGGAGTCCTCGAGTCCTCGGCGCCCGCGGGACGTGCGGGCGATGCGCGAGGGTAGCAGGGTTCGTGGGGTGGGGAGTGTGCGCGGTGGCTGGTGGTCGCGTGGCGTGCGGGGTGCGGCGTGCGGGTGTGAGGCGTTGGGCGTTGGCAGAGGCCTTGATCCGACGTGCGTGGCCGGTAGTGTGGGGCGTCTCGGCCGCGGGTGTAGTTCAGCGGTAGAACGTCAGCTTCCCAAGCTGAATGTCGTGGGTTCGATCCCCATCACCCGCTCCATTCTCACCCGGCGAACAGCCTCGCCGCGAGTCGACCTGGAGGCACGGTGGACGCCCTCAGCTTCCCCAACTACACGGCCCGCGACGCCGCACGCCTGACCCGGCTGCCCTACAGCACGGTGCAGTACTGGACGAAGGGTCGCCCCGGTCACCCGCCGGTGATCAAGGCCAAGGGACAGCTGTCGTTCCTCAACCTGGTCGAGGTGCACATGCTCGGCGTGTTCCGCAGGTTCCACCAGGTGCCGCTGCAGCAGCTGCGGCGGGTGGTGACGACGCTGGCGAAGCGCTACCCGGACGAACGCCACCCGCTGGCGACGCGGCGGTTCTGGACCGATGGCAAGTCGGTGTTCACCGACGAGATCGGCAAGCTGGTCAGCCTCGACGAGCCCGGTCAACTGACACTGCGCAAGGTCGTCGAGAGCTACGCAGCTCGGGTGGAGTGGCGAGGTTCATCGCCGCGCCGTCTGTATCCGTTCACGACGAAGCCGGAGTTCGAGTCGGCTGAGTCGTCGCCGCAGAGCGTGATGATCGATCCGGCGGTCGCGTTCGGCC
>JBILEY010000613.1:0-2825 GCA_044351865.1 Planctomycetota bacterium | reverse complement strand
AAGGGCAGACCAGCATCTTCCACGAACAGGTGAGCGCGCGATGACGACGACCCACATGCCGGCTGTGCGCGCGCGCAGCGCCGGCTTCACGCTGATCGAACTGCTGGTCGTCATGGGCCTGCTGTCCGGGTTCCTCGTGATGCTGGTGCAGCTGCTCAACAGCGGCGTGCGCATGTTCCGCGAGGGCGAACTCGGCCAGGCTCTGGCCGACCGCGCGAGCCAGGCGCAGCGCGTGCTGGCCGACGAGCTGGCCGCGATCCGCGGCACCACGATCGGCCGCGACCGCGACGTCGTCGACGATCGGCTGGTGGTCCAGGTGCTGCCGATCGGCCTGCCGAGCAAGCCGGACAGGACGATCGCCCGCGCCTCGGTGCTGCGCGCGTCGGTGCAGCTGTCGGTCGAACGCGAACTGGCGCTGATCGACGTCGGCATCGCCGCCCGCCTCCTGGCCGCCGACCCGAACCTCGCCGAGGCCGAGCTCGACAAGAAGGTCGCCGAGCTGCGCCGGCACGAGCCGCTGCGTGGCCTCGGCCAGCTGCTGCTGCTGCCGTGGCGACAGGCCGGCGACGACGAAGCGCTGCTCGAACTGCGCGCCGGCTGGTTCCTGCCGGGCCAGGCGATCCCGATCGCGCAGGACCGCTTCGTCGATCCGTTCACCGTGCCGGTGCCGGGCAGCCCCGACTTGCCGACGTTGGCGCTGCGCGCGGTGACGATGCCGGTGCTGCAGGACCTGCTGCACTTCGAGGTGCTGCTGTGGGGCCAGACGACGAAGTCGTGGACGGCGACCGCCGGCAGCAGCGGCGGTCCGTTCGCCTGCTGGGACAGTGCGCGCGGTGGCTGGCTCGTCTCGGCGGCGAGCGGTGGTGAGTTCGCGCTCGACCGCGGACCGGAGAGCGGCAACGACCCGCGCGACGACGTGCACCCGCACGCGATCCTGGTGCGCTGCACGGTGGCGCCGGCCGCCGGCGGCCCGCCCGAAGGCCTGCTGCTGCAGACGCTCGACGTCGACGAGACGACGCTGCACCTCTACGACGGCGAAGCGTTCCCCGGCCGCGACAGCGGCGGCTACGTCAAGCTCGGCACCGAGTGGATCGGCTATGCCGAGCGCGACGGCGACAAGCTGATCGGCCTGCGGCGCGGCCAGCGCGGCACCGTGGCGCAGGAGCACGCCGCCTCGGCGCGGGTGCACGTCGGCCGCATGGTCGAGTTCGTGGTGCCGCTGGCGCACGCCAAGGACGACTGGAATGACTGACCTCCGGCAATCCCCCGACCCGCTCGCGGCTCGTGGCCCGAGCGCCAGTGCCGGCTTCACGCTGGCCGAGATGCTGGCGGCGCTGTCGATCCTGCTGCTCGGCGTCACCGCGCTGATCGGTGCCTTGACCAGCGCCGTCGGCAATCGGCGCACCAGCGACGCGCGCTTCGAGATGGGCGCGCTTTCGGACCTGGTGATCCACCGTCTGCAGCAGGAAGCACTGGTGCCCGACCCGGACGGCGGGGCGCCGAAGTTCGTCGCGATGACCGACCAGCCGGCCCCGGGCTTCCCCGGCATGCTGTGGTCGGCGACGGCGAAGCCGGATGCGAACCGACCCGACCTGCTGCTGGTGCGCGTCGACGTGCGCTGGCCCGGCAGCGAAGACCTGGCGCCCGAAGACGGCGCCATCGCCGGCGGCGGCGACTTCACGACCTTCTACCGCGTGCTGCCGCGGCAGCTGCCGCTGCGCGACCGCGTGCTCGGCTTCCGCCGCGACCAAGAGAACTCTCCGAGGTGAGTGCGATGCTGCGATTCTGCCAACTGGTCTCTCTGTGCCTCGCCTGGCTGCTGCTTGGCGCGTCGTTGCCGGGCCAGACCCTGCAACTCAGCGACGGCCGCCTGCTGCTGGCGACGGTCGTCGACCAGCCCGACACCGAAGGGCTGCGCGTGCGCCGCCTCGACAACGGGGGCGTGCTCGACCTGCGCTGGGAGCAGCTGTCGGAGGCTTGTGCGTCGGCGCTGAAGCGGCAGCACAACCTGGTCGGCGACGCGCAGTCCGAACCGATGGTGCGTGCGGACGAGGTCGAGTACTCGTTCCAGGGCCAGCGCACGGTCGTCGTCGGCCGCATCGTCGAGACCACCAACGAGCAGCTGCTGGTGCAGAAGCGCGGCGTGCAGATCCCGGTTCGCCGTGCCGACCTGCGCAGCGTGCGCAAGATCGACGCGCCGGTGACGCAGGTGCTGACCAAGGCCGAGTACTACCAGCAGGTGCTCGACGAGGTGAAGCCGGGCGAGGACCCCGACAAGCACATGCGCATCGCCGAGTGGCTGATCCAGGGGCGCGACTACGAGAACGCCGACCTGCACCTGCAGACGGCGAAGAAGCTCGGGGGCACCAAGAACCCGCAACTGCTCGAGCAGCTGATCCAGCGGCTCACCAAGTTCCGCGACGCCGAGAAGGAGCTGACCCTGCTGTCGGAGATCCAGGTGGCGCGCAGCAGCGGCCGCGGCTCGGACTTCGAGCGCGGGCGCAAGCTGATCGCGCAGTTCGAGAAGGAGTTCCCGCAGGCGAAGCTGAAGGCCGAGTTCGACGCGGAGAAGAAGCTGTTCACCGAGACCCGCAAGCGCTCGCTGTCGACCTCGGTCGCGGTCGAGTTCCGCCGCGCGATCGCCATCGTCGCCGAGAAGAAGATCGACAGCGAGGGCTGCACGCTCGACGTCGCGCGCGAGTACGCGCAGGGCAAGATGACCGACGACATCGTCGCGATGCTGGCCAAGCAGATGAAGCTCGACCCCGCCGAGGTCAAGGAGCTGTGGGCCGCGCGCAGCAACTACCCGGTCGGCAAGCGCGCCG
>JBILEY010000612.1:0-2832 GCA_044351865.1 Planctomycetota bacterium | reverse complement strand
TTCGTCACTGCGCCACGTGGCCGCATCGGCGAGCGACGCCAGCACGGCGGCGTCGCGCTTCGCATCCTCTGCCGTGTCGCGCTCGGCCTCGCGCCCGGTGGTGGCAGTCGCCGCCGGCACGTCCTGGGCGGCGAGCCACGACGACGAACAGACGAGCAGGACGGCGAACGGGAGAACCACGGCATCGGCACGGCGGCGCATGCTGCGGATGGTGCGCGATGCGCTGGTCGTGAACAACCGGCGTGGACAACCGGCGCGGACAACCCGCGACGCGGCGCGCACGTTTCAGACGCCCATGCGCGTCGCCAGGTCGGTCTGCAGCAGGCGGTCCGGATCCCACTTCGCCTTCAGCGCGCGGAACTGCTGCACCGCCGCGTCGCCGTGCACACGCGGGAACGACGACGCCTGCAGCACCGCGTCCTTCGCGTAGTAGAAGCGGCCGCCGGCGGCGAGCACGACCTCGGCCATGTCGCGGCAGTGCGCCCACAGCTGCTCGCGGCGGCCCTTGCGCGAGCTGACGGCGAAGTCCATCGCCAGCGAGTAGCCGTCGACGGCGTGCGTCATCAGGAACGGGTCCGGCTTGTGGCGCTTCAGCACGCCGAGGTAGGGCACGAAGCCGGTCTGGTGGCACTTCTCGATCAGCGTGCGCAGCACGCGTTCGCCTTCGGCCTTCGGCACGAACGGCTGGAACTGGATCAGGCCGCCGGGCTTCGTCATCCACTGCCAGCGCGGCACGTAGTCGAGCAGGAAGTGGAACGCGCCGTGCGACTGCACGTAGGGCGACTTGCGCTCCTCCTTGAAGCCCGCCTTGAACTTCAGCCAGTTGACGAGGTTGACCTGGCCGGTGTGCACGGCCCCCCACATGCCCGGCCATAGCCAGCCCTTCGGCACCACTCCGAACAGGTTGGGCGGCACGTCCTGCAGGCACGGATCGAGGTAGCGCAAGCCTTCGGGATCCTCGCCGGGCTCGAACTGGTCGGCGCGGTGCATCAGCCCGCGGCCGAGCCCCACGCCCTTGCCGTGCAGGTCGAGCCACGACACGAGGTAGTCGGCCTCGCCCTTCATGTCCTCGAGGATCTGCAGGTTGTGCGCCAGGTCCTTGGCGACGATGCCCCACACGCGCAGCCGGCCGCTGTGCACGCGCTTCGTCTCGACCTCGAGCCTGGTGAAGCAGCCGAGCATGCCGAAGCCGCCGATCGCGGCATGGAACAGCGCCGGGTCCGATTCGCGCGTGCAGCGCACCAGTTCGCCACGCGGCGTCAGCAGTTCGAACGCACGCACGCACTCGCCGAACGAGCCGAGCGCGAAGTTGTTCTTGCCGTGGATGTTCATCGCCGCGGCGCCGCCCATCGACACCGCCATGGTGCCGCTGACGACGCGCGGCCAGAAGCCGTGGCCGATCGCGCGCCGCCACAGGTCGCGCACGGTGACGCCCGGTTCGACGGTGGCGACGCCGGTCGCCGGATCGAACGCGAGGATCTTGTTCATGCTCGTCAGGTCGAGCACCGCCCCGCCCGTCTTCGTCGACGCGTCGCCGTAGCTGCAGCCGGCCCCGCGCAGCGCCACGCTGCCGCCGTCCTTCTTCACCGCGGCGAACGCGTCGGCGATCTGCTCGGCGGAGGTCGGGCGCAGGACGCGCGCCTTGCCGCCGACGCACATGCCGAAGCCGCGCACGTCTTCGTCGCGCCAGGAGAGGGTGGCCGTGGTGGTCATGGTCGGATCAGCGGAGCGGGCGGGCGAGGAACGAGCGAGTGGGCGGACTGGGAAGGTTCGCGAACGGTCGGTTTCGGCCGCCCGCCGCCTGTCCCTTCGCCGGGACGGCAATGCCGCGGCGCGACCGGTGTTTCGCGCACCGGCGGGCGGCGCGCGAACGGGCCGCGAACCGCCGGTCAGATCGACAGCTTGCGGAACACGAACGACGGAATGTTGCGGATCACGAACATGATCAGCCGCCACTTGCCCGGCACGTAGGCGATCGCCTTCTTGCGGTCGCGGGCCTTCAGGATCAGGCCGGCGGCGGTGTCGGCGGCGATGGCGCCCTTCAACTGCAGGCCGGCGGTCATCGGCGTCTCGACGAAGCCCGGGCGGATGGTCGTCACCTGCACACCATGGCGCCACAGGCGGTTGCGCAGCGCTTCGAGCCAGGTGTCCATGCCGGCCTTGCTGGCGTGGTAGCCCGGCTTGCCGACGCGGCCGCGGTCCTGCGCCACCGAACTGACGCCGACGAAGCAGCCGGCCTTGCGGGCCTGGAAGCGGCGCGCGGCGGCGTTGCCCCAGGCGATGCAGCCGAGCAGGTTGACCTGGATCTGCTGCACGTCCTTGTGCAGGTCGAACTCGTCGATCGCCACCGTCGGCATCACGCCGGCGACGTAGTGCACTTCGTCGACCGGCCCGAGGTCCTGCTCGATGCGCGCGAACAGCGGCTCGGCGGCGTCGAGGTCGGCGGCGTCGTGCACGTAGGCGAACGCCCCTTCGCGGCCGAGCACGTCGTTGGTGGTCGCGACCTGGGCGCGCAGTTCGCTCTCGCGGCGGGCGAGCATCGCGACCTTGCGGCCGGCCAGCGCGAGACGGCGGGCGACCGCGAGGCCGATGCCCGACGAGGCGCCGACGACGATGCAGGTTCCGGAGCGGGATGGCATGGCAGAAGGAAACGACGCCCAGGAGCCGATTGCAACCGCGCACGGCGCCACCGCCGTTGCCACCGTGCCCACCCCGCCGCATCATCGAGCCATGCGTTCGCTGTCGTTGCTGCTGTTCGCCGCTGCCGCTGCGGCCCAGGTCGAGACGCCGCCACCGGCGCCGCCCGCCCCGCCGGCCCCGGCGGCCACCAGC
>JBILEY010000167.1:0-10532 GCA_044351865.1 Planctomycetota bacterium | reverse complement strand
CTCGGTCGCCACGATCACCGTGACCGGCGTCACCGGGTCGTTCCTGTTCGACATCGCCACGCGCGAACTCACCTACGTCCCGTGAGCCACTCCATGCGTCTTCCTCTCTTCGCGGCACTGCTGGCCACCAGCATCCTGCCGTCGTGCTACCAGCTCGCGCTGTCCGGCAACGTCGGCTACGCGCAGATGGCGATCAGCGGCGACATCGGCTACGTGAACGGCACCAACTCGGTCGCCGTGCGCCAGGACGTCGAGAGTGCGCTCGGCCTCGGCGACGACCGTGGCGCGCCCTACGTGCGGGCTCAGCTCGACACCGGCGTGCCGGTGCTCAGCGTCTCCGCGTTCCAGTTCTCCGAGTCGGGGAACGGCCGCCTGCAGGCCGACTTCGGCGACATCTCGAGCAGCATCGGCGGCATCTCGATCCCCGGCGGCGTGCCGGTCTCGTCGGAGCTCGACTTCACCAACGTGAAGGGCGCCTACGCCTTCCAGATCTCGCTCGGCCCGGTCGCGATCTCGCCCGGCATCGCGGTCGACTGGTTCGACATCGACCTGACGGTGCGCGACGGCCTCGGCATCCAGACCGAGAACGTGCAGCTGCAGGCGCCGGTGCCGCTCGGCTTCCTGCGCGGCGAGGTCGATCTCGGCATCGTCAGCGCGCTCGCCGAGCTCGGCTACATGGAGTACGGCATCGACGACGTCGACGGCAAGCTGCTCGACATCGAGGTGCTGCTGCAAGTGCACCCGACGGCGATGCTGTCGCTGTTCGCCGGCTATCGCTCGCTGAACCTGCAGGTCGACGGCGAGATCGACGGCGACACGATCGACACCGACCTGACCGTCTCCGGCTTCATGCTCGGCGGCGGTCTGCGCTTCTAGCGCGCCTCAGCGGCAGTGACGGGGATCACCGCTTCGTAGAGATTGGCGACCGCGAACAGCTGGTCGCCCTGCCACACCGGCACCAGGATGCGGCGGTACTCGTCGCCTTCGAACGCGTCGAGCGCAGGCCACTGCGCCGGCAGTTCGCGGCTGTGCAGCAGCCACACCGGCACGTGCGGGCCGCGCTCGGCGAACGTGAACACCGGCCACTGCCGTTCGGCGCGATGGCCGGTGACGGTGCCCTGCCACCACGTGCCGGGGCAGCGGGCGAGTTCGCCGTGGTTCTTGCCGCCGGGGGCCAGCGAGCCGTAGCTCGCCAGCCATGCACCGCAGGCGAAGCGGTGTTCGAGTTCCTGCTCGGCGGGGCTCGCGTCGCGGCGGCCGGCGCGACGGGCCGCGGTCACCTCGAGCAGCAGCTGCAGCACGTCGAACGGCATGCACGCAGGCTACTCGCCGACCTCACTGCGCGGTGAAGCCGCCGTCGACGGGGATCGTCTGGCCGGTGACGAACGACGCCTGCGGCGAGCTCAGCCACAGCACGGCGTCGGCGAGCCGCTCGGCGCTTGACCGTTTGTTGACAGCCCATCGCCAGCGCCGCCTAGCCTCCGCGCATCGTCCCGCCGCTGCACAACGCCCCGCACCGACCCGCCCAGCACGACCGCGCCCTGCGCGCTTCGCTCCTGCTGCTGCTCGCCAGCGTCGGCGTCACCGCCGTGCTCGGCTTCTTGTCGTGGCGGGCGGCCAGCAGCGAGCAGCAGCTGCGCGCGGTCGAACGCGAACGCGCCGACGCCGTCGCCGAACGGCTGCTGCAGCGCGCCCCGGGCTCGACGGCGGCGTTCGCGGCGGTGCCCGCGGCGCAACGTGCGGTGCGGCGCGCCGACGGCACGTTCGAGCTGGGGGACGTGGCGTGGCTCGACGTCGCCGAGTCGCCGCTCGATCGCGACTTCGTCGTCGAGGACCGGCTCGCGCGCGCCGCTCTCGACGAAGCTGGTGCAGCTGGGACCGCGGGCGCCATCGCCGAGTTCACGGCGCTGCTCGCGGCGAGCTTGCCGCCGGCGCAGCGCCTCGACGTGCTGCTGGCGGCGAACTGGTTCTCGGCGCGCCATCCGGAACTCGCGAAACATGCGGAACTCGCGCCGCAGCTGCCCGCTGCCGACGACGAGATCGAGCGCTTGCTGCTGGCCCTGCAGCCGGCGGATCTGGCGCGGCCTGCCCGGGCGCTGGCGCTGGCGAGTGCGCTGCGGCTCGCGGCGACGCGCGGTGCGGCCACGAGCCCGCCGGCCTTCGCCGATCGCCTCGCGCCGTGGCTGCCGCCGGAAGTGCTCGCGTCGTTGCCCGACCGCGCGCGCTGGCAGGCGCAGCACGCGCAGCTGGTGCAGCGCCGCGGCACCCTGCGGGAACTGCGAGGTGCGTGGCAGCGCGTCGAAGCGGCGACGGCGGACGCCACGGCGAAGGACCTCCCGGCGACCGGCGCCGTCGCGAATCCGTTCGCGCTGCCGCTGCTCGTCGCCGCCGACGCGCACCACGTGCTGTGGACGCAATCGCGCGCCAGCGGTGGCCACGAGCTGGCCCTGCTGACGCCGGCTGAGTTCGTCGCGGCGATCGAGCAGGCTGGGCGCGACACGGCGCTGCCGGAGCTGCCGCCGCCGTTCGTGTTCGACGTCGCCGCCACCACCGACGACGCCCCGCTCGGCGTGCCGGGCCTGCGCGCGGTCGTCGATCCGACGGCGCGCGAACTCGAATCGGTGTGGCTGCGGCCGCTGCTGCTGGCCGGCTTGGCGCTCGGTCTCGGCGTCGCCATCGCCGTCGCCGTTCGCCTGCAGCTGCGCGCGGCACAACGCGAAGTGGCGCTGGCGCGCACGCAGTCGGAGTTCTTGACCACGGTGACGCACGAACTGAAGACGCCGCTCGCCGGCATCCGCCTGCTCGGCGAGATGCTGGCCGAGGGCCGCGCGCGCGGCCGCGAACAGGACTACTACCGCATGCTCGCCGGCGAGGCCGAGCGGCTGTCGCAGCTGATCCAGAACGTGCTCGACCTCGGCCGCATCGAGCGCGGCGAACGCGCCTACGACCTGCGTTCGCACGACGTCGGCGAACTGGTGGCGACGACGCTGGCGTGGTTCGTGCCGCTCGTGCGCCAGGACGGGCTCGTCGTCGCCAGCACGGTGTCCGGGCTGTGCCGCACGCGCATCGACCGCGATGCGTTCGTTCAGGCGCTGGTCGCGGTGCTCGACAATGCGCGCAAGTACGGAGCCAGCGGCGGTCGCCTCGACGTCGCGGTCGTCGGCGGTCCGCGGGCCGGCGGCGACAACGCAGTCCGCGTCGCGGTGCGCGACCACGGCCCCGGCGTGCCCGAGTCCGAACACGAGAGCGTGTTCGCGAAGTTCGTGCGCGGGCAAGCGCACCGCCACGGCAGCACACCCGGCGTCGGCATCGGCCTCTACCTCGCGCGCACGATCGTGCGGCGCCTCGGCGGCGAGCTCGCGGTGGCGTCGGCGAGCGAGACGGCCGAGTTGTTCCCCGTGGCTAGCGGTGGTGCCGCAGCAGGCAACGCAGCGATCGCTGCGGCTGCGAGCCAGGGCGACGACGCCTCCATGCGCACCGACGACGCTCCCGGCACGGCGCGGCCCGCTGTCGCCGGCAGTGGCCCCGGCGCCTGCTTCGTGTTCCGCTTGCCGGTGGAGACCTCCGCATGAGCTTTCGCATCGCCCTGGTCGAGGACGACCGCACGCTGCGCACCGGCCTCGGCGACGCGCTCGCCGGCGAGGGCTACGCCGTCGCCGCCGCCGCCGACGGGCACGAAGCGCGCGCCTTGCTGCGCGGCCAGCGCTTCGACCTGGTCGTGCTGGACGTGATGCTGCCGGGACCGAGCGGGCTCGAGCTGCTGCGCGAACTGCGTGCGCGCGACGGCGACACGCCGGTGCTGCTGCTGACCGCGCGCGGCGACGAAGGCGACAAGGTGCTCGGGCTCGAACTCGGCGCCGACGATTACGTGACCAAGCCGTTCTCGCTGCGCGAACTGCTGGCGCGGGTGAAGGCGATGCTGCGGCGGCGCGCGCGGCCCGACGCGGCGCTGGTCGAGCAGTTCGTGCTTGGCACGGTGCGCATCGACCTCGCCGCGTTCACCATCGTGCGCGACGGCGGCACCGACGCGCTGTCGCCGAAGGAAGCGGCGATGCTGCGTCTCTTGCGCCAGCGGCAAGGGCGCGCGGTGTCGCGTGCGGACTTCCTGCGCGAGGTGTGGGGTGGCAGCGCGTTCGTCGGCGATCGCACGATCGACATGCACGTGCTGAACCTGCGGCAGAAGCTCGAAGCGGACCCGAAGGCGCCGCGCCACCTGCTGACGGTGCACGGCGTCGGCTACCGGCTGGTCGAGGAGCCGGAGGCTTGACCGTCGCTTGACGCGGAACTGATCGACAGCGAACGGGGGCGGCGGTGCGCCGGCGTCCCATACGACCATGAAGACGAAGGCACTCGTGTTGACGTTCGCCGTGTGCGCCGGGGCGCTCGCGGCCCAGCAGCAGGGGACCGCGCCGACGCCGAGCCAGGAGCTGGCGCCGATCGTCGCGGTCGAGGAGCAGGAGCGCGATCTGGCGAAGGCCGAGCGGCTCTACAAGGAAGCGATCGACGGCGGCAAGCTGTCGGCGGCGGCGAAGGAGATGGCGACGCTGCGGCTCGCGGAGTTGCTGAGGAAGCTCGGCAGGCGGGACGAGGCGAAGCAGTGGATGGACAAGCTCCCCATGGTTGCGTTCGACAACGTCTCGGAGCCGTCGCCGCAGGATCGCGAGCGGCAGGAGGCGCTGCGGTCGAAGGCGAAGGAGCTCGTGCAGAAGGCGCTTGCGCAGAGCGCGTTCCCGTTTCCGGCGGCAACCGGCATCTTCGACGAGGAGTTGCGCCGTCAGATCGAGTGGCTCGGCGACGCGGCCGTCCCGGAGATCGGGGCCGTGCTGGCGGCGGCGAAGCCGACGTTGGTCGGCAAGGTGGCGAGCGACCTGTCGAACACGACCCCACGCTTCGAAGCCCTGCGCGGCCTTGCTGGCGTGCTGTGGCGCTTCGGTTCCCCGGCCGCGCGGGCACAGCTGGAGGAGGCCTACCGCGACGGCAGCGAGGCGTTCCGCTTGCTGCTGGTCTCGCAGGCGGCGCGCCACGCTCCGGCGCTCCGGGAGCTCGTCGTGAAGTGGCTGAACGAGGACCCGAGCGAAGTGGTCTTCTGGGAGTTGGCGCGCTCGGGCCGTGAGGTGCTCGGCGCGGAGATCGGCCAGCCTGGATGGAGCGAGGGCCGGCGTGTCTGGGTCGATCTGGAGGTGGAACTGCTGCTCGCTGCCGTCGAGAAGCGGAGCCCGACGCTGCGCGCCAAGGTGCTGATGAGTCTGCCGGGACCCAACAGTGCCAACGTGATCCCGTTCTCCGCTGCTGCCGTGGCTCGAGCCTGCGCGATGGTGCGCGAGCTGACCAAGAGCACCGACCCGGGTGTCGTGCGACAGGCTCTGATGGCCCTCGCCAACCGGCGGCTGGAGGTCACACCCGAAGGCTTCGATTGCATCGTCGAGCACCTCGGGCGACTCGGGGACGACGTGCAACTGGGTGCGCTGGGAACGCCAAGGGAATGGCGCCAGGAAGGTAATCCCAACTTGCTCGTGAAGGAGGTGGCCACACGACTCTGGCCGAGCCTCGCGGCGGCGGCAATCCAAGGGGTGTCGAAGGGGGCGCAATCCTGGGTCCGAGATGCGCTGGCGGCATGCGAGCTGGCCATCGACGGTGCGATGCTCGACGACCTGATCGCGTTGCAGGCGCGCGGTCATGGGGAGCTGCTGCGCATCCTTCGAGGTCGCCTCGATCCAGAGCAGGCAATGCGGCTCGTCCGAGTGTTCGACCAGACGAACGACGCGGACTTCCAGCATGTGGCATCCGGCCTCTACGACAACGACCTGCCACCGGAAGCGCTGCCGCTGCTGGTCGGCAAGACCGAGCAGGCCGTTCGCCTGAATCAACTGGGGTTGCTCGCGTGGCTGGTGGCGCACACCGGCAATCCGGACGCGGTCCCGTGGCTGCTGGCGCAAGCGAAGGCGCATGGCGACAAGCTGAACAGCGTCGAGCAGAACCTGTTGGAGTTGGGCCGCCGGACGCAGGCAGAACCAGTTCGTGTCGCCATGCGCGAGCTGCCAGGGTCCACGAAGTGTGTCTTGGCCCTGCTGTCGATGCGGGATCTGCCGACGCTCGAACGTCTGGTCGAGATCATGAAGCTCCCACGCGCGGTGAACCCGCACCCGTACGCGAAGGTCAAGGACAGCAAGCCGATCTCGCCGTTCGCATACGTGCTGATGGACCAGCCGGATCCGCCGCACGGTTTCACCGAGACGGAGCTGCTCGCGTTCGTCGATGGGGCCGCGGCGTGGCCACGTGACGTTTGGGGCGAAGACCTCGATCCGAACCGCGTGGCTACGCCGATCCTGATAGCTCTGGCGGAGCGATCGCGCGCCTCGGTTGGCCGCGTGATGACTTCCTCAAACCCGGGCAGATACTCGTCGTTTCAGGAAGCCATCGCTCGCCGCATTGCTCAGGAACCGGACCTCGATGGCCCGCTGCACCGTTGGCTGCTCGGCGTGCTCGGCACGGAGGGCCCTGCACGGAGGGTCGTCGAGTACCTCGCTGAGCGAGAGCGGGTCGTCATTCGCCCCGAGCTCGAACGCCTGCTCGCCGGCGACGACGAAGAACGCGCGCTGTTCGCGTTCTCGGTGCTGGAAGGCTTCGAACCACCGCCGGACTTGGTCGCGCTGACGGCGAACAAGCACAAGTCCGTGGCGTCGATCGCGGCCAGTCGGGCGATGGACCGTGGGAACCTGCCGATCGCGGTGGCCCTGCGGCTCCTGCCCGGCTTCCCGGCGCCTTGGGAGATCGCCACCTACTGCGGCAACAAGCTCGCGGTGGAAGCGGTGCCGGCCTTGCTGCAGCTGCTGCAACACGACAATGACTCCGTTCGCGAGGTCGCGAGCGAAGCCCTCGCGAAGATCCGCGCCGCCCACGAGCAGCGGTCGTACTGGGATCGCATCACCAAGGGTCTCGACGCCTCGCCGACGTCCGCCGTCGAGAAGCTGCTGCTGCAGAGCAAGCCCGGTGCGCCACCCGAACAGCGCCTGCTGGCGATCCGTTCGCTCGGCGCGCTCGGTGTGCCGGAGGCTTTGCCGTTCCTGATCGAGTGGACGCAGGACGCAGACGCGAACGTCGCCAAGGCGGCGAAGGACGCGATCACGCAGATCCATCTGAACCCCCGGCGGTGACCGGGGCACGGCCTTCGGCGGGGCCGACAGATGTTTCCTGGCGGTTGCCTGACGTAGCCCAGCCTTCGCCGCCGACCGGCGCGTGCACTCCAGCGCCCCACGGCACCGCCGCCATCGGCCCGACCGCCGGCTGCCACCGGCCGGGCGGGCTGCCGGTGTGACCAAGTGGGAGGGTCGCGTGCCGTTCGGCGTCGGCTGCGTATCATCCCCGCCCCGCATGAACGCTCGACTCCGCTGGCTCTCGCTCGCCTCCTGGCTGCTGGCCTTGACCGCACCGCTCGCCGCGCAGGCGAAGCTGACGGTCGAGGCGACGCTGGTGCCGCCGACGGCGAAGCCCGGCGACACGGTCGAGCTGGTGCTGAAGGCGAAGACGCCGGCGACCTACCACGCCTACGGCACCAAGGAGGAGACGAACATCCCGGTCGCGCTGAAGCCGAAGAACCAGAAGCTCGACGGCTTCGAACTGGTCGGCGTGGCGGTGGTGCCCGAGGGCGAGCTGCACTCGAAGCTCGGCGTCGACACCTATCCGCTGCCGGAGGAGTTCACGGTCACGCAGAAGCTGAAGGTCGTCGCGGGCTTCGCGGGCGCCGAAGCGACGATCAGTGGCGCGCTCGACTACCAGCTGTGCGACGCCAACATGTGCTTGGCGCCGATGAAGGCGAAGTTCGAGGTCAAGCTGCCGATCGCGGGCGCGAAGCCGGGTGCGGCGCAGGAGCCGGGCAAGGACAAGCCGGCACCGCAGGCCCCGGCGCCAAAGTTCGTCGACCAGAATCAGTTCCTGCAGATCGTGCCGCGCGTCGAGCCGAGCCCGGCGCGTGCGGGTGAGAAGATCACGGTGGTGCTCGACGTCACCGTGCTCGATGCGACGCGGCACGCGTACGGCACGAAAGAGCAGACCGGCATTCCGGTCGAGCTCGACCCGGCGAAGTTCAACACGCGCGGCATGAAGCTCGAAGGTGGTGCGGAAGTGCCTCCCGGCGAGAAGGTCGAGAGGGGTGCCGATGCTGTCGAGTACCACCTCGGCCACCAGTTCGAGGTCAAACAGCGGCTGCGCGTGCCGGCGGACGCGAAGCCGGGCACGGTCAAGCTCGAGGGCGTGCTCGACTACCAGCTGTGCACCGAGAACTCGTGCGACGAGAAGGCCGAGCTGGCGTTCACCGTCGACGTCGTGGTGGAAGCCGGTGCCGCCCGCGCCGACAGCGAGATCGGCGGTTCTGAGTTCGACGAAGTGCCCGACGACAACCCGCTGACCGGCTCGCTGTGGGCGCTGCTGCTGGCGTGCATCGGCGGCGGCTTGTTCGCCCTGGTGATGCCGTGCACCTACCCGATGATCCCGATCACGTTCAGCTTCTTCACGAAGCAGGCGGACGCGCGCGGCGGCAAGGTGATGTCGCTGGCGCTCGCCTACGGAGCTGGCATCGTCGGCATGTTCACGCTGATCGGCGCCTTGGCGGCGCTGGTCGGCGAACAGATCAACCGCTTCGCCGCGCACTGGGCGACGAACACCGTCATCGGCACCGCCTTCCTGGTGTTCGCGCTGTCGTTGCTCGGCCTGTTCACGCTGCAGCCGCCGCGCTTCCTGATCGACGCGGCCGGCAAGACGCGCGGCGTCGGCGGCATCACCGGCGTGCTGCTGATGGGCGCCACGCTGGTCATCTCGTCGTTCACCTGCACCGCCCCGGTCGTCGGCCTGCTGCTGCTGCCGGCCGTGCAGTCCGGCGACAGCATGCGCCCGGCGCTGGGCATGGCGGTGTTCGGCCTGACGATGGCGCTGCCGTTCGTGGCGCTGGCGCTGCTGCCCGGGCGCGTCAAGAAGCTGCCGAAGAGCGGCGAGTGGATGAACACGCTGAAGACGACGCTCGGCTTCATCGAGCTCGCCGCGGCGCTGAAGTTCTTCAGCAACGCCGAGTACGTCGCCCAGCTGCACGTGCTGCCGCGCGAAGTGTTCTTCGGCATCTGGATCGCGATCTTCGGCGCGCTCGGCGCCAACCTGCTCGGCTGGTGGCCGCGCGCCGCGGTGGGCAGCGGCCGCCGCATCGGTGGCCTGGCGAGCCTCGCGTTCGCCGGCTACTGCCTCTACGGCGCGCTCGGCTATCGCCTCGACTTCGTCATGACTGCGCTGGCGCCCGCCTACGGCATGAAGGAGATCGTGCGCCACCCGGTCTTCTACGACGACTACGAGGCGGCGCTCGCCGAGGCGAAGAAGACGGGCAAGCTCGTGCTCGTCAACTTCACCGGCTTCACCTGCACGAACTGCCGCATGGTCGAGCGCGGCATCATGCCGGACGACCAGATCGCGCCGCTGCTCGAGAGCGGTTACGTCGAGGCGCGGTTGCACATGGACAACCGCGACGTCATCGAGCCGGCGAAGTGGGCGCGCCACCAGCAGCTGCGCAAGGACCTGATCGACGGCCGCATCACCACGCCGACGTATGTCAGCGTCGACCCGAACGTCGGCAAGACGGTGGTCGAGCACGTGCTCGCCGGCGGCCCGGGCAAATGGCTGCCTGGCTACCGCAAGTTCCTCGCGGACTCGCTGCAGAAGACCGGGCACCAGCTGCCGCCGGCGGACGCGAAGTAGCGTGCGCTCGCGGCAGCGCCGTCAGCGCGCCGCGGCCTTCGCCAGCGCCGCGAACTCGTCCGCATCGGCCTGGCCTTCGTGCTGCTGCACGAGCTTGCCCGCACGATCGTAGGCCAGCGTCTGCGGCAGGCCGCCGAGCTCGACGCCGAGCACGCGGCGGATCGTCGTCATCTCGTCGTCGGTGCACACCAGCACCGGCACGTCGAGGCCGAGTTCCTTCGCCTTCGCCCCGGCCTTCGCGACCGCCTGTGCGACGGTCAGGTCGAGGCCGAGCTGCTCCATCGCGACGGTGACGACGACGCCGCCGTCCTGGCGGAACGCGCGCGTGCCGGTGAGCAGGTCGGGCAGTTCGGCGACGCACGGGCCGCACCACGTCGCCCAGAAGTTGACCAGCACCGGCTTGCCGCGCTGGGTTGCGATCCACTGCACGACGCCCGCGGTGTCGCGGGCCTCGATGGTCAGCGCCGGTGCCGTGCGCGCAGCGGGCGGCGGCGCATCGGGTGCAACCTGCTGCTCGTCCGCGCACGCGGTGAGCAGCAGCAGCGGCAGCAGTCGTTCAGCTGCCACCGTTCTCCTTCTTCTTGCCTTCGCCCCGGCCCTTCGCGCCGACGCGCTTGATCGAGCAGCCTTCTTCCTTCGTCGTGAACGCTTCGACCTTCTCGTTCTTGCTCAGCTTGCCGAGCACGTCGCGCAGGTAGTTGGTCCGCTTCTCGGCGTTGCGGTTCTTCTGGTCGTCGTCGACCAGGCCCTTGTAGACCAGCTTGCCGTCCTGGCCGAACACGTAGACGTGCGGCGTG
>JBILEY010000007.1:0-29767 GCA_044351865.1 Planctomycetota bacterium | reverse complement strand
AGCGCAAGGCCAACGACCAGCTGCGCGCCGCGGAGGCTCAGCGCGAAGCCGTTGCCAAGGAAGTCGCCGCGCTGCGGCGCGAACTCGACGCCGCGCGCCGCGAGGGCCAGCGCGAAGCGGACGGTCGCCAGCAGGCGATCCAGCAGCTCGGCGAGGAGCGCCGCGCGATCGAACGCCTGCGCGAAGCCGTGCAGCAGGACCTCGAACGCGCGCGTCAGGACGAAGGCCAGGCGCGCAACCGCGAACGCCGCGAGCTGAACGGCGCGGCCGACCAACTGCGTCGCGACAACGAAGCCCTGCAGGTGCAGGTACAGCGGCTGCAGCGCCAGCTCGAGCGCGCCCAGGCGGCGATGGTGGCCGCACCGGTCGCTTCCGCGTCGGAGCCGCACTCGCCAGCACCAGCACCGGCCGCCCCCGCGGCAGCCCCCGGCTCGATCGTCGTCAACAACGGCGAAGGCGAAGTGCACTTCCACTTCCACGGCGGCACGCCGCCGGCCGTGATGCCGCCGGCCGCGGCCACGCCTCCCAAGGTGCTGGCGCCGGCTTCGATCCCGCCGGCCGACCTCGAGCGGACGCCGGCCGAAACGGCTCCGGTTCGCGCGCGCAGCGAAGACGCCGCGCCGCAGCCGCCGCGCGCGCGCATCCGTCAGGGCCGTCCGGCCGGCGGCCCGACAGGCCCTGGCAACGGCGGCCCGATCGCTCCGAGCACCGGTGGTCCGGCCGGCCCGTCGAGCCGCGGCGGGGAATCGCCGGAGAAGCGCATCAACGAAGATGCGAGCGAAACGACGATCGAAGACGTGCTGTCGGTCCTGCCGATCCTGCTCTGACGCCAGTGACGACGCTCAGGCGTCGAACGGCGCGATCAGCTCCTGCAGCCGCTGCAGCGCGCGCATGTGCAGCGAGCGCACCGTGACTTCCTTGGTGTAGCCGAGCAGCGGCATGATCTCGGCGAAGCTCTTGCCCTGGAACAGCCGCAGTTCGAGCACGCGCTTGTGCTTGTCGCTGAGCTCGCACAGCGCCTTCTCGACCGAGTCGCGCAGCTCGCCGAAGCGCACCAGCATGCTCTGCCGCGGCGTGCGCTCGTCGGCGAAGTGATCGCGGCCGCCGCTCTCGTCGAAGTCGCCGAGGTGCTTGGTGCGCCCGCCGCCGCGCTTCTTGGCGCGTGTGCGGCGCCAGTAGTCGTTCAGCTTGCGGTTGGCGATCATCCGCACCCAACCGGAGAACGACGCACCCGGCTCGACCTTGAACTCGGCGATGTCGCGGAACACCTGCAGCAGCACTTCCTGCGTCAGGTCGTCGAGGCTGCGTTCGACCGGCAGGTTCTGGCCGTGCGTCGCTTCGGCCGTCCAGCGCACGACCTTGTCGTGAAGATTGGACCAGGACAGGTCCGCGTCGTCGGACGACTGCACGTTCTGCACGTGGCGCAACGTGCTCGACAGCGGGTCCGGCCCCTCGGGTGGCTTCGACGTCGACATGCGCCGCACTCTACCGGACCACACCGCCTCCGCCGAAGTCCCGCTTCCTCTGGTCGCGCGTGTCGCTAGGTTGCGCATCCCATGGGCGACCTCCCGCGGATCGGCATCGTCGACATGGGCTCGAACGCGATCCGGTTCCTCGTCGCCGAGGCGAACCAGGGCGCGATCGGCATACTCGAGAGCCACCGCCTGCCGGTCCGCCTCGGCCGCGACGTGTTCCACACCGGCCAGATCCCCGAAGCGACGCTGGCCGACGTCGTCGACGCGTTCCGCCGCTTCCGCGCCACGTGCGATCGCCACGGCGTGCGCCACGTGCGCGCGATCGCGACCTCGGCGATGCGCGACGCACGCAACCGCGACCTGCTGGTCGACCGCGTGCGCGCTGCCGCCGACATCGAGATCGAGGTCATCTCCGGCACGCAGGAGGCCTACCTGCTGAAGCTCGGCGTCGAGAGCAAGGTCGACCTCAGCACCGGCCGTTCGCTGCTCGTCGACGTCGGCGGCGGCTCGGTCGAAGTCGTGCTGGTCGAGAAGGGCCAGGTCACCAGCGCCGACTCGTACCGCCTCGGCGCCTTGCGCATGCTCGAGTCGCTGCGCGACGCCGAAGCCAACGGCGAGAACTTCGTCGATCTGCTGCACAAGCACCTGAAGAGCCTCGAGCACCGCATCGCCGATCGCTTCGAAGCGCTGCGCATCGACCGCTACGTCGCCTGCGGCGGCAACATCGACAGCATCGCCGACCTCGTCGGTGCGCGCAGCAGCCTGCGCCGCACCGCCGGTGTCGACACGTGCTCGCTCGCGGAGGTGCAGCGCGAAGTCGACGAACTGGCGAAGATGTCGCTGGCCGAGCGCATGGAGAAGCGCGGGCTCAAGCCCGATCGCGCCGACACCATCGTGCCGGCCGGCATCGTCTACCTGCATCTCGGCGAGCTCGCCGGCGTCACCGACCTGCTGGTGCCGCGCGTCGGCATCAAGGACGGCCTGCTGACCGAGGTCGTGCAGGGCCACTTCGACACGTTCGCCGCCGAGGACCACGTCGACGTCGTGCTGTCGTCGTGCCGCGCGATGTGCCGGCGCTTCCACGCCGAACGCGAACACGCCGAGACGGTGCTGACGTTGGCGCGCCAGCTGTTCGACCAGACCAAGGAACTGCACGGCCTCGGCGGCCGCGCGCGCGTGCTGCTCGAGGCCGCGGCGCTGCTGCACGACGTCGGCGTCGCGGTGAACAACGACGGCCACCACAAGCACTCGCAGTACCTGATCCAGTCGAGCGAGCTGGTCGGGCTGTCGGACGAAGAACGCCACCTCGTCGGCCTGCTCGCGCGCTACCACCGCAAGGCGCCGCCGTCGCGCGACCACGAGGAATACATGGCGCTGCGGCGCCGCGAGCGCACGCTGGTCGAACGCCTCGCCGCGCTGCTGCGCCTCGCCGACGCGCTCGACCGCCAGCACGCCAACGTCGTGCGCGGGGTCAGCGTGAAGATCCGTGAAGACAGCGTGGAGCTTCGGCCAATGCTCGCCGGCGACCCGGGCACGCGATTGACGCTCGAGGCCAAGGCCGTGGAAGAGAAGGGGGCCCTGTTCTGGCAGCTGTTCGGCCGTCAGGTCCGCCTGGCGACGCCCTGAGCCGGTCGCGGCCCCCGTTCCACCACGACGGCGAACACCGGCCCAGGCATGATGGCGGCGATCCCGCCAGCGCCCCTCGCTGCGCCACGACCATGAACGACCCCGTCGAGACCGAGTTCAAGTTGCGCGCCACCGGCCCGCTGGAGGTGGCTGCCGTCGACGCGAGCCTGCGCGCGCTCGCCAGCGTGCGCGCCAGCTCCAGCCACCGCCACGTCGACACCTACTTCGACGACGACCGCGGTTCGCTGCGCACCGCCGGCCTCGGCCTGCGCCTGCGCCGCAGCGACGACGGGGCGGTGCTGTGCTGCAAGGGCCGCGCGCGCGTCGTCGACGGTCGCTTCGAACGCAGCGAACTCGAACTGCCGTGGCCGCACGCGGCGGTGCCGCAGCGAGCGTCCGAGCTGCCGCCGGAGCTCGCCGACCGCGTCGAGCCGTTCACGCGCCTGCGGCCGCTGCAGCCGTTCCTCGAGCTCGCGACCTGGCGCGATGCGCGCATCGTCGCCCACGCCGGACACGACGTCTGCGAGCTGGTCGTCGACCAGGTGACCGCGAGCGCCGACGGCCGCAGCGTCGCGTTCGCCGAGGTCGAGCTGGAAGTGCTCGACGACCTCGCCACCACCGAGCAACTGGCGACGGCGCTGCGCCAGCATCTGCCGCTGCAACCGGCCGAGCACGACAAGCCGACGCATGCCGCGGCGATGCTGGCCCTGCCGCGATCGACGCCGCCGGCTCCGACGGCCCCGTGGACGGCCGCGACGCCGCTCGGCGAAGCCTTGCGCACGATCGTCGCCAACCACGTCGCCATGCTGCTCGAAGCCGAAGCGGCGGTGCGCGCCGGCGACGGGGCGGCGGCGCTGCACACGCTGCGCGTGGCGCTGCGGCGCTTGCGCAGCCTCGTGCGCAGCTGCCGCGACGCCTGGCCCGCCGAACGCGCCGAACGGGCGCTGCAGTGCCTCGCCGAGCTCGGGCGCACGTGCGGCACCTGCCGCGACCACGACGTCATGCTCGAGCTGGTGGCCGCCGGCATCGCGCGCCTACCGCCGGCGCTGCGCCACGGCGGCGATGCGGCGCTGCAGCAGCTGCAGGCGCAACGCGACGCGGCCGCGGCGACGCTGCAGCGCCAGCTGCGCACCCCCGAGCACCTGCAGCAGCTCGACGCCTTGTTCGCCGACCTCGACGCGCTCGACCACGACGCGGCGGCAGCGAACGCACCGCTCGCCGCAGCCCTGCCGCACCACTTCGCACCGGCGATCGCGCGCGTGCGCAAGCTGGTGGAGAAGCTGCCGAGCGAACTGCCGCTGGCGGCGGTGCACGAACTGCGGCTCTCGGTGAAGCGGCTGCGCTACCTGGCCGAGGAGTTCGTCGAACTGCCGGGCCACGACTACGCGCGTTCGCTCGCGGCCCTGGCGACGCTGCAGCAGGCACTGGGCGGGGTGTGCGACGCCGAAGCCGCGGCGGAGCGCCTTGCGCACGCGGCGACGACGGCGAGCGACTCCGGGCAAGCGGCGGCGTTCGGCGCACTCGCGATGTGGCAGCAGCACCGCGCCGGCCGCGCCCGCAACGCCGCCGAGAAGGCGCTGGCGAAGACCGATCGGAAGAAGGTGTGGCGCCGGTTCCCGGCCACCGAGGCGGACACGCCATCCTGACAGCTAGGTGTAAAACTGGCATCCGCAGCCAGGGGAATCCGAGGCAATCGATCAGCGTCGAATCGGACAAATAAACGGGTTACGTCATCTTGGCCAACTTGGCATGAGCGGCACGGGCATTGCCTTACGCAGCCCGTCCTGAGCAACCATCCAAGGAACCAAGCCATGCAGAAGACGACCCAGACCGCCACCCTCCCGCAGCCGCGCGACCCGTTCCAGACCCTGTTCGGCCGCCTGTTCGGCGACTCGCTCGCCGAGTTCTACGGGCAGCCCGAGGGCGGCACGCCGCGCACGAACATCGCCGAGACCGACGCCGGCTACGAGCTGTCGTTCGAGCTGCCGGGTCTCGAGGAGAAGGACATCCACGTCGACTTCCACGACAAGACGCTGACCGTCACCGCCGAGCGCAAGGACCTGCGCGAGGAGGGCGGCAAGCGCTGGCACCGCATCGAGCACCGCTACGGCCAGTTCGCGCGCACGATCTCGCTGCCGAACGACGCGGCACACGGCGGCATCGAAGCGATCTACAAGCAGGGCGTGCTGACGATCCTGGTGCCGAAGGCACCCGAGTCGCGGCCAACCAAGATCCAGGTGCGCGGCGCCTGAACGGATCGGCGCGCGATCGCCGCGCCCGATGACGCTGCCCGCTGCGCGCCGTAGGCTCGCTGCGTGATCACCCTGGTGCAGCGTGTGCGGCAGGCCCGCGTGCTCGTCGACGGCGAAGCGGTCGGCGCGATCGAGCGCGGGCTGCTGCTGTTCGTCGGCGTCGAGCAGGGCGACAGCGAAGCCGACGCCGACACCACCGCGAAGAAGGTACAGGGCCTGCGCATCTTCCCCGGCCGCACGCCGACCGACCTCGCCGTCGGCGACATCGGCGGCAGCTGCCTCGTCGTCAGCCAGTTCACGCTGGCCGCCGAACTGCGCCACGGCAACCGCCCCGACTTCACGGCCGCCGCCCCACCCGCGCTCGCCGACGCGCTCTACCAACGTGTCGTCGCGCAGCTGACCGCTGCCGGCCTGCCCGTCGCCACCGGCCGCTTCGCCGCGTCGATGCAGGTCGAACTGCAGAACGACGGCCCGTTCTCGCTGGTGCTGACCGTGCGCGGCGGCAAGGTCGTGCCGCGAACCGCCCCCGACGGCGCGTGATCCGAGGCCCCAGCCGGCACGGAGGCCGCGCTTCCGCCGAACGCAACCCGGCTGCATGATGACCGCGGCCGATGCACGTCCTCTTCCTCGCCCCGGACACCCACGTCTACAACCACGGCTTCCTGCGCGCCCTGAAGGCGCTCGGGTGCAAGGTGTCCGCGATCGGCATGACCGGCAGCGAGCGGGTGTCGGCGGCGGCCCGCCACCACCTCGACGCCTACCGCGGCTGCGATCGCCTGCTCGAGGTCGAGGAACTGAAGAAGGTGGCGAAGGAGCTGGCGACGCCCGCCTTCGACCGCATCGAGACGATCGACGAACCGCTGGTCGAACCGGCGGCCGCGCTGCGCGAGCACTTCGGCGCGCCCGGCCTGCCGCTGCGCACCGCGATGCTGTGCCGCGACAAGGTGGCGATGAAAGCGTTCCTGCGCAGCCACGACATCCCGTGCGCGCAGTCGACGTCGGTGACCAGCGCCGCCGACGCGATCGCCTTCGCCGAACGCTGGGGCTACCCGCTGATCGTCAAGCCGATCGCCGGCTTCGGCTCGCTCAGCACGTTCCGCTGCGCCGACCGCCAGCAGCTCGACGACGCGGTCGCCAAGCTGAAGCCCGCCGCGAACCACCCGGTCGCGATCGAGGAGTTCATCGAAGGCCACGAGGGCTTCTTCGACACCATGTGCGACGCCGCCGGCGTGCGGCACGAGTTCGCGTCGCACTACTTCCCGGGCTGCCTCGAAGCGAACACGCAGCGCTGGATCTCGCCGCAGATCGCGGTCACGAACCGCATCGAGCAAGGCGGCTACGACCAGCTGCGCGCGATGAACCGCCGCGTCGTCGACGCGCTCGGCATCCGCAACGCGGCCACGCACATGGAGTGGTTCTTCGGGCCGAAGGGCCTGAAGTTCAGCGAGATCGGCGCCCGCCCCGCCGGCGAGAAGATCTGGGACATGTACGGCGTCGGCAACGAGTTCGACGTCTACCGCGAGTGGGCGCTGGCGATCCTCGGCCGGCCCGGCGAGCAGCGCCCGAGCCACCGTTACGCCACCGGCTCGATCCAGATCCGGCCGAGCAAGGACGGCCGCTACCAGGGCCACCGCGGCCTGCAGGAAGCGTTCGAGCGCTGCGGCGCCTTCCTCTACGAGTCGTCGGTTCCGACGCCGGGCACGCTGACCAAGTCGCTCGACCGCGGCTGGCTGGTCAACACCTGGTTCCGGCTGAAGCACCCGGACTACGACCAGCTGCGCGCGCTGATGACGTTCCTCGGCGAGACGGTCAAGGCCGACGCGGTTTGACGCCAGCAGCCCACCGCGCGCTTCACTCGAGCCCGAGGTCGCCCATGTCCTCTTCCTCGAAGCCGAGGTAGTGGCCGAGTTCGTGGTAGAGCGTGATGCGGATCTGCTCGATCAGGTCGGCGCGGTCCTTGGCGGCGCGCTCGAGGTTGCGCTGGAACAGGTAGATCGTGTTCGGCCGCACCTGCGGCAGATCGAACTCACTGGTCTCCGGCAGCGGAACGCCGTCGAACAGGCCCAGCATGTCGGGCGCCAGATGCTCGTTGTCGGGCCCCTTCGCCAGCTTCGCGTCCGGCACGTCCTGGATGACCACCGGCACGCGGTCGAAGCACTGGCGGAACTGCCGCGGCAGCTTCTTCATCGCCTTGCGCACCTCGCGGTCGAACTCGTCGCGCGTCATGCGCACCGGCGGCGGGTACTTGTCGGGCGCGGCGGCGGCGGCGCGCAGGAAGTAGGGCTCGGCCTCGTCGTAGCGGCCCTTGCGCTCGAGCAGTGCGGCATAGACGACGTCGGCGTCGACGACCGCGTCGGGCAGGTCGCGCGCGGCCTCGGCCGCGATCTCGGCTTCGTCGAAGCGCCACTGCAGGAACAAGCTCATCGCCAGGCTGTAGCGCGTCGACGGGCAGTCCGGGTCCTTCTGCAGCACCTGGCGGAACTGCTGCTCGGCGTCGGCGGCGCGGCCGAGGCCGAGGTAGGCGTCGCCGAGCAGGAACGTCAGGTCCAGCGGGTTGCCCTGCCCGCTCGCGCGCGCCGCCGCGATCGCCTCGAGCGCTTCCTCGAGGCGATCCTCGTCGAGCATCGCCTCGATCTTCTGCACGACCGGGTCGCGACCGACCTGGCCGTCGGTGTCCGGGGGCACGATGCCTGCAGGTTCCAAGTCCATCGCCGAGTAGCCTAGCGAACTGCGCCGATCGGCGTACTTGCCCGGATCCGTTGTCGGCCGATGGTGGCCATACGGAGCCGGAACCTCCCCCAGCCTGCGAACGCCATGATCCAGATCCGCCGCATCGTCTGCCCGATCGACTTCTCGCCGACCGCCCAGCACGCACTCGACTACGCCGCCGAGCTGGCCCGCTCGTCCAACGCCGAGCTCGTGCTGCTGCACGTGATCCCCGACTTCGACTACCCGATCCGCGGGCTCGGCATGGCGCAGGCGTTCCCGCACCTGCGCACCGAGATGCACACGCGCGCGAAGGAACAGCTGACCGCCGCGCAGCAGACGCTGAAGAACGTCAAGTCGACGCTCGAGCTGCGCGACGGCATCGCGCACGACGCGATCCTCGACTGCGCGAAGGCGGTCAAGGCCGACATGATCGTCATGGGCACGCACGGCCACACCGGCCTCAAGCACGCGCTGCTCGGCAGCTCGGCCGAACGCGTCGTGCGCCTGTCGACCTGCCCGGTCCTCACCGTTCGCTCCCCGAGCTGACCGACCGGCGACCTCGGGGCCGGCGGCGCGGGAGTCACTCGACTTCGAGGCTGACGAGGATCTTCTGCACGTCGAGCGCCCGCGGCGCTTCGAGGATGCGGGCGGCGATACGCCGGCATTCTTCGATCGAGTAGCGCGCCAGCACCTTGCCGACGCCGCGCAGGCGCACCGGCGCCAGCGAGAAGCTGCGGTAGCCGACCCCGAGGTAGAACGGCACCCGCACCGGATCGGCCGCACTCTCGCCGAACAGCACCACCGGCTTCTGCTTGCGTTCGGCGTCCTTCGCCATGCGCGCCAGCAGCTCGAACAGTGCTGGGTGCATCATCTCGTGGTACTCGCGCACCGCAGCGTTGTCGCGATCGGCGGCGAGCAGGTGCGCCTGCAGGTCGTCGACGGCGACGACGGCGAAGTCGCTCTCGTTCAGCAGCGCCGGCAACTGCATCGCCGCCGCCGGCACCTCGATCATCGGCGCCAGCATCAGGTCGGCGGCGCACGCCACTCCAGCCTTCTTGAGCGCCACGCGTTCCTCGATCAGCGCCGCCTTGACGCGCTGGAGGTCGGTCAGCGCGGTCACGAACGGCACCAGCACGGCGACCTCGCTGGCGCCGGCCGCAGCGCGCAGGATCGCGCGGAGCTGCAGCCGCAGCACGTCGCGGTTGGCGAGCAGGCCGCGCACGCCACGCAGGCCCATCGTCGGATTGCGTTCCTGCAGGCGCTGGTCGCCGTGCGTCTGCGCCGCCACGTCGAGCAGACGGAACGCCAGCGGCCGGCCGGCCTGCGCCTCGACCACCTGCCGGTAGGCGGCGATCAGCGTGTCCTCCGACGGGCGCATCTTCTCGGCCAGGAACTGCAGCTCGGTGCGGAACACCCCGATGCCTTCCATGCCGAACGTGCGCACCAGCTCGGCCTCGCCGGCGCTGCCACACGACCCGAGCAGCCGCACCGGCGTGCCATCGCGCGTCTGCGCCTGCTCGGCCGCCGGCGCGGCGCTGTGCCGGCTCTGCTTCCAGCGCTGCACCGCGGCCGTGGCCTCGGCCAGTTCGCGGTCGTCGGGCCGTGTCGCCAGTTCGCCGGCGGTGGCGTCGAGCACGACCGGGTCGCCATCGCGCACCAGCTTCGGCAGGTCGCGGATGCCGGTGACGGTCGGGATGCCCATGCTGCGCGCCAGGATCGCCGCGTGCGAGCTCATGCCGCCTTCTTCGGCGACGATGCCTTCGACGGTCCGGTTGTCGAGGTCGAACATGTCCGCCGTGGTCAACCGGCGCGCCGCCAGGATGTAGGGCCCGGTCGGCTTCGCCGCGCCGCGCACGGCGCCGCCTTCGAGGTTGCGCAGCAGCCGCGTGGCGACGTCGCGCAGGTCGCTGGCCCGCCGCCGCAGCAGGTCGCTCTCGACCAGCTGGAAGATGCGGTCGTACTTCGCGAACACCTGCTGCACCGCGTCGCGCACCGGCAGGCGTTCCTTGATCACCTGCGATTCGATCTCGGTGACGAACATCGCGTCGGCGAGGTAGGCGATGTGGGCGTCGAAGATGCGCAGTTCCGCTTCGCCGAGCGTCTCCGCCTGCCGCTGCTTGATGTCCTCGACCTGCGCCCGGCTCTTCTGCAGCGCTTCGCGCAGACGGTTGAGTTCGGCCTCGACCTCGTCGGCGGCCAGTCGCCGCCCGGCGCCCAGCTCGTCGAACCCGCGCAGGAAGATCGGCCCGACGGCGACGCCGGGCGAGACGCTCTCACCACGTACTCGAGTCATCGGCCCACTCCTGCCGGAAGGGCCAGGGTCAGGTCGAGGGCAGGTGCACGGTGCAGGGAATCAGGGATCATCGGGAAAAGCCGGAACGCCTCACTGCGGGGCCGCTTCCGGAACCGCCGACGGCACCGAAACGAGCCTCGCGGGCCACCGAGTCGCGGCGGGCCGAGCGGGAACAGAAGGTAGCGTCACCGCCGGGGCTCGGGTAGACATTCGAACCCGAGCTGGGCGCAGCAGGCGCTTGCCCGGTCGCACCCCCAACTCCCCCAGTCGATGGCAATCCCCCAATCGATGGGCATCCATCCCACCGCGATCATCGCCGACGGCGCCGTACTCGGCCCCGATGTCGAAGTCGGCCCCTACTGCACGGTGGGGCCGAACGTCCGCATCGGCGCCCGCACCAGGCTCGTCGGCCACGTGGTGGTCGACGGCGACACCTGGATCGGCGAGGACAGCGAGCTGTATCCGTTCTGCGTGGTCGGTACCACGCCCCAGGACAAGAAGCTGAAGGCCGGCGTGCCGGTCACCGGCAAGCTGCGCATCGGTTCGCACAACCGCATCCGCGAGCACGTCACGATCCACGGCGGCACGCCGTTCGGCGGCGGCACGACGTCGATCGGCGACCACAACATGCTGCTGGTCGGCGCCCACATCGGGCACGACGCGACCGTAGGCAACCACGTCGTCTTCACCAATGGCGCAATGGCTGCCGGCCATACGGTGATCGGCGACCGCGCCATCCTCGGCGCCATGGTCGGCATCCACCAGTTCGCGCGCGTCGGCAAGCTGGCGATGGTCGGCGCTGGCGCGATGGTGTCGCACGACGCGCCGCCGTTCGCGACGGTGCAAGGCGACCGCGCGCGGCTGGTCGCGGTCAACCTCGTCGGCCTGCAGCGCAACGGCTTCACGGTCGAACAGAAGGCTCTCGTCAAGCGGGTCTTCCGCTTACTGTTCTGGCGTGCCGGAACCCTGCACCAACGCCTCGAGTTCGTGCGCAGCAGCGCCTTGCACCGCGACCCGATCTGCCGGGAGATCGTCGACTTCGTCGCCGCCAGCAAGCGCGGCGTCTGCAGCCCGCGGTCCGGCCGCCGCGCCAGCGGCGAGAACTCCGGCGTCGACGTCAGCGGCGAGCAATCGCAGATTTGAGTTCGAGCCAGCTCGCCCGCGGGGCGACCTGGCCCCGACTCCTCCAGGACGCCGCAACGCGGTGCCCATCCGCGGCGAGGTTGCAGCAACCAGCACCGCTGCGTCGTCACTTCGCGGGCCAGCTCGCAGAGGCCTGCGAGCCATGCTCGCGGCCACCACCTTCACCGTGGCGGCGTTCGCACAGGGCATCCTGCCGGCGACCTCCGTCCAGCAGCTGACCACCCCGGACGGCAGCCGCTTCGTGCTGTGCACCGACGCCTCGGTGCCGCAGCTGCACTGGGTCGTCGCCAGCTGGGTCGACGGCAACGACGACCCGCCCGGCGTGCTCGGCCTGGCCCGCGTCGCCCTCGAACAGTCGATGCTGGGAACGTTCCGCACCGGCAGTCGCGACGCCGAGACCGAACGCCAGGTGTTGTCCGAGCTGGACGACGCTTGGCAACAGCTCGCCGCTCGCCCGGGCGACGCTGCGACCATCGCCCGCATCGAGCAGCTCGACCGGAAGGCGCGCGAACTCGCCGACCCGGAGACCTTCCACCGCGTGCTGGCGGCGCTGCCAGCGCACGGTGCCGAGGTGCGCATCGACGACCCGGTCGGCGCCTTCGTGATCACGACGCTGCCGGCGGCGATCGCCGACGTCGGCGCCATGCTGGTCGAACGCCGCGAACAGAACGCCGTGCGCGAACTGCCGCGCGCCTGGCTCGCCGACGTCATGCGCCGAGCTGCGGCGCCACCCGACCCGCTGGCGCCGCTGCGCACCGAGCTGCTGACGCTGACCTTGCCGCTGCACCCGCTGACGCAGCAACCCGACCAGAAGGCGCCGGCGGCACCGCGGCGCGACGCGGCGCTGGCCACCTGGGCCTTGACCCAGCATCCGACACGCACCGTGCACGTGTTGCTCGGGGACTTCGACGCAGCCGCGGCGGCGAACGTGCTGCGCACCACGTTCGCGGCGACGCAGTTGCCGACGCCGGCGGCCCCGCTGCCGCCGCGGCGCCTGCTGCAGGGCCAGCGCCGGTCTCAGGTGCCAGGCGCCTCGGTGCCGTCGCTTCTGCTGGCCTGGCCGGTGCCCGCTGACTGTGACCCTGGAACACTCGAACTGGGCGCGCTCTGGCTCGCCGACGGCGCTGGCAGCCGCGTCGCCACCTGGCTGCAGCGCAACCAACGGCCGCGCGCCACGGTCGCAGTGCAGGTGCCGTGGCCGCCGCGAGCCGAGGGGCAAGCGCTGGTCGTCGTCGAAGTGATCGAGCCGGATGGCAAGCCCGGGCTGCCGGAGGCCGTGTTGACGGCATGCCGCGAAGCGCTCACCAAGGCCCCCGAGGCCGGCAGCCTGCAGGCTCTGCAGCTGCGCCAACAGCGGCAGTGGCGCGACCTCGCGGAGTCCCCGCGCCAGCTGGCGATCGCCATCGCCGAACGTTCGCTCGCCGACCCGTCATGGTCGCCCAGCGCCGCTGCACGCTCCGCCGACCCCGCCGCGGTCCACAGGCTGTTGCAGCGCCTGACCGCGGGCCCGACCGCCCTGGTGGAGGGCCGCCCATGAACGCTCCCGCACGCCGACTGCTGCTCGCCGCCGCCGCGTCCGCCTCGCTCGCTGCCTGCGCCGGCAACCCGGGCACGCCATCGCCCGCTCCCGGGACGAACGATCCGACGCGGAACGGCACCACGACAACGGCCCCGCCGGCGGTCGGCAGCGCCGCCCGCACCCCGCAGGAGGCGACGCTGTCGCTGCGCCTCGACAACGGCGTCGCCTTGCGCATCGGCCGCACCGCCGAGGGGCGCGACGCCCGCCTGCAGGTGGGCGTGCTCGCGGGATCGCTGTCGCAGGCACCGAGCCTCGCCGACCTCGCGACGCAGGTGCTGGTCGACAGCGCCGACCCGGCGCAAGGCCGGGGCAGCCTGCGCCAGGCGATCGAGCAGCTCGGTGGTTCGCTGCACGTGCACACCGGACCGCTGACGACGTGGATCGACGTGCGCGTGCCTGCCGATCAATGGCGCCCGGCCGCCCAGGCCCTGCGCACCGCGGTGACGCAGCCGCCGCAATCGCGCAGCCAGGTCGACCGCATCCGCGAACTGCGCCTCGCCGCGTGCGCGGCCGCGGTCCGCCGCGACCCGGTGCAGGCCACCGCCGAACAGCTGTTGCTCGGCGACCGCGATCCGGCCGAGCACATGCACGGCCTGCAGGACCGCGACGCCAGCGAAGTGAGCCTGTTCGTCGGCCACTTCTTCCGGCCCGAACGCGTGGTCTGGCTGCTGGAGACCGCGCGCCCGCCAGAGGAGGTCGCGGCGACCTTCCGCCGCGGCGGTGCCGCCGATCTCAGCGGCTGGTCGCCGCCCGCAGCCCCCGGCAGCCCCGCGATCCTCGACCGCCGCTTCGACTCCGGCGTGTTCTGGGCGCCCGACGACGCCGAAGTCTGTGACGTGGCGATGGTGCTGCTGCTGCCGACGCTGGTCGCCAACTCGGCACCGCTCTACGTGCTGCAAGACTGCCTGACACTCGACGGCACCGGCGGTCGCTTCGAGCAGATGCAGCGCGAACGGGGCCCGGCCGACGTGCGCTGGCGCAGTTCGCTGGTGCAGGGCAGCGACGCCACGGCGCTGGTGCTGCGGGCGCGGCTGTCGCCGGCCGACGCCGCCGCCGCGTGGCGCACGCTGCAGCTGGCCCGCCAGTCGCTGCGCGATGTCGCGCCGAGCGCCTCCGAGCTGCAGCTCGCGCGCCGCCGCGCCCCACTGACCGCGCGCCTCGCGGTGCTCGATCCCGGCGCGCGCATGCGCACCGAAACGCGCTTGCAGACGATCGGCGAGAGCCTGGCCGACTTCGACGCGCGTCTCGTCATCCTCGATCAGCACGGCCTGCTGGCGCCTCCCGCCGCGGTCGAGGAGTTCCTGAAGCTGCCGGTGGCGATGGTGGTCGCCGGCGGCACGCCACCCGCGGATCTCGCCGGCGTGCGCCGACTGCAGCTGTTGCCGGCGGGGCTGACGACCACCGGTCCGGACGCGACGAAGAACCCCGCGGATCAGCCCGCGCAGAAGCGCACGGCCAGTGCCGAACCGTGGCTCGCGCGCGCAGCGGAAGTGGTCGGCGGTGCCGACAAGCTGCGCCGCTTCGACGGCTGGGCCGCGACGGCACGCACCGAACACGCCGAGGCGCCGACGCTGCTCGACGAGACGACCTGTCGCCTCGGCGCCACGCTGCACCGCGAGCGCGAACTGCTCGGCCAGAAGATCACCACCGACGTCGGCGCCGATGCCGGCACCGAGCGCCTCGGCAACGAGACGAAGACGCTGCCGGCCGGCGAGGTCGCGCAGCTGTGGCGCGAGGCGAACCGCCATCCGCTGGCGCTGCTGGCGGCGCACGCGCGCGGCGAACTGGCGTTCGAGGTCGTCGCCAAGCGCACGGTCGGCGACCGCGACCACGTCGTGTTGCAGGCCAGTGGCGACCCGCAGCGCCTGCGTGTGCACCTCGACGCCGAATCGCACCTGGTGCGCCTGGTCGAGGTCTGGGACTCGATGGCCGACGGCAGCGTCGTGCACGTCGAAGAGTCCTGGGACGACTACCGCTCGACCGGCGGCCTTCGCGCGCCGTTCCAGCGCACCTGCACGCAGGACGACGGCCGCAACCGTTTGCGGACGACGTTCGCGCAGTGGCAGCCGAGCTTCCGCCGCCCCTGAGAGGCCGAGAAGAACTCCAGCAGACGGCCTCTCAGAAGCATGTTCGGCGGCTGCCTTCGCAGCCGCGCAGAGCCTTCGAGAGATTCTCTCTCCGGCTCTGAGAGGCCTGCGTCAGCGGCGCGTCGCGCCGAGGCGCAGCACCATGCCGAGGTAGAACATGTGCTCGCCGCGCAGGTCCTGGTCGATGCGGATCGACGGCCGGTTCTCGTTGTCGAGGTACGAGTACCACCCGTGCAGCGACAGCGGATCGGCGAGGTGCAGGTAGAACTCGGCGCCGCCGCCGTAGAACAGGTTCTTGTTCGACGAGAAGCCGTCGAGCGCCAGCGTGCGCGAGAACTGCCCCTGCACGAATGGCGCCAGCGAGAACGACTGGCCGAGGTCGAAGCGCAGGCGCACCTGCACGTCGCCCCACTGGTTGCCGAGCGGCCGCGAGCCGTCGGTGTTCTGCAGGCGGTCTTTCTCGTCGTGCCAACCGCCGCTGGCGAACACTTCCCAGCAGATCGTCTCGGTGGCCGGGATGTACCAGTCGAGACGACCGCGAAGGCGCCAGACCGCCGACGGCAACTCGGTGGTGAACGCCGAACTGCCGAACTCGCCCTTGCTGTCGTTCCACTCGCGCTCGCCGCAGAGGCTCAGCACGTAGCCTTCGCGCACCGAACCGCGGCGGCGGTCGAACTGCAGCGTCGACTGCTCGAAGTACATGCGCAGGCCGTAGGCGTTGAAGTCGTTGGGCACGGTGAACTGCCCCGGGGACGGCGTCAGGCCGGAGCGCTGGAACTCGTGCTTGCGGAAGTAGGGCCCGAGCTCGATCAGGAGGCCCTGCTGCGCCTCCTTGCCGAAGCCGATGTATCCCTCCCAGTCGCGGCCGTCGTAGAGGCCGTTCGGCACCAGCTGGTCGTCGTCGTTGTAGAAGGCGTCGCGGTAGAAGACCCACGGGCGCCCGCGGAACTCGAAGCGGGTGACGGTGTCGTCGCCGATCAGCTTGCCGTCCTGGAGTCCGGCGAAGAGGCCGTCGCGACCGGCGTAGGCCTCGAGCGTGCCGCGGCGCGAGCCGAACGACTCGTTGCGGTACCAGACGCGCGCGTCCCAGCTGACGTCGCGGTCGAGGCCTGAGCCCTCGTCGCGGTCGTTGGGCTCGGTGCCGATCGCACCGGCCTCGAGCTGCAGGATCTTGGCGAACGGCTGCGCCGACCTGCGCTGCTCGACCATGTCGGCGAACGACTGGGCGGCGAGCGGTGCGGCGACGCAGCCGACGGCGAGCACTCGGGGCAGGAGATGGTTCATGCGGTTCTCGGCGTGGCGGACGTTCACTTGGCCTCCTCGCGCTTCTTGTTGCGCTCGACGGCGGCGATGACCATCGGGTGGGCCATGTCGAGCACGAGGACCGAGTACGGATGGTCCGCGTACTGGTTCTCGCGCTCCTCGATGCGGATGACGCCGCGGTTGCGCAGCTCGTTGATCAGGGCGCGGCGCTCGGGGTGCACGAGGCCGCTGAAGTGCTGGCTCATCGCGCCCTTCAGGAACGGCGACAACCACACCTCGGGGCTGCCGTGCCGCGCCTGCGCACGCAGGATCAGGTCGATGCACTGCGCCAGCCGGTTGGCGAGCTCGTCGCCGCCGACGCCGCCGTCGTCGCCGGTGCGCCAGGTCACCGGGATGTGGCCGACGATCGCGGCGCGCGGGCGCGCCGGCACGGGCTTGGTGTCCTCGACGACGGCGTGGCCGATGCCAGCACCGTGGCCGTTGCCGCCAGCGTGGCCGTTGCCGGCGGCGACCGCGGCCGGGCCCGCACTCGCAGTGGCCTCGGCCGCCGGGGCCGCGGCCGGTTCGGCGGCGCGGCGCGGCCCGCGCAGCTCCGGACCGATCAGGTCGAGCGCGTTCCAGAAGCGTTCGGCGCCGACGCGCATGCGCAGGTCGCCGCTGGTGCTGTCGGGGATGGCGACGACGCGCAGCTCGCGGTTCTCCTCGAGCACCTGGCGCGCGATCGGGATGAAGTCGCGGTCGCCGCTGACGATGACGATCGCGTCGATGTCGGGGCGCCGGTAGAGCACGCGGCAGACGTCGCAAGCGAGCTGCACGTCGGCCGAGTTCTTGCCCGCGTGGCCGGTCAGCACGTACTGCGGGTCGAAGCCCATCAGCGCCAGGTCGTGCGCGACCTCCATGCCCGGATAGGTGTCGAACGCCGCGTACGAACGGCCGAGCACCATCGGCGCCTTGTCGCCGTGCAGGCGTTCCTTCAGGTGCTCGAGGATCGACAAGCACAGGTCGCGGATGCGCTGGCCGGTCAGTTCCTCGCGGTTCTTCAGCGACAGGAACAGGTTCTCGAAATCGACGAAAACGGCGGCGTGCATGCAGCGAGCTCGGTCAGAGGGGGCGGAACGGCGCAGAGCGCGCGCCAGCGCATGCTCACGTGGCGCACGGGCCACGGGTGCCGGACATCACGGGTCGAACGTCACGAGTCGGCCGCCATCGTCAGGCAGGCGGCAGCGACTCGTGCACGGCATTCGGCGGAACGACCGCAGCGTCGAGCACCGGCGCCGCCGGCAGCTGCACCGCCGGCAGGGCCTGGCCGCTGGCGTCGCTGGTGCCGAACACCGCGTCGTCGTCGGCCAGGTAGGTGTAGGCGGCGAGACCTTCTTCGTAGCGACGCATCAGCAACGCCGACTCGCGCATGTTGACCTTGCCGGTGCGCACGGCCTGCTCGAGGCGGCCGCGCATGCGGCGGATCAGGTCCTGCTTGTCGTACTGCACGTAGCTCAGCACCTCGGTGATCGAGTCGCCTTCGATCACGCGCTCGATGCGGTAGCCGTGCTGCTCGTCCATCGAGATGTGGATCGCGTTGGTGTCGCCGAACAGGTTGTGCAGATCGCCGAGGATCTCCTGGTAGGCGCCGACCAGGAACATCGCGAGGTAGTACGGCTTGCCCGGCGTGACCGGGTGCACCTCGAGCACGTTCTTGACGTCGCGCAGGTCGATGAACTTGTCGACCTTGCCGTCGCTGTCGCAGGTCAGGTCGGCGAGGATCGCGCGCCGCGTCGGCCGTTCGTTCAGCCGGTGGATCGGCATCGTCGGGAAGAGCTGCTTCACCGCCCAGTGGTCGGGTGCGCTCTGGAACACCGAGAAGTTGCAGTAGTAGGTGTCGGCCAGCGCGCGCTCGAGGCCCTGCAGCTCGTCCGGCACGTAGTCGAGCGTGTTGACGATCAGCCGGATCTTGTCGCAGATGCACCAGAACAGGTTCTCGGCGATCGCGCGGCCCTTCAGGTCGAGGTAGCCGAGGTTGAACAGGCTGATCGCCTCCTCCTTCAGCTGCAGCGCGTCGTGGTAGCTCTCCTGGAAGTTCTTCAGGCTGACTTCCTTCAGGATCTGCACCATGTTGGCGATGGTGCTGTCCTCGTGCTCGGCCGCGCCCTTCGGCACGTCGACGTTCTGCTTGCTGACGCCCAGCACGTCGTAGACGAGGATCGCGTGGTGCGCGGTCAGCGCGCGGCCCGACTCGCTGACGAGGTCCGGATGCGCGATGCCCTTCTCGTCGCACGCCTGCTGCACGGCGAACACGACGTCGTTCGCGTACTCCTGCAGCGAGTAGTTCGCCGAGCTGTGGAAGTTGGTCTGCGAGCCGTCGTAGTCGACCGCGAGGCCACCGCCGACGTCGAGGAACTTCAGGCCGGCGCCGAGGTCGTGCAGCTCGGTGTAGAAGCGCGTCGCCTCCTTCAGCGCGTCCTTGATGGCGCGGATCGCGGTGATCTGGCTGCCGATGTGGAAGTGCAGCAGCTCGAGGCAGTCGAGCATGTTGACTTCCTTCAGGCGCTCGACCACGTCGACGATCTCGGCCGCGGTCAGGCCGAACTTGCTCTTCTCGCCGCCCGACTCCTGCCACTTGCCCGCACCGCGGCTCGCCAGCTTGGCGCGCACGCCGATGTGCGGCCGCAGGTCGAAGCGCTTGCTGACGGCGAGCACCGTCTCCAGCTCCTCGAAGCGGTCGACGACGATGATCGTGTGCAGGCCCATCTTCTGGGCCAGCATCGCGGTCTCGATGAAGCTGACGTCCTTGTAGCCGTTGCAGATGATCAACCCGTCCTGGTTGGTCATGTGCGCCAGCACGATCAGCAGTTCCGGCTTGCTGCCGGCCTCGAGGCCGAGCGAGTGGTCCTTGCCGAACTCGACCAGCTCCTCCACCACGTCGCGCTGCTGGTTGACCTTCACCGGGAACACCGGGCGGTAGCGACCCTTGTAGCCGCACTCGTCGATCGCCTTCTTGAAGGCACCGCCGAGCGCCTGCACGCGCAGCTGCAGGATGTCCGACACGCGCAGCAGCACCGGCAACTCGATGCCGCGGTTGCGCAGGTCCTCGACCAGTTCGGGCAGCGAGAACTTCGGCCCGTTCTTGCCCATCGGCTGGACCAGCAGGTCGCCGCGATCGTTGATCGCGTACGAGTCACCGCCCCAGGCGGCGAGTTGGTACAGCTCCACGCTGTCGCGGATGGTCCAGGCGCGAAGGTCCTTCGGCGGTGTGCTCAATTCGGGAGGCTCCGGAGCGTGGTCGCGCTGCCGCGCGCCACACCATGTGGCGAACGCGAGAGCCGGGTCCACGAGGTGCGGATTCAACACCGACGGGCCGCGAATGGCAGGGGCCGACGCGTTCTTTTTCTGCGGGCGAGCGTCGCTGGTCGCTCACCGCGATGCGCGTTCACCAGTTCGCGGCGAAGCGAAGTCGTCGCGCACGACACGCTCGCAGCCGGCTCGAAGAACGCAAACGACGTCACGCGAGCGCAAGACCCGCTACCAGAGCCCGGAGCCGGGCGGTGGCGACCACGTCGTCGGCCCGCCAGGCGGGAGGAGCAACCTGCAACAGCCAGTGATGCTCGAGACCGTCCAGGTTGCCGACGCGGCGGACGAACTCGCGCAGGGACACCAGGTGGCGCGCCGAGCAGATCGCCCGCAGGTCCATGCCCAACAAGAACGCCGGACGCTCGCTCCAATCGACTCCGGCGAGCGCCGGCTCGTCGAACCGCCGAGCGTCGTCGAGCTCGACGTAGTCGTCCAGCAGCAGAGCCAGGTCACCCAGGTCCTTCTGCCGCTCCACCGGTCGGTCCAGCCACGCCGCGACCTTGGCGACGAACAGGGCTCGGCGAGACGCCACCCTGACGTTCGCCGGCAACTCCGGGGCGTATCGGTGATGGTCGCGCATCGCGAGGTCGATGCCGACCAAGTCCATGACGGTGCCATCGGGCCATGCGATCCGCCCGGTCGCGAGCAGAGCGTCCGCCGCCGGCAGGATGTCGAGGATCCGACCATCCTCCGTGCGCCATCGATGCGGCACGCCGAGCTGCCGCCGCCAATCGGACGGCAAACCGAGGCCGCCGCCATGTTCGACGAGGTCGACGGCGAGGCAGAGATCGAGATCGAGGGTGCCGCGGAACCCAGGGAAGTGCCAACGCAGCGCCGCAGCGCCGATGACGACGATCGCGCGGTCCGGGTGGGCACGAGCCACGGCGGCCAGCAGCGCCTCGTGCTCGCGAGCCATCAACGCGACCCCGGCACGAGCTGTTCGAGCAGCAGTCCCGCCGCCTCGCGCGCCCGCGGCTCGGGCGATCGAGCCAGTTCGGCGTAGACGAGCAGCGGGTGCGCGGTGTCGGCGCGGTCCGCCGCGAGGTCGCGCGCCGTCATCGTGCGGAACACGTACAACGGCCCGCTGCGATCGGGAATCGCGCCGAGAGCTCGCACCAGCTCCGGCCCGAACGCGGCCGTGTGCACGACGGTCTCGGCACTCTGCAGGTGGCGAACCCAGCGCGACGACCCGTGGGCACCGCCGAAGCCGAACGGCACCTTGGCCGCGTGGAAGGTCCGCTCGACCGCCGCGATCACGGCCCCCGGCTCCGGCTCGCGCAGGCGGAAGCGCCCGGCGAGCAGTCGCCCGCGCAGCACGTCGGCCCAACCCAGAGCGAACCGATCGATGCACGTCTCCCTGCCGCCGGGAGCGAACACGTGCTCGCTGCGGCCGGCGCGCACCAGCAAGCCCTCGTCGCGCAGCCGCGCCGCCATGCTGTGCGCCGCGTGGCGACTGACGTTGGCCACTTCGGCGACTTCGCGAACGGTGCGCGCCAGCAGACTCTCGTCGGCAAGCAACGCGAACAACACCTGGTAGCCGGCCGCGCGCAGGCCGCCGCTGCCGGCGGGGCGCGCCGTCCGCCGCTTGCCCTCGACGTGCACGGTGACGTTGCCGCCGTCGAGCTCGAGGTGGCAGTTGCCGGCCAGGTCGAGATAGCCGAGACCGTGTTCGACCAGTGCCGCTCTCAGTTCCTTGCCCACGACCGCGGCCACGACGACGACCGGAGCTCGCGCGCTCGCGGCAGCCGCACCGATGCGATCGACCGCGGCGAGACCGAGAGCACCGCGCACCGGATACAGACGGACGGGATGCCGCTTGCCGCCTCGGCGCTTGATGTCGGCACGGAAGCCGCCCTCCAGATCGGCCGGCTGCGCACGTCCGCCGAGCGTGACGGAGATCTCGGTGCCATCGAAGGTCGCCGCGACCTCGTGCAGCAACCCCAGGCTTTTGTCATCTTCAGCCATTTGTCATTTTCAACATGACACTACGGCGGAGTGGGCTGAGGAGCAAGCGGTCGGGAGGCACTGCGGCTGCCGAAGCGCCCTCCGCGAGGTCGCATCCGTTGGATCTACGGCGATTACCCCTGGCCATCCGGCAACGACGAGGGGGCAACCAGGTCCGAGATCCTGTGGTCCTGCAGCCAGATCGCGTCGAGCACCTCGAACACCATCGCCGCCCAAGGGCCCGAGACGACGTCCTGCCTCGTCATCGCGACGTCGACCAGTTCGGCCCCACGCAGACGTGGGGTCGCGTCGACCACCATGAACCCGCCCTGGGGACCACTTCGGAACACCACGGATACACCGCGGCGGTCACCGCACGCCGCATCGCCAAACGACCCGAGGATCAGGTCGAACGAGGCATCGTGTTCCGGTCGCCCGACCGTTCCCGTCACGAAGTACGCGCCGAACGCCGCGTCCCCCGAATAGACGAACCCCGACAAGGTCCGCGTCTCCGATGCACAGCATGCGCAGGCAGCGGTGAACACCTTGCCTGGCTCGATCCGCAGCTTGCGTGCGTCGCTCATGATCCTTGCATCGTACAGAGCGCTCTTCCTACATGGACGGCTGGGCGAATCACGCCCACGCACGAGTTTGCTTCAGCACCTCGATCAGCGTCCGGTCACAGCTCCCCGTGCTTCTTGTGATGTGCCAGGACCGCCGGCCACAACCACTCCTTGCCACCACTCTCCACGACCATGGACAACATCTCCCACACCGACTCGCACACGCCCAGCAACTCGAACGGGAACGTCTCGATGGCACAGTAGATGGCCCTGCTGGGGTGAGCCGAAGCCAGGTCCAGGCAGACGTAGTCTCCCTGCACCTGCATGATGGCGACGAGACTCGGCGATCCCTCCGCCTTGCCGAACAGAGTCCAGACTGGAGCAATCTCTTCCACCGCCATGAGGCGGTACGGAAAGTCGCCATTCCGCCAGAATGTTGCGCCGTTCATGCTCAGCAACAGGGCGCGAAGATCCTGCGGGATCGCAGCCCCCAGCGAGCGCTCTGCCGCGCGGATCTGTGCCTCGAATGCACCAGCGGCGCACTCATGCTCGGCACGAAGCCGACGAACCAGGGCATCTGGATCCAACATGCTCATCAACGAAGACTACAGGCTCGATTCATGACGGCGCCGTCATCGGCACCAGGCGACCAGCTGCGCGTGAGATCGTCGGGTAGAGCATCCCGGATGGCCCACGTACTCGGCATCGTTCGAAGTCCTACCTTGCCTTGGACACCGTCGCGATGCGACAGGCATGCCCGAACGCTGCCTACCGCGGCGCACCCGCTCAGCCGAAGGAGCGCAACTCGCCACGAGCCTGCCAACGATCGCCATGGCACGATGCGGCGATGAGCGCACAGGATCTGCTGGGGCCGCCGCTCACGGAAGTCGCCCCGGACGACGCAGAAGGGCTGCGGCTGCTGTTCCAGGAACAGCGGGCGCGCATCGCATTCGTGCAGCAGAACGCCGTCTGGGGCTGGTTCGGCGGCGTGCCGTTCGGCTTCGGACCGCCGCAGGCCATCCTGCGCGGCACCATGCTGTCGCTGGCCCTCGTCGGCGCCATGGCGGTGACGCTGGTCGTCGCTGGCTGCACACGCGGGCCGGTGCTGTGGGTCAGCGCCGGCCTCGTGCCGCTGCTGTGGCTGCTGCGCTACGCGCTGTGCGGCCGCCACGAACGGGCGACCCTGCGCTTCTACCGGCGCGCCCGCCTGCTGCCGGCGGTCGTCGTCGCCCGCACCGCAGCACCCGACAACGCGTCGATCTGGCGGGCGACCGCGGTGATCGCGCCGCGCGAGCCGGATGCGAAGTCGTTCGCCGCCCTGCTGGCCGCCGCCGAGCGCCTGCGCGCGCACGTCGACGGCAGCACCGCGGTGCAGGCGCTGGCCCCGGTGGTGGCCGCGATCCGCGCCGCCGGGGAACGCAGCTACGACGGCAGCCGCACGCCGCTGCCGCGCGAACTCGGCGACGACCTCGAGCTGACCCGCTTCGTGCTGCCGCCGGTCGACGGCGGCGACGAACCCCACGAACCGCGCCTCGTGTTCGTGCTGGCGGTGCCGGACGACCGGCGAGCGGGCCACACCCGCGCCGCGGCGTCGGTGCTGTGGGGCGATGCGGGACAGACGCTGTGCGCGGCCCTGCCGTGGGAGGTGCGGTCGTGAACGGCAAGGACCTGCGCGCCCGCCTCGACTTCCTCGAACAGAAGTCGAAGCTCGAGAAGCTGCTGGCGAAGGACGACGACCCGGTGCTGTCGCGCGCCGACATGGCGTTCGTGCTGACGCTGTTCGCCTACCTCGGCTTGTTCCTGCACATCGTCGGGATGGTGAACACCGCGACCGAGACCAAGCAGGCGCCTTCGGACGTGGAGTTCGCCTGGTTCGTGCTGCTGGCGCTGGTGGCCGCGGCGCTGCACTACGGCGGCAAGCTGCTGCGCAGCCGGCGCGAACGCCTGCTGCTGCGCCTGCGCCAGCGTGGCCAGGTGCTGCCGGCGGCCCTGGTGATGGTCAACCAGGCCTGGTTCGACGAGCAGAACACACAGTGGTGGCCGGGCGCGATCGTGCTGAGCGCCGACCCGCGGGCCGAGCGCGAGCCCGAGTTGCTGCAGGCGACCGCGAAGGCGTTGTTCGGCCTGCGCCAGAAGGACCGGCGTACGCTGCCGGCCGACCAGGTGGCGCTGGCGTGGACCGTCTACCACGAGATGGGCCCGTCGCCGAGCCAGCCAGTGCCCGCGGCGCTGAGCCATGGGCTGCGCGACTGCGTGCTGGCCAGCGTACAGTTGCCGCCGGAGCCCTTGGCGAACGGTCCGCTGCTGGCGGCGCTGGCGCTGCCGGGCGAAACGTCGCCGGACGCCGTGCGGGTGCTGCCGGCGACGGTGATGCGCGACGACGCGAAGTGACGGCCAGCCGCACGTTCGCCCGCATCGGTCCGGGTCGGCAGCGCCACCCGACCGGGCGGGAGGGCGGAGCCGGCATCGCCGTCCGCCCGCTGGCCAGCCCACGATCGCGACCGTAGCCTGCCCGCCCCGTGAGCACCGCCGACACCACACCGAGCCTTCTCCGCCAACAGGACCCCGAAGTCGCCACGTGGCTGCAGCGCGAAGACAAGCGCCAGGCCACGACGCTGACGCTGATCGCGTCGGAGAACCACTGCTCCGCCGCCGTGCGCGAAGCGAGTTCGTCGCGCATCACCGACAAGTACGCCGAGGGCTACCCGGCGAAGCGCTACTACGGCGGCTGCGAGGTCGCCGACGGCGTCGAGGAGCTGGCGCGGCAGCGCGCAATGCAGCTGTTCGCCGGCGCCGAGGACGCCAACGTGCAGCCGCACTCGGGCACGACCGCCAACCTGTCGGCGCTGCTGGCGCTCGCCGGTCCCGGCGGCCGCATCGTCGGCATGATGCTGAAGGCCGGTGGCCACCTGAGCCACGGCCACGACAAGAGCCACACCGGCATGGTGTTCCAGGCCAAGCAGTACGGCGTCGACGGCACCGGCCGCATCGACCTCGACGAGGTGCGCAAGGTCTGCAAGGAACACCAGCCGAAGGTGCTGATCGCTGGCGGCAGCAGCTACGCGCGCAACATCGACTACGCGGCGTTCGCGGCGATCGCCAAGGAAGTCGGCGCGCTGCTGCTGGCCGACATCGCGCACCCGGCCGGCCTGATCGCCGCGGGTGTCATCCCGAGCCCGGTCGGCATCGCCGACGTGGTGACGATGACGACGCACAAGACGCTGCGCGGCCCGCGCGGTGGCATGATCCTGGCGAAGAAGGAGATCGCAAAGCAGATCAACAGCTCGGTGTTCCCGGGCTCACAAGGCGGCCCGCTGGTGCAGCAGATCGCCGGCAAGGCGGTCGCGTTCGGCGAAGCGCTGCGGCCGGAGTTCAAGGCCTACCAGCAGAAGGTGAAGGCGAACGCGGCGTTCCTCGCCGAGCGCCTGATGGCGGCCGGTCTCGACGTCGTCACCGGCGGCACCGACAACCACATCGTGCTGGTCGACCTGCGCAAGACCGACGTCACCGGCGCCCAGGTCGAAGAGCGCGCGCTCGCGGCCGGCCTGTCGGTCAACAAGAACGCCGTGCCGGGCGACCCGCGCCCGCCGATGGTCACCTCGGGCCTGCGCCTCGGCACCTCCGCGGTGACGACGCGCGGCTTCGGCCGCGACCAGATCGCCACCATCGCCGACGTCATCGTCGGCCTCGTGCGCGGCGGCGACGCGGAACGGTTCCGCGCGACGATCCAGGGCCTCTGCGAAGCCTTCCCGCTGCCGCGCTGAGCTGCGACTCAAGTCACCGGTAGACCGAGTTCGCGCGCCGCCTGGCGCTGGCCGTCGTCGCGGGTCGCGAAGCCATGCAACGGCTCGCGCCGATGGAACCACAGGGCCGTGCGCAGGTGCGCCAGGTCGAGACTGCGCGGCGTGGTCACGGCCGGCAGCGTCGGATCTGCACACAGCTCGATCGACAGATCGCGCAACGCGAACAGCTCCATGTCCTGCTGCACTCGGTCGAGCAAGTCGTTCAGCTTCTTGGCCGGCAGCTGTCCGCCGCGCGCGAGGCGCACCAGGTTGCGGCGCGCTTCGAGCACCAGCAGCACCGAGGAGTAGAGCCGGGCACCAGCGAACACTTCGGCCAACTCGGCGGCGCCATCCTCGCCGAGCAGCACGCACAGGTAAGCCGAGGTGTCGACGTAGACGCGGGCCCGGGTCATTCGTCGCCGCCCCGGTCGTCGGCCAACACGTCGAGCCAAGCGCCTCCGGTCAGCCGCCGCCCGAACGGCGCGATGCGCCCGCCGGTCTCGAAGCGGCTGCCGACGCGCAGCCCGGTCTCGCTCGGCGGACCGAGTCGGGCAACCGGCGTGCCGTGCCGCAGGATGGTGATCCACTCACCGAGGCCGACACGGCGGATGGCGTCGGCGAGCGCTTGCTTCAGGTCTTGGATGCTGATGGAGGACATAATTCCGCACAGAATACCGTACGCATTATCGACCGGCGATACGCCCTCCTGAACTTGGCGGCCCGGCGAACGCCGTCAGTCGCGCACGGTCGACAGCGACTTCTTCACCGCCGCGATGCGTGCCGAGTAGACCGGCTCGCGCGCGGCGAACTCGACCACCTGCACCTGGCTCTGCCCCTTGCCGAACAGCACGGCACCTGCAGGGCGCGCCCATACGGCAGCGAGGTAGCCGACCTTCTCGCCGCGCACGTTGGCCGTGCACTCGATCCAGTGTCCCGTCACGCCGTCGGCGTCGGCGACCTCGCCGGTGCCGGTCTCGACGTAGCCGCGCTGGCCGACGAAGTCGGTGCGCAGCGCCTGCAGCCAGAACGCCGCGTTGGAACCTTCGGTCGGATCGGGCACCTTGCGGGAGCGCAGCACGCCGTCGTCGGCGGCGCGGGCGACGAATCCGTCGCCGCCGCGCAGCCGCGAGAAGCCCTCGGGCACTTGCATCGGCGCCGCACACGCAGCCAACAACACGAGCGTCGACGCGCTCCCGAACTTCAGCACGGCGCGCATGTCAGCGGCCCTCCAGCAGGGTTTCCGGACCGGTCTCGTTGATCCAATCGAACGGGCTCAGCTGCCGCGAACGCTTCGGCGGCGGCGGCGGAGCCGGCTCGACCTTGGCGACGAACGTCACCTGCAGCGTCGCCATCGCCACCTGGTCGGTGAGGAACTTCTTGCGGCCCTCCATGCGTTCGATCTCGTCGGTCAAGCGGCGCACCTCCGCCTCGACCTTCAGGATGTCCTCGACCTTCTCCGCCTTCTGCAGGATCTCGAGCAGGCGATCGCGCGCCTTGCGGGCGTTGTCGATGCGGATGCCCAGGTCGACGAACTCCTCGGTGACGTCGTCGGCCTGACGTTGTTCGGCGAGCACACGGCCCATCGCCTTCACGACCGCGAACATCGCGTCGAACTCACCCGCCGGCAGCCGCACCGTCAGCACGCCACCCGCCTGCTGCTGCAGGTAGCCGCCGGCGGCCTTCACCTTGGCGAGGAACTCGCGCGCGCTGTCCTCGGGACGCACGACCTCGACCTGCACCTGGCCGCGCTGGATCAGCAGGCGCTCCGTCGCGACCGGCGCCTTCGGCCCGCCGCGCTGCGCATCGGCGTCGTCGTCGGACAGTTCGGACATTCCGGCCATGCGGGAGGAGCGGGCAACCGGAGCCGCGGGGCGCGGTGGAGCCGCCTCGGCGGATTCCCGATCGAGCATCAACCCCGGCTTGGCCTCCATCCGTGCGTGCGGCCCTTGGCATGCGAGCAGCAACAACCAGGAAACGACCACACCGAACCAGCATCGCCACGTTCGTTCTTGCATGAGTACCTCAACCCACCGCATTCCCCGGCGGGCTCGCGGTTCTACCCGACGCCCGTAGGATCGCCACGATGCTGCTGGCTGCACCCCTCTGGTTCTGTTCCTTGCTGCTCCCCGCCCCGCAGGAGCCGGTCGAGCCGCCGCCGCCCCCACCGCCGGCGGCCACCACGAAGCAGATCGTCTGGCAGCGCAACCTCGCCGACGCGCTGGCGGCGCAGCAGGCGAGCGGCCTGCCGCTGCTGATCGTCGTCAACCAGGACGGCGAAGCCTTCAACGACCGCTTCGCAACGAAGGTCTACCAGGACCCGGAGTTCGTGGCGCTGACCGAAGGCTACGTCTGCGTGATCGCGTCGCCGGTGCAGCACAACCAGGCCGACCACGACGAGAACGGCAACCGCATCGACTGCCCGCGCTTCCCCGGCTGCACCTGCAGCGAGCACATCACCATCGAACCGGAGCTCTACAAGCGCTGGTTCAAGGAGCAGCGCGTGGCGCCGCGCCACCTCGCGGTCGCCGCCGACGGCACCGTGCTGTTCGACCGCTTCCTCGACAGCAGCATGCAGCGCGCGATCGACGAGATCCGGAAGCACAAGGGCACGCCGAAGGCCGGCTACTGCCCGACCGACGACCTCGGCGAACTGTTCCGTCGCCGCGATGCCGCCTCGCGCCTGCGCCTCGAGCTGCGCCTGCAGAAGGGCGACGCCGCCGAACGCGCGCGCGTGCTGACCGCCGCCGCCGACGCCACCAACGCGCCGATCGACCTGCTGCGGCCGGTGCTGCGCACGGGCTCGCCGAGCGAGATGGTGCTGGCGGTCGAGGCGCTGACCCGCATCGGCGACGCCGCCGTGGTGCCGGAGATCGAGAACGTGCTGGCGCGCACCGACCACGCGCAGAGCGTGCAGCTGCTCGTCGCCAGCCTGACGAAACTCGGCGCCGGCAATCCGCTCGCCGCGCGCCTGGCCCAGCACTTCGCGCTCGACGCGAACACGCCGCTGGCGAAGCCTTGGACCAACGCGTGGAGCCCGCCGGCCGCCGACGCCGAGGATCGCGAGCAGATCGAAGCGCTGCTGAACCGCTGCGACGCGGCGCTGCGCGAACGCGCGGACGACCACGCGACGCGCCTGCAGCAGGCGATCGGCAACCTGATGCTCGCGCGCGTCCTGCTGCGCGACGGCAAGCGCGGCGCCGACCTGTGGCTCGAGGAGACGGCGAACGCCGCCGGCAAGGTCCTCGCCGGCCAGGAAGCCGACGACGGCCTGCGCGCCGAAGCCGCCGCGGTGGCCACGGTCGCCGCGTGGCTGCGCGGCGACGGCAAGGCAGGGGCGGACTTCGCGGTGCAGGCGCTGGGCACGGTGCAGAGCCAGCGCCAACCCGACGCGTGGCTCGCGCGCCAGTTCGCCGAGACGCTGGTGCCGCTGACCGCGCAGCTCGCCTACGGCATCGCGCAGGAGAACCCGAACGCGAGCCTGCGGCCACAACTCGAACGCCTCGTCGCCGCCGAAGCGCTGCTCGACCAGCACGGCGGCGCCAGCGAAGCGACGGCGCTGGCGGCGATCGCCTGCTACGAGTTCGCCGGCCTGCGGCTGCGCGCGCGCCAACGCGCCGGCGTGCTGATCCAGCGCTTCCCGGGCTCGGCGCAGGCGCACCAGTATTGGCGCAACCGCGAGTTCCTCGACCTCGGCCCCGAACGGCTG
>JBILEY010000166.1:0-10567 GCA_044351865.1 Planctomycetota bacterium | reverse complement strand
CTGCGACCGGCGGCATCTTCTTCTTCTACCTGGCGAGCTGGATCCTGCGCATGTTCGGCATCGAGATGCCGTTCCTGCACGGCAGCGGGCTGATCGGCATCGGCATCAGCCTGTTCATCGTGCTGATCGCCGCGCTGAACCTCGTGCTCGATTTCGACTTCATCGAGCAGGGCGAAGCGAACAAGGCGCCGAAGCACATGGAGTGGTACGCGGCGTTCGGGTTGCTGGTGACGCTGGTGTGGCTCTACCTCGAGACGCTGCGCCTGTTGGCGAAGCTGCAGAGCCGCGACTGAGAGCCCGCTACGGGCTCTCGGAGCATGTTTGGCGGCTGCGTTCGCAGCCGTGCAGGCGCGTCAGGCGGTGCTGGGCAGCTCGTGCACGCTCAGACGCCCGTGCCGCAGCCAGCCCTCGGTCAGCAACCAGGTGCGCGCGTCGGCCACCGGCCGCACGACGGCCTCGAGGCCGAGCACAGTGATGCGTTCGCGGAAGCCCGTGAACCACGGCGCCGAGGTGAACGTGTCGATGGCCTGGGCCACCTTCACCTCGCGGCCTTCCGCTGCGTGCTTCTTGCCATTCCCGAACAGGTAGCGCAGCGCGTTCCGCACCTCCCGCGGCGACTTCAAGATGTGGTCATGGTAGCGGTCGGCGAAGACGCGGCCGCGGTGCTGCCACAGCTTGTTCAGCGCCTTGGCGATGCGGATCAGCAGGCCTTGCAGGCCGCGCGAGAGGGCGGCGCGGGATTCGGCTTCGCAGAGCAGGTGCAGGTGGTCGTTCAGGACCGCGTAGTGGCAGAGGCGGAACGTGCCGGCGAGGTTGCGGGCGCAGCCGGCGGCGAACGCCGCGCGTAGGGCGGCGTACGCGCGCTTGCTGCGCAAGCGCGGCAGGCCGCTGCACAGCTTGAGCGTCACGTGCACGGGGAAGCGCTTCGCCAGCGGCGCCCGCTCGCGGTGGTCGACACAGGGCCGGCCGGAGATCTTCGGCTTGCGACCAGCGCCCTTTCGCGCACCACCGCGCCCGGAGCGGAACGGCAGCAACGGAGCCGCGCATTCACCGGCCGAACGCTGGCCACGAACAGCCTTCGAGTCATCTCCGTGGGCCCCTTCGGCCTTGGCCCTTCCGCCTGGATTTCGTCGCTTCGCAGCCATCTCTTTTGATTGCGCACATATACGAATCGACACCGCGAGATGCAAGCACGGGAACGACGTTCGGGCGACCGGCGAGCGCCGGGGCTGCACTCGCCTAGCCGCCCGAGCGGCGCGTCTGCCGACGCCGCTCGCGAGGTGCTGCAATGCACGATCGAGCTCGCCGTGCTCGATCGGCTCGGATCCCCATTCCTGCTGCAACTGTGCCAGACCAAAGCACCCCCAAGCGAGGCGACGGCGACACGGACAGGGCCGTGATTTCCGGGCTCGCGCTGAGGCGCGCGGCGGGATCGAGCACGCCAGACTCGGGACCAGCTGCCACATCCAGCGCTCCCCGCCGCCGCTCCGAACCTTGGACGGCATCTCTCGAGGCCTACGCGGTCGCGAGGCAGCTGCCACGCATGCTGACGGGAGGCAGGATCCGTGGTGTCCCCGCCGCCGCTCAGCCGGCGAGCACGAGCTGCGCCGCCGCGACGCCACTCAGGAACGCACCCTCGACGCGGCCGCCGACGAACGCATCGCCTGCCGCGGCGAGCTGCTGCTCGCGATCGAACCCGGCCGCGGGCCCCGGCGGCGGCGGCGACGCCAGCGCATACCGCCAGCGGTGCATGCCGCGGTGCACGAGCTCGGGCAGTGGCACACCGACCACTCGCGCGAACGCGGCCAGCAGTGCGTCGAAGCTGCCTTCCAGCGGCTGCTCGAACTGCGCTTGCGACCACGCGGCCGTGCCGTGCAGCACGTAGGTCGGCTCGCCCGAGCGCCCGGGCTTGCCGCCGTCGTGCGCGGCGAAGCCGAGCACTTCGTCGGTGACGAACCACGCGCCAACGCCGCCGGCGAGTGGTTCGCGGAACGCCACCATCGCCGCGAGGCACGGCTGCAGCGACGCCGCCAGTTCGTCGAGCTTCCGCGCGACCGGGCTCGCGATCGCGGCGTTGGCGAGCAAGGCGCTCGCCTGTGGCGGCGGCAACGTCAGCACGACCGCGGCGAACGGCCCGTCCGCGAACAGCGCGTCGTCGGCGAGGCGCCGCAGCGACAGCCACCAGCCGTCGCCATCGCGGCTCAGTCCTTCGACGCGCAGCCCGGCGCGAACGGCTTCGCCGAGCGGTTCGGCAAACGCGCGCGGCAGCGCCGACATGCCCGGCACCGCCACGTAGCGTTCGCCCGGCCGCGGATCGGGGCCGATCACGCCGTCCTGCCAGGTGCGGAACGGGCCGTTCCAGCGCTGCACGAGCCGATCGCCGAACGGCGCCAACGACGCAGCGAACGCCGGCTCGCGCACGGTGAAGAACTGAGCGCCGTGGTCGAACGCGTACGGGGCGTTGCGGCGCGTGGCGCAGCGGCCACCGGCGGCGCGGCCCTTGTCGAACACGACGACCGAACGGCCGGCAGCGCGCAGTTCGCGCGCGGCGGCGAGGCCGGCGAGGCCGCCGCCGACGATGGCGACGTCGGCGTTCATGCGTCGCTCCCGGCCTCGCGGGCCATCGCCGCCTTGCTGCTGCGGCGGCGGCGCTGCGGGCGCTTCCTGCTGCCGTGCTGCTCGTAGACGCGTCGGCTCTCGGCGCGCGCCGCCGACGAACGCCGCACGGCGAACAGGCGCTGCTTCGCCAGCGCCACTGCCACCGCGGCGTCGACGATCGGCGCCGGATAGTCGAGGCCGATCGTGCAGTGCGCTGCATCCTGTTCGCTGCGCGTCATGCGGTGCGGCTCGGCGAGATGCACGGTCGGCACGTGGGCGAGCTCCGGCAGCCAGCGGCGCACGAACGTGCCGTCGGGGTCGTGGTCGAGCAGTTGCTTCTTCGGCGAGTAGATGCGCACCGTGTTGATGCCGGTCGTGCCGCTCTGCATCTGGGCCTGGCTCCAGTGGATGCCCGGCTCGAAGTCGGTGAACACGCGGGCGAGATGCAGGCCGACCGGGCGCCAGTGCAGCCACAGATGGTAGGCGGCGAACGACACCAGCATCGCGCGCATGCGGAAGTTCAGCCAGCCGGTGGCCGCGAGCATGCGCATGCAGGCGTCGACCATCGGGAAGCCGGTGCGCCCTTCGCTCCACGCGGCGAGGCGCGCTTCGTCGACGTCGTGCTCGCGCAGTCCGTCGTAGGCGCGGTTCAGGTTCTCGAACTCGAGCGACGGTTCGTCCTCGAGCTTCTGCACGAAGTGGCAGTGCCAGCGCAGCCGCGCCGCGAAGCTGCGCAGCGACGTCGGGAAGCCGCCGCGCGCCTCCTTCGGGGCTTCGCGCAGCGCCGCCAGCCGCTGCTCGAGCTCCTGGTGCACGGTGCGCAACGAGATCGTGCCGTAGGCGAAGTGCGGCGACAGCCGGCTGCACGCGTGCTCGCCGAGCGACGGCGAGGACATCGCCTTCTGGTAGGTCTCGCTGCGTTCGTGCAGGAACGACTGCAGCAGTGTGTGTGCGGCGCGCTCGCCACCCGGCTGCGGGTCGACAACGGTGCTCGGCGGCAGCTGCAGTTCGTCGAGCGTCGGCAGTTCCCCGGGCGCCACCACCGACGGCGGCACGGCGACGAGCCGTTCGGGTGCTGGCCGCTGCGGTGCGGCCATGCGCTCGGTCCACAACCGGCTCCAGCCGTCGCGGCTGGTGAGCCGCCGCACGACGCCGTCCTGCGGTTCTTCGGTGAAGCCGATGCCGCGCGCCTGCAGCCAACGCCCCACCGCGCGGTCGCGCGCGTAGGTGCGCTGGTTGCCGGTCTCCTGGTGGGCGTGCACGTGGGCGATGCCGCCGAGCGCCCGCAGTTCGTCGTCGAGCCGCGCCAGCACCTCGACCACCTCGCCGTGGCGAACGCACAAGAACGCGCCGCGCCGGCGCAGCTCGGCCGCCAGTTCGCGCAGCGAGCCGAGCACGAACTGCCACTGGCAGCGGTCGGACTCCGGCGCCTGCAGCAGCAGCGGCTCGAACACGTAGAGCACCACCACCGGGCCAGCGGCGGCGGCTCGGCACAGCGGCCCGTGGTCGTGCAGGCGCAGGTCGCGCTTCAGCCAGACGAGCTGCACGGGGCCTTGGTTCGCGGGCGAGGGCGAAGGCATGCGCGGCCCTTCGTCGGCGGCGGCCGGTGGGACGCACGCCGGCCATGTCCGCCCCAGACAGACCCAGGATCCCGGGCCCATAGCCACGCCTGTCGCCGGGCCCGCCGCCGGCCGCTATCCTCCGCGCCCCCATGTTCGTGCCGCAACGCAAAGAGACGGTCCCGGTCCGGGTCGGCAACATCACCGTCGGCGGCGGCCATCCGGTCGTCGTGCAGTCGATGACCAACACCGACACCGCCGACGCCCAGTCGACCGCCGACCAGGTCGCCGAGTTGTTCCTCGCCGGCAGCGAGGTCGTGCGCATCACGGTCAACACGCAGGAGGCCGCGGCGGCGGTGCCGGAGATCCGCCAGCGCCTGACCGACCGCGGGCTCGCGGTGCCGCTGGTCGGCGACTTCCACTACAACGGCCACGTCTTGCTGCGGAAGTACCCGGCGTGCGCCGAGGCGCTCGACAAGTACCGCATCAACCCGGGCAACGTCGGCAAGGGCGCCAACCACGACAAGAACTTCGCGACGATGGTGCAGTGCGCCGTCGACCACCAGAAGCCGGTGCGCATCGGCGTCAACGCCGGCTCGCTCGACCAGGAGCTGCTGAGTTCGCTGATGGAGACGAACGCGCGCTCGGCGATCCCGCAGGACGCCGGTGTCGTGTTCCTCGAAGCGATGGTGCAGAGCGCGCTGCGCTCGGCGCACGCCGCCGAAGAGCTCGGCCTGCGCCGCAACCAGATCATCCTCAGCTGCAAGATCAGCAAGGTGCAGGAACTGGTCCGCGTCTACCGGGCCCTCGCCGACCGCACCGACCACGCGCTGCATCTCGGCCTGACCGAGGCCGGCATGGGCATGAAGGGCATCGTCGGCTCGACCGCCGGCCTGTCGATCCTGCTGCAGCAGGGCATCGGCGACACCATCCGCGTGTCGCTGACGCCGGAGCCCGGCAGTTCGCGCACGCAGGAAGTGCGCGTGGCGCAGCAGATCCTGCAGGCGATGGACATCCGGCCGTTCCTGCCGCAGGTCACCGCCTGCCCGGGCTGCGGCCGCACCACCTCGAGCTACTTCCAGGAACTGAGCCAGCAGGTCGAGAAGTTCCTGCACGCGCGCATGCCCGAGTGGAAGAAGACGAAGCCGCAGGTGGCGTCGCTGCAGGTCGCGGTCATGGGCTGCGTCGTCAACGGCCCGGGCGAGAGCAAGGCCGCGAACCTCGGCATCTCGCTGCCGGGCACCGGCGAGGCACCGCGCGCGCCGGTCTACGAGGACGGCGTGCAGGTGGTGACGCTGGAAGGGCCGACGCTGGCGCAGGACTTCCTGGCCCGCATCGAAGCCTACGTCGCCCGCATGGCGTGAAGCGGGCGGGCGACGGGTCCCGTTCGCCCGTCCACCCACCCCCCCGAGGATCGCGCCGAGCGGGCCTTGCCTGTGGCAAGGACCGGCCGCGCGTCCTACCTTGCCGCGCCCGCAATCGAGCCGAACCCCGCATGAAGGCTGCCAGCAAGCCCGACTTCCCCCTGATCGAACGCATCGCCCGTCGCGCCTTCGCCCACATGGTGGCGATGATCCACGTCGCCAACAACCGCGACGACGCCGACAAGACCGACCCCAAGGTCGGCGGCCACCCGGCGGCCTGCGCCAGCAGCCTCGACTTCATGACGGCGCTGCACCTGGTCGTCCGCCAGCCCGGCGACTTCATCTGTTGCAAGCCGCACGCGTCGCCGGTCGACCATTCGCTGCACCATGCGATGGGCCTGTTCCGCCACGCGGACGGCCGCTGGTTCGACGACGCCGAAGCCGAAGCGGTGATGACGCGGCTGCGCAGCTTCAGCCACGACGGCAAGCCGGTGTTCCAGAGTTACCACGCCGAGGCCGATGCCGACGGCTTCCACTTCTTCCCGTCGGGCTCGGTCGGCATCCCGCCGGTGGTCGCCGCCTACCAGGCGCTGGCGTTCCGCTACGCGCGCCAGCACGGCTGGGACGTCGACGAGCCGCACTTCTGGTGCATGATGGGCGACAGCGAGTTCCGCGAAGGCTCGCTGCTCGAGGTGCTGCCCGAGGTCGCCGAACGCGAGCTCGGCAACGTCACCTGGATCGTCGACTACAACCGCCAGAACCTCGACGGCACGCGCATCCCGAACAACCGCGGCCTCAAGGGCACCGATGCCGACCGCATCGAAGGCACCGCCCTGGCGAACGGCTGGGAGGTCATCCAGCTGCGCCACGGCCGCTTCCGCGAGTCGGTGTTCGCCAAGAAGGGCGGCGACGCGCTGAAGAAGGTGTTCGAACGCGGCTTCACCGACTACCACTTCCAGGCGCACCTGTGGAAGCGCGACGCCAAGCTGATGCGCGCCGCGGTGATCGCCGAGGACAAGTCCTGCAAGGCGCTGATCGAGTCGCTGAGCGACGCCGACGTGGTCAAGCTGTTCTACGACACCGGCGGCCACGACCACGAGGCGATCGTCGCCGCGTTCGAGCAGAGCAAGAAGGACAAGCGCCGGCCGACGCTGATCATCGCCCACACCGTCAAGGGCCGCGGCCTGCAGTGCGTCGCCGCCAACGGCAACCACTCGGCGATGCCCGAGGAGAGCGAAGTGGCCGCGATCCTGAAGGAGCACGGCCTGTCGCTCGAGCGCCCGTTCGCGCGCTTCGCAAAGGACAGCGAGGAGGGCAGGTTCCTGACCCAACGCGGCCTCGAACTGCGTCTTGGCATCGAGGCGCTCGAAGCCCAGCGCGACGCCAACCGCGCGCGCGTCGCGGCGCAGATCGAGCAGCAGGGCGGCATGCCGGAGTCGCTCGACATCAACCTGAAGATGGCGCCGACCACGCACACGCAGTGGATGTGGGGCCAGCTCGCCGCCAAGCTCGTGCGCATCGGCGTCTACGACGAACTCGCCAAGGCCGGCAAGGGGCAGAAGGCCGGCAAGGCGCCGACGCCCGACGAAGCGAAGTGGAACCCGCTCGCCGACCTGATGATGACGATGGCGCCGGACGTCGGCACGTCGACCAACATCAACCCGGCGATGGACGAGAAGATCTTCGGGCCCAAGCACGACGAGAACTGGGAGAGCAAGCTCGACCTGCACGAGCGCCTGCGCCCGGAGCTGGCGCCGACCGACGAGGCGTGGACGCGGCACATCCGCTTCGAGATCGCCGAGGCCAACTGCATGTCGGCGCTCGGCAGCTTCGGCAAGATGGGCTACTTCGTCGGCATCCCCTTCCTGCCGCTGATGACGGTCTACGACTTCTTCATCAAGCGCGCGCTCGACCAGCTGTACTACAACCTCTACTGGGGCTCGTCGTTCGTGCTGGTCGGCACGCCGAGCGGCATCACGCTCGCCCCCGAGGGCGCGCAGCACAGCTGGAAGAGCGACATCCAGATCCCGAACCTGATCACCTGGGAGCCGGCGTTCGCGATCGAGATGGAGTGGATCCTGTGCGACGCGATCCGCCGCCACTTCGCCGGCGACAACAAGGGCCGCAGCGGTGTGCTGATCCGCGCGGTGACGCGCGCGCTGCACCAGAACCAGCTGCTCGAGTGGATGAAGAAGCAGGCGCGCTGGAAGCGCGAGATGCCGGCCGGCGCCGAGCTCGGCCTGACCGCGCAGGACGGCGGCCTGCACGAAGCCGAGGTGCCGCACGCACCCGACGCCGAGATCCTGGCGTCGCTGAAGCACGACGTGCTGGCCGGCGGCTACCGCCTGATCGACTGGCGCGGCTACCGCGGCTACCAGCCGGGCGAGAACGTCGTCGAACTGTTCGTCATGGGCGCCCTGGTGCCCGAGGCGATCGGCGCCTCCCAGCTGCTGCTCGACCGCGGTGTCTACGCCAACGTCACCGTCGTCACCTCGCCGGACCTGCTGTGCGGTGAGATGGCGCGCAAGACGGACTTCCGGCACCTGGTGCAGACGCTCGGCGTCACCGGCAAGCTGCACCTGCGCCCCGCTGGCGGCGGCAAGGGCCCGCTCGGCCCGGGCGACGCCATCGACCTCGCCGGCCGCCGTGTGCCGATCGTGTCGGTGCACGACGGCGAGATCGGCCTGCTCGACAACCTGGGTTCGATCGTCGGCGTGCCGCAGCTCGCCAAGGCGGTCGTCAAGTTCAGCAAGTCGGGCACGCCGGCGCACATCTTCCAGTACCACGGCCTGCACCCGACCGGCATCGCCGACGCCTGCGGCCAGGTGCTGGCGCAGACGGCGATGGAGCACGTGCAGCTGCACCCCGAGGCCGTGGCGCTGCTGCGCAACCAGAAGGCTCCGGCCGGCGACTGGCGCGAGTTGTGGCCGAATCCCGTGTAGTCCGGCCGCCGTGTCGTAGAGACGGCGTGAACAAGCGCGCGTCGCAGCGAGCGTCGCGCGCCGAGCCCTGAGGACGAAGCCGCCGATGACCGCCTATCCGCCGTTCGCTCCCCGCCGCCAGAGTCCGGTGCCGCTGCTGATGGCAGGCGCTGCCTTCGTGCTGGCCACCTACCTGCTGCTTGACCGCGGCGGCTGGTTCACGCCGGCACCGAGCGCCGAGCCGCGCGCGGTGGCGCCGCGCGGCGACCTCGCAGCGCTCGAGCAGACGTTCGTCGAGGTGTTCGAACGCTGCTCGCCGTCGGTCGCGCACATCAACACCAGCTCGCTGGTGCGCACGCGCTACGGCGGCGTCGCGCAGACGCAGGGCTCGGGCAGCGGCTTCGTCTGGGACAAGAGCGGCATCGTCGTCACCAACCACCACGTCGTCGCCAACGCGCGCGAGGTGCAGGTCACGGTCGCCGGCAAGAACTTCCGCGCCGACGTGCTGGCGTCGTCGCCGAACCACGACCTCGCCGTGCTGCGCCTGCGCGGCAAGGTCGACGCGCTGCAGCCACTCGCCATCGGCACCTCGGCGGATCTGAAGGTCGGCCAGACCGCGATCGCGATCGGCAACCCGTTCGGCTTCGACCAGACGATGACCACCGGCATCGTCAGCGCGCTGAACCGCACGATCGAGACCAACGAGAACCAGAACCTGATGCACGGCCTGATCCAGGTCGACGCCGCGATCAACCCCGGCAACTCCGGCGGACCGCTGCTCGACTCGGCCGGCCGCCTGATCGGCGTCACCACGGCGATCTACTCGCCGAGCGGCGCCTCGGCGGGCATCGGCTTCGCGGTCCCGGTCGACACCGTCAACGCCATCGTGCCGCGCCTGCTCGGCGGCAAATCGACGACGGCGATCCTCGGCGTGAAGGGCGCCTACGACTACCCCGCCTACCGGCTCGATCCCGACCTCGGCTTCGCCTCGGGCGCCATCGTCACCGAAGTGCAGGACGGCTACGGCGCCGCCGCCGCCGGCCTGCGGCCGTTCCGCATCCGCCCGACGCAGCGCGGCGAGGTCGTCGAGCAGTACGGCGACGTCATCGTCGCCATCGACGACAAGCCGGTGCGCAGCTTCGACGAACTGCCGCGCGCGCTGTCGAGCCGCAAGCCCGGCGACGTCGTTCGCGTGCTGGCGGTGCGCGGCCTGCCCGACCGTCCGGAGACGGTGGAGCTGCGCGTGCAGCTGTCGGCGCAAGGCGAAGGCGTTCGCTCGGGCACCTGAGCAGAGCGACCAGCGCGTCCCCCTCGCCGTGGTCGAAGGTTGACCGCGCGCTCCTTGCCAGTGGACAGTTGGCGCCCATCGCGGCCGACACCACGCCTTGACGCCATTCGCCAGCGAACCGAGCCGTCGTGGGCACGTTCGTTGCGGCCGCATCCACGAGCCCACCATGAACCAACGATCCCGCTCCGCCCTGCCCTTGTTCGCACTGGCCCTCGCCGCGGCGATCCCCGCGCAAACGCCGCCGCCCGCGGCGCAAGCACCGGCACCCGCCCTCTCCCAAGCACGCCAGAAGGGCCTCGCCTGGCTGCTGCAGCAACAGCAGGACGGCGTGTTCGTCGTCAAGATGGGCGGCCGCGAGATGCGCGACCCGGGGCTGTCCGCATTCGGCCTGATGGCGCTGCAGACGAAGCCGAAGGCGCTGCGCACCGCCGACGAACAGAAGGTCGTCGACCAGGGCATCACCTGGCTGCTGACGCAGCAGAACGAAGACGGCACGTTCGGCCAGCGCCAGCCGAACTACGTCACCTGCGTCGCCGTCGGCGCCTTGACGCGCGCCGCCAATCCCGCCCACGAGCCGGTGCTGAAGAAGGCGCAGCGCAGCATCCTCGCCTTCCAGCATCTCGAGAGCACCGGCCACAGCCCGAGCGATCCGGACTACGGCTCGATCGGCTACGACGCCAAATCGCGCGGCGACCTGAGCAACCTGCACTTCTCGCTCGATGCGCTGCGCGCCACCGGACTGCCGGCGGACCACGAGGCGCTGCAGAAGGCGCTCGTGTTCCTGCAGCGCACCCAGAACCTGAAGAGCGTGAACGACTATCGCGCCAAGACCACCGA
>JBILEY010000165.1:0-10571 GCA_044351865.1 Planctomycetota bacterium | reverse complement strand
CTCCGCGACCCGCGTTGGCTCTACCGACCAGCACCTGCCGGTGAGCGCTGCGTGCAGTGGAGCAGCTTCGATCCCCGTTCGCGTTCCGGCCCGAACGACGCCGACGCCTGGTATGCGAACGACGACCGCGGCCACTACGTGCGCACCGTCGAGGGCCAAGGCGGCAAGGAGTACGTGCTGGCGGATGCGAAGGGACCGGGTTGTGTCGCGCGCCTCTGGTCGGCGAATCCGCAGGGCACGCTGCACGTCGACATCGACGGCGCGCGCGTCTGGAGCGTCGACTTCGCAGCGCTGCTCGCCGGCAAGGTCGACGGCGTGCCCGAGCCGCTTGCCGGCATGCGCAGCAAGGGCGGCAACTGCCACCTGCCGATCCCGTTCGCGCAGTCGCTGGTGCTGTCGTGCACCGCGAGCGACCTCTACTACCACGTCGACGTCGTGCAGTTCGCCGCGGGCACCAGCGTGGTGTCGTTCGCGCCAGCACAGCTGCAAGCCGCGGCACCCGCACTGCAGCAGTGCCTCGCGACGCTGCAGAGCGGCGGGTGGGCGAACGTGTGGAGCAGTGCTGTGGACCTGCCGAAGCCGGTGGCTCCGGGCGGCGTGGTGCAGTGGTTGCAGATCGGGGTGAAGCCCGGGGCTCCGCGCGCCGAGGTGCTCGACGTGCTGCAGCGCTCGCGCCTCGTGGTGCGCATCGGCGGCGAGAAGACGATCGACGTGCCGCTGGTCGACTTCTTCGGCGCCGGGCCGGCATGGAGCCCGTGGCGCAGCCTGGGGCTGCGGGCGGACGCGGAGTTCACCATGGCCTGCGCGCTGCCGATGCCGTTTCCGCGCGGCGGCATGGTCGACGTTCAGACCGAAGGCGGGCGCGGCAACGTCGCGTTCGTCTGCTCGCTGGGCGTCACCGTGCCCGACGGTGGTCTGCCGGACGACACGCTGCTGTTCCGCGCCAGCTACCACCAGCAGTACGGCATGCCCACGCTGCCGCGCCGCGACCACCGCGTGCTCGACGCCACGGGCCGCGGCCGCTTCGTCGGCTGCACGCTGCGCATCCGCAACTCGTCGCGCATCTGGTGGGGCGAAGGCGACGAGAAGTTCACCGTCGACGGCGAAGCGTTCCCGTCGTGGTTCGGCACCGGCACCGAGGACTACTTCGGCTACGCGTGGTGCGAGCCGACCCCGTTCCAGTCGCCGCTGCACGCGCAGATCGAGTGCCAGGGGCCGATGAACTTCGGCTTCACGCAGCTGCACCGGCTGCACGTGCTCGACAGCGTGCCGTTCGAGCGCTCGTTCCGCTTCGACCTCGAGGTGTGGCACTGGGTCGAGCAGGCGAAGGTCGACTACGCGACGGTTGCGTACTGGTACGGGGCGCCACGTGCTGCGTCGGGCTTGCCGAAGGTGCCGAACGCCGCCGAACGCGCGCTGCCGCGGCTCGACCAGCCGCCGGTGTTCGTCGCCGACAAGGCACTGGAAGGCGAAGCGCTGCGCGTGATCGCGTGCCCGGTCGGTGTGCACGAAGTGCAGGACCTCGGGGTGTTCGACCAGACGTTCTCGAGCGACAAGCATCGCTGGTGGCGCGATGGCAAGCCGGGCGATGCGATGGTGCTGGCGCTGCCGGTGGGCAAGGCCGGGCGCTACCGCCTGCGTGCGGCGTTCGTCGTCGCCGACGACTTCGCGATCGTGCAGGTGCAGGTCGGCGACAAGGCGATCGGGGCCCCGTTCGACGGCTACGCGGCGAAGGTCGGCAGCAGCGGCCTGCGCACCCTCGGCGACGTCGAGCTGGCGGCGGGGGAGCACGAGCTGCGCCTCGTCATCGTCGGCAAGAACGCTCAGGCGAAGCCGTCGCACATGGTCGGGCTCGACTACGTGGTGCTGGAGGAACTGCCGTGAAGCGCCGCGCGAAGAAGCCGCCGGAGACGTTCGTCTGTGGTCACTGCGGCGCCGACGTCGTCGTTGGTGCGAAGGCGTGCCGCGAGTGCGGCAGCGATGCCGACACCGGTTGGCAGAGCCAGGAGGAGATCGACTACCGCAGCGTCGAGATCCCCGATGGCTATGGCGACGACCCGCACGCGCTGCCGCCGAGCCGCACGCCGCGGTGGATCGTGGTCACCGCCCTGCTGCTGGTCGTGCTGCTGATCGGCTATGCCACGGGGCTGTTCTTCCTCGCGTGAGGATGGTGTGGCGGTCAGCGCAAGCGCAGCGCCGTGACCTGGGTCGCATGCACGCTGACCACGCCGCCCTCGGTGTCGAGCATCACCCAACCAGTGCCCTCCTCCGCGACGTCGCGCAGCAGCGTGCCCGAGTAGCTGACGCCGCCGGCGACCACCTGCACGCGACGGCCCTGCGTGAACGGCCACGCGATCGGCTTGCCGAGTTCGCGGCCCGGCGCGCCGCCGCCTTCGCGCGGACGCCGCTGCGACAGCGGCAGCGCCTGCTCCGGGCCGCCGCGCCAGAACGTCGCCTGCGGGTCGTCGTCGTTGGCGCAGCGCAGCTGGAACGTCACCGGGTAGTGGTCGCTGTAGGTCTGGCGCCACGCGTCCTTGCTCAGCCCGCCGAAGTCGTTGGCGACGTGCAGCGAGGTGCGGCGCACTTCGACGCAGCCGTCGGACACGACGACCTGATCGATCGGCTCCGGGAAGTGCATGATCGTCGGCGAGGCCGAGGTCTGGTCGAGGTACTTGCGCAGGCCGCTCTGTTCGAAGATCTGCTCGGGCTCGGTGCCGTAGGTGCTGTTGAAGTCGCCGAGCACGACGACGTCCGGGTCCTCGTTCGGTTGGCGTGCCAGCGTGTCGAGCCAGCCCGACAGGGCCATCGCTTCGCCGCGGCGCTTCTTCTTGTCGTCGGCCTTCTGGCCGGCCTTCATGTGCACCGTGACCAGGCGGAAGTCGCAACCGCTCGGCTTGTGCTTCCACACCGCCGTCACCGGCACGCGGTGGAAGATCGGCGCGCCTTCGAACTCGCGCGGCAGCTGCAGCAGTTCTTCGGCGAACAGCAGGTCGACGGTGTTCTTGTCGTAGACGAAGCCGATGCGCTGCGCGGTCTTCTTGTCGTCCCACTCGCCGCTGGTGCCGAGGAACGCCGTCCAGTTGGGGCCCGCCCCGGCCGCGACCTGGTGCAGCGTGCCTTCGTCGTTGACCTCCTGCACCGCCACGATGCACGCGCCGAGCTCGGCGATCTTGCGGCCGATCGCCACATGGTCGTCGGCGGTGCGCGGCGGCAGGTTGTTGCGGAAGTTGCCTTCGGCGCCGAGGAACTCGAGATTCCACGTGCCGACGCGGAACGACTGCAGGCGCTGCCCGGCCAGCATCTCCTCGGCCGGCGGGTCCTGCGCCCGCAGGCACGACGGGCCCAACGCGATGGCGAGGGCGAACGGGAACAGCAGCAGCGAAGACGTTCGGTTCATGCGGACACCTTCAGGCGGCTCCTTCGGCCCGCGCGCGGATGCCGCGCATCAGGTCCTGCAGGAAGTGGATGTTGTGGATCGAGAGCAGGATGCCCGCGAGCATCTCGTCGGCGACGGCAAGATGCCGCAGGTAGGCGCGTGAATACTTGCGGCAGCAGTAGCAGCCGCAGCCGTCGACCAGCGGGTTCGGATCGTCGGCGTACTGCGCGTTGCGCAGCTTCAGGTGCGTGCCGTCGGCGCCGAACGCGGTGTGGTTGCGGCCGTGGCGGGTCGGCACCACGCAGTCGAACATGTCGACGCCCATCGCCGTCGCCGCCAGCAGGTCCTCGGGCATGCCGACGCCCATCATGTAGCGGATCTTGCCCGCGGGCAGGTGGTCGACCGCGGCGTCGAGCGCCACCGCCATCTGCGCCTTCGTCTCGCCGACGCTGAGGCCGCCGATCGCGTAGCCGTCGAAGTCCATCGCCGCCATCGCCACCGCACTGGCGGCGCGCAGTTCTGGATCGATGCCGCCCTGGCAGATGCCGAACACCGCCTGGCCGCGCGCACTGCCGCCCCAGCGGTCGTGCACGTCGCGCGCCATGCGGGCCCAGCGCAGCGTGCGTTCGTGCGCGTCGCGTTGCGTCGCCAGGTCGGCGTCGCCGGGCGGGCAGTGGTCGAGCACCATCGCGATGTCGGGGCCGAGCTGCTTCTGGAACGTCAGCACCGACTCCGGCGTGCAGCGGTGCGAGCTGCCGTCGATCACCGACTGGAAGGTGACGCCGCCGTCGTCGACCTTGACCTTGCCGCCGAGCGAGAACACCTGGTAGCCGCCGCTGTCGGTCAGGATCGGCCCGTCCCAGCCCATGAAGCGATGCAGGCCGCCGAGGCGCTCGATGCGTTCGGCGCCGGGCCGCACGTGCAGGTGGTAGCTGTTGGCGAGGATCAGCTCGGCGCCGGTCGCCTTCACCTGTTCGGGCGTCAGGCCCTTCAGCGTCGCGTAGGTGCCGACCGGCGCGAAGCACGGCGTCTCGAACGAGCCGTGCGGAGTGTGGAAGCGGCCGCGGCGGAGTTTGCCGTTCTGGCCGAGCAGTTCGAAGCGGAACGCGGTCACGAGGAGATGCGGGTGGGCGAGGGCGTTGGCCGGAACGGCGGGATCACGCGAACGGCAGCTCGCCGGGTTTCGTCTTCGGCGGTGGCAGTTGCAGGTGCTCGTAAGTGCGCGGCGTGGCGACGCGGCCGCGCGGTGTGCGCGCCAGCAGCCCGCAGCGGATCAGGTGCGGTTCGATGACCTCTTCGATCGTGTCCTCGGCTTCGTCGAGCATCGCCGCCAGCGTCTTCAGGCCGATCGCGTCGCCGCGCTGCACCAGCGCGCGCAGCAGCTTGCGGTCGAGTTCCTCGAGGCCGAGCTGGTCGATGCGCAGGCGCTGCAGGCCTTCCTGCGCCACGGTTGCGTCGATGCTGGCCTTCTCCTGCATCTGCGCCAGGTCGCGCACGCGCCGCAGGATGCGCAGCGCCACGCGCGGTGTGCCGCGGCTGCGTTCGGCGCACAGCGCCGCGGCCGGGGCTTCGAGCACGACCGACAGGCGCACGGCGGCGCGCAGCAGGATCTGCTCGATGTCCTTGCTCGGATACGGCTCGAGCCGTTCGACGATGCCGAAGCGGCTGCGGAACGCGGCGGTCAGCAGGCCTTCGCGCGTGGTGGCACCGACCAAGGTGAACGGTTGCACGCCGAGGCGCACGCTGCGGCCGCTCGGGCCCGGATCGAGCACGACGTCGATCGCGTGGTCCTCCATCGCCGAATACAGGTACTCCTCGAGCACCTTCGGCAGCCGGTGGATCTCGTCGATGAACAGCACCTGGTTGCGCTGCAGTCGCGTCAGCGTGCCGGCGAGGTCCTTCGGCGCGCCGAGTGCCGGGCCCGAGGTCAGCACGATGTCGGCACCCATGCCGGCGGCGATCAGGTGGGCGAGCGTGGTCTTGCCGAGGCCGGGCGGGCCGCACAGCAGCACGTGGTCGAGCGGTTCGTCGCGGCCGCGCGCGGCGCCGATGGCGATGCGCAGGTTGTCGCGGATCTGCTCCTGGCCGACGAACTCGCCGAACGACGTCGGACGCAGGCTGCGGTCGAACTCGCGTTCGTTCGGATCGGCCGTGTGGAAGACCATGGAGGCGGCAGATCGTACTTGCGTCCGGCTGCGGTTCCACCACGCTTGCGCGCGTGAGCGACGCCGAACTGCCGATCTTCCAGCTGCTGGGGGCCGAGGCCCTCACGCGCATCGTCGCCGGCTTCTACCGCCGTGTGCCGCAGGACCCGATCCTCGGCCCGATGTATCCGGCGCACGACCTCGCCGGCGCCGAGCACCGCCTGCGCACGTTCCTGATCTACCGCTTCGGCGGGCCGCCGGACTACCTGCGCGAACGGGGCCACCCGCGGCTGCGCATGCGGCACATGCCGTTCGTCGTCGACCAGGCGGCGCGCGATCGCTGGATGCAGCTGATGCTGGCCGCGATCGACGAGGAGCCGTCGGCGGCGCCGCACCGCGCCTACCTCGAGAAGTTCCTCGGCGACATCGCGACGTTCCTGATCAACCGCTGAGCGGGTTGCTCGGGGTGCTCAGCGGGCTCAACGCAGCTTCAGCTCGAAGTTGCGGAAGCGCACCTCGGTCGGCCCGCCGCTGTGCAGCTGCACGGCGACGATGCCTTCGCGCGCGCCGGCCGGATCGTCGCGGTCGACGCACGGCTGCCCGTTGAGCCAGGTCTGCACGCGGCTGCCGACGGCGGTGATGCGGTAGTGGTTCCACTCGCCCTTCTTGGCCAACGCGTCGCGGTCGGTGGCGTCGAGCAGCGCGCGGCCGTGCTCCTCGTAGAGCTTGCCCCACCAGCCCGGGCCGATGTCCGCCTGGTAGCCGCGCACGTCACCGTCGGCGAGCGCTTCGCTGCGGAACTGCACGCCGCTGTTGCCCTGGTCGCCTACCAGCAGCACCTCGAACGACAACTCGAAATCGCCGAGCAGCAGGTGGCTCCGCGCGAAGCTGTTGTGCGGGATGCCGGTGGTGGTGCGGCCGACCAGTTCGCCGTCGTCGTTCACCGACCAGATCGCCGGATCGGCGTCCCACAGCCGCAGGTCCTGGCCGTTCCAGAACAGGAACGTGTTGTCGGCGTTGGCGCGCAGCGGCACCTGCACGTCGCTGCCGAGGTAGGCGACGAGGTCGCGCACGTCGGCGTCGCGCATGCCGTCGAGCTGGCCCGCTGGCATCAGCGACTGCTCGCTGCGTTCGATGCGCGCGATGTCGGCCTTGGCGACGCGATGGCGATCGAACTGCGTGCGCACGGTGAGCCCCTGCTCGGTCTCGTCGCCGAGCATGCCGACCAGCACGCTGCCGTCCTTCCGATGCACGGTGGCGAGCATGAAGTCGCGCGCGACCTCGCGGCCCGGATCGAGGATGTTGCCGAGCAGGTAGTCGAGGTCCTTGCGGTTGCTGCCGGTCAGGTCCGGGCCGAAGTCGGTGCCGCTGCCGAACAGCCCGTGGCAGGCCATGCAGGTGCGCGCGAACACGGCGCGGCCGTTCGCGAGATCGGCGCCCGCCAGCACCTGCTTGCCGAGCTTCTGCTTCCACGCGGCGATGCGTTCGTTGGTCGCGGCGCTGGTTGCGGCCACCTTGCCGAACACGTCCTGCAGGCGCTGCGCGACGCCCTCGTCGCCGAGCGCCAGCAGCCGTTGGCGCACGCTCGCGTCGAGGGCGTCGCGCGGCAGCGTGCCTGCCGCCACCGCATCGAGCAGGGCCTGCGCCGATGCCGGACGGCTGCACAGCGTCTGGATGGCGGCCGGGCGGCGCGCCGGCGCCAGCGTGCGGTAGGTCTGCAGCAGCCACGGTGCGAGCGTCGGGTCGTCGACGTCGGCGAGCGCGTGCAGCGCACGTTCGCCGAGCAGCGCATCGCCGGCCAGTTCGCGCAGCGAAGCTCCGAGTTCGGGTCCGCGCTGGCGCTGCAGCAGCTCGAACGCGCGTTCGCGCTGGTCGCGCGGCGCCTTGCTGGAGCTGGCGACCTGCAAGAGCCGCGGCCGCGCCGCCGGATCGCCGAAGCGGCCGGCGAGCCATAGCGCGGCGTCGTTCGCGTCGGCGTCGCCGTGGCGTTCGATGCGCAAGCGCACGTCCGGCCAGTTCGCCGGCATCGCATCCGGCGGTGTGCGCGCGAGGCCGCGCTGCACGAACTCGAGGCGCTCGGTGGTGGTGCGAGCGTCGGGCGCGTCGCCGATCGCGGTGAGTGCTGCCGCGAGGGCGTCGCCACCGGCCTCGGCGAGGCGGCGGTAGACGAACTCGCACAGGCGCGGCAACGGCGTCGCCGCCGCCATCGCCAGCGCCTGCGGCGGATCGAGGGGCACGGCCGGCTGGATGCCGAACCAGAGCAGGTGCTTGATGTTCGCGTCGGCGGTGTCCTCGGCGCGCGCCGCCAGGGCCTGCGCGATCGGCCAGCGCTGCGCGTGCGGCAAACGCTGCAGCGCCGCCGCGAGGTAGAGACGCACGACCGGCGACGGATCGCTGGCGGCGAGCTGGGCGAACGCGGCGAGCTGCGCTTCGCTGGCGGCGCGGTCCTCGACCGCGAACTGCACCGCGAATCCGCGCACGTGCTCGTGCCGGTCCTGCAGCAGCACACCGAGGGCCGCTTCCTCTGCCGCGCCAGCGAGTGCGCCGATGCCGTGCAGCGCCCACACCGCGCGCAGGCGCTTCTCTTCGCTCGCGTTCGCATCGGCGAGCACTGTCGCCAGTGCCGGCGCCACGCCGATCGCCTTGCGCTCGGTCAGCACACGGCGGGCGCGGCGCGCGTAGAACTCGTTCTGGTCGAACAGCAGCGCGACCAGCTGCGCATCGCCCATCGCCGCGAGGTCCTTCGGGGCCTCGACGTCGGTGCCGTAGGCGATCTTGTAGATGCGGCCGTTGCTGCGATCCCAGGCACCTTCTTCGCGCAGGTGGCAGTGCTGGTCGTCGTACCAGTCGGTGACGTAGACGTTGCCGTCGTGCGCCTGCGCGATGGCGACGGCGAGGAACCAGTTGTCGTCGACCAGCAGGAAGTCGGGGCCGTGGCTGCCGACGTAGCCCGAGCCGCGGCGGCGCAGCAGGTCCATGTTGAGCCGCGAGCCGTGGATGTTGCCCATCAGGATCGCGCCGTCGTAGGCAGCGGGCCAACGGCCACCGCGCTGGATCAACGCGCCGCAGTGCGCGTGGCCGCCGCCGGCCGAACCCGAGATGCGGTTCGCGGCGTGCGTGTTGTCGCCGACGTAGTGGCGGTGGTCGGCGATGGTGTCGAGGTCCTGGTAGACGTAGCGATCGAAGTGGCTGCCCGACTGGCGGCGGTACACGCCGCCCTGGATCGCGTGGTAGAGGTGCGGGATCACGCAGGCGGTGAGGAAGGCCTGGCCGAAGGCGTCGAAGTCGAGGCCCCACGGATTGCTGGTGCCGTGCGTGAACACTTCGAACTCGCGGCGCGTCGGGTGCCAGCGCCAGACGCCGGCGTTCAGCGGTTGCCGTGCGTTGTCGGGCGTGCCCGGTATGCCGACCAGGCTGTGCGTGAACACGCCGTGGCAGCCGTAGAGCCAGCCGTCGGGGCCCCAGGTGAACGAGTTCAAGGTCTCGTGCGTGTCCTCGTCGTCCCAGCCGTCGAGCAGCACTTCGGCCGGGCCGTCGGGCACCAGGTCGCCGTCGCGGTCGGGCACGAACGACAGCGTCGGGGCGGCGCCGACGAACACGCCGCCGAAGCCGACTTCGAGGCCGCTGACGAGGTTGAGTCCGCTGAGGAACACCGTGCGCTGCTCCGGCGTGCCGTCGCCGTCGCGGTCGGTGAAGACGACGATGCGGTCTTCGCCTTGGCCATCCGGACGGCGCTTCGGATAGGCCATCGCCTCGGCGATCCAGACGCGGCCGCGTTCGTCGATCGCCATCGCCACCGGTTGCCGCACGTCGGGCTCGGCGGCGAACACCTGCGCGCGGAAGCCGGGCGGCAGCGCCATGCGCGCGATCGTCTCGTTGGCCGGGAAGCCGCCGCGCCGCTCGTCGTCGCCGTGCAGCCGGAAGTCGTCGAAGTTGACGTGGCCCCAGCCGCCGGTCTCGTCGTCGACGAGTCGCACGAACAGTTCCTGGCCGAGATGCGCGCGCAGGTCGACTTCGATGCGCGCCATCTGTTCGTGGTTCTGGCCGCGCGCGGTGTGCAGCACACGGCCGTCCTTCGCCGCGACGATCTCGACGCGCGTGCCGCGGTCGTCGCCGCCGCCGACCAGGAAGCCGACCCGCGGTTCGCTCAGCACGAACGTTGCCGACGTCAGCGTGCCGCGGGCTCGGTCCGCGTTGCCGTGTTCGAAGCTGCCGACCCAGAATCGACCGTGGTGGCCGCTGTGCATGTCGCCGCGGCGCGCGTTCACGGCGTCGCCGTCGACGACCCGGGCGAACGCCTCGCCGCTGGCGGTCCAGTCGCGCAGGTCGCCGGTCTCGAAGTCGAAGTTCAGGATGCGGCCGTCGCTGGCCTTCGGCGGGCTGCCGGCGCGTTGCTCCTGGCGCGGCTGCGCGCCGACCGGCTCTTGCGGCGGCGCTGCTGGCGACGGCGCCGCAGCCATCGCCGCGGCCGCGCGCCGCTCCTGGCGATGCACGAACGCGCCCATCTTGTTGGCGACGACGACGTCGACGTCGCCATCGCCGTCGGCATCACCCGCGGTGACCTGCGTGCCGACGCCGGAGTGGCCGTCGACGTCGTGCGGCGTCCAGCTGACGGTGCCGTTCGCGCGCTGCAGGCGGAACCACAACAGGCGCGCCGGTTCGCTGTCGGCGAGATCGCGGCCGCCGTGCGCGAAGAAGCGGTTGCCGGTGACGACGTCGAGCAAACCGTCGCCGTCGACGTCGGCGGCGCACAGCGCGTGCAGGTTGCCGACCGCGACTCCGTGTGGGAAGTCGCTCGGCTGCCGGCCCATGATGCCGTGGCGCACGAACGTGCGGCGCTCGCCGCCTTGCCGCTGTTCGAACCACGACAGGCCGTAGCCGTGTGCATGGTCGCTGCTGACGACGTCGGCGTCGCCGTCGCCGTCGACGTCGAACACCAGCATCTGCGCACCGCCGGCGTCGCTGAACTTGTGCGCTTCGTGCTGCCACTGCGGATCGCCGGTCAGCGCGGCTGGCTGCAACCAGACGCCGTGCTTCCACAGCACGTCGGC
>JBILEY010000164.1:0-10590 GCA_044351865.1 Planctomycetota bacterium | reverse complement strand
ACAACCACAGCTCGCGCCAATGCGGGTGCGCGGCGAAGCGCTGGTCGCCGCCGGCGAACGGCCGCTGGCCGTCGGGGCCGCGGCGGAACAGCTTCGTCAACCGCGTCGCCAGTTCGTCGGCGACCTGCTGCAGCGTGCACATGCGCCCCGAGCCGGTCGGGCACTCGACCTTCAGGTTGTCGCCGAAGAAGCGGCCGTAGCGCTCGAGCGCCTCGATCAGCAGGAAGTTGATCGGCAGCCAGATCGGCCCGCGCCAGTTGCTGTTGCCGCCGAACATCGCCGTCGTGCTCTCGCCCGGCGTGTAGTCGACGCGGTACTGCTGGCCCTGCACGTCGAGCACGAACGGCTGCTCCTTGTGCACCGCCGACAACGAGCGCACGCCGTACGGCGACAGGAACTCGCGTTCGTCGAGCAGGTAGCGCAGCAGGCGCTCGAGCCGCGCGCGCGACGGGATCGCCAGCAGCGCCGACGGTTCGTCGCCGCTCTCGCCGAAGCAGACGTGCGACGCGAGGTCGTGCTCGTTGGCGAGGAACCAGCGCAGGCGCTTCTCGAAGCCCGGCAGCCGACGGATCGTCGCCAGCGGCAGCACCTCGACCGCGCACAGCGGGATCAGGCCGACCAGCGAGCGCACGCGCAGCCGTTCGGACACGCCCTGGCGGTGCATCTGGTCGTAGTAGAAGCCGTCCTGCTCGTCCCACAGCCCGGTGCCGCCGAGCGTGTTCATCGCGTGCGTGATGGCGACGAAGTGCTCGAAGAACTTCGAGGCGACGTCCTCGTAGGCCGGATCGTGGATCGCCAGCTCGAGCGCGATGCTGAGCATCGTCGCGCAGTAGAACGCCATCCACGCGGTGCCGTCCGCCTGCTCGAGCGTGCCACCGTTCGGCAGCGGCTGGCTGCGGTCGAACACGCCGATGTTGTCGAGGCCGAGGAAGCCGCCGCCGAACACGTGCTTGCCGTGCACGTCCTTGCGGTTGACCCACCAGGTGAAGTTCAGCAGCAGCTTGTGGAACGCGCGCGCCAGGAACTGCACGTCGCGCTGCCCGCGCTGCCCGGTCATCTTGTAGACGCGCCAGCAGGCCCACGCGTGCACCGGCGGGTTCACGTCCTGGAACGCGAACTCGTAGGCCGGGATCTGCCCGTTCGGCGCCATGTACCACTCGCGCAGGAACAACAGCAGCTGGTTCTTGCTGAACTGCGGGTCGAGCTTGGCGAACGGGATCATGTGGAACGCCAGGTCCCACGCCGCGTACCAGGGGTACTCCCACTTGTCGGGCATCGACACGACGTCGCGGTTGTAGAGGTGCGCGAAGTCGCTGTTGCGCCCCTGCTGCCGCTGCGGCGGCGGCGGCGGCTGCGCCGGGTCGCCCTTCAACCACGTGCGCACGTCGTACCAATAGAACTGCTTGCTCCAGATCAGCCCGGCGTAGGCCTGGCGCTGGATCGCCGACGCTTCGGCATCGCAGTCCTTGCCGCACAGCTCGTGGTAGAACGCGTCGGCCTCGTTGCGCCGCAACTCGAGCACGTGCTGGAAGGCCTGGCCGAACGCGCGCCCAGGGCCCGCCTCGGCCCGCCGCAGCCGCAGGCGCAGCTGCGCACTGCCGCGCGCCGGCAGCTCGAGCACGCAGTGGAACGCGCACTTGCTGCCGTGCTTCTGCGGGTTCACCGCCAGCCGGTTGCCGCCGACGACGTACTCGTGGAAGGCGTCCTTGACGTAGGCGTTGGGATCGCCGCTGCCGAACAGCTTGACGGTGTTGGTGTCGTTCTCGGTCGCCAGCACGCCGCGGCAGACACCGTCGTGGTCGTCGAGCTCGAGCGCCATCGGCGGCAGGTCGGCGCCGGTCGCGACCAGCCGCCGATCGCCATCGGCGACGATGACGCCGCGCGGCCAGTAGCCTTCGGTGTTGCGTCCCCACGCCCAGGTGTTGCGGAACCACAGCTGCGGCAGCACGTGCAGCCGCGCGGCGAAGGCGCCGCGGTTGTGCACGTCGAGCACGATGCAGAGGTCGTCCGGGTCGGCCTTGGCGTAGGTGACCTCGACGTCGAAGTAGCGGTCGTCGGCGAACACGCCGGTGTCGACCAGTTCGAACTCGCGTTCGGTGCGGCTGCGCTCCTTGTTCTCGGCGACGAGCCGCGCGTACGGGAACGCCGCCTGCGGGTACTTGTAGACCGCGCGCAGCCACGCCGAGGTCGGCAGCGCGTCGGTGTAGAAGTACTCCTCCTTGACGTCCTCGCCGTGGTTGCCTTCGGGCCCGGCGAGCCCGAACAGCCGCTCCTTCAGGAACGGGTCGCGCTCGTTCCACAGCGCGAACGCGAAGCACAAGCGGCCCTGGCGGTCGGTGATGCCGAGCAGGCCGTCTTCGCCCCAGCGGTAGGCGCGGCTGCGTGCGTGGTCGTGCGGGAAGTAGCTCCAGCAGCTGCCGTCGGCCGAGTAGTCCTCGCGCACCGTGCCCCACTGGCGCTCGGACAAGTACGGGCCCCAGCGCTGCCAGTTGTGTTCGCGGCGCGCTTCCTGGCGCAGACGATCGCGTTCGGACGAGGGACGAGAACTCATCGCCGCGCCTGTGTATCCGGCGCGCGCACCGACCGCACCAACGCCCGCGCGAGAATCGCACGCTGCGGCGCGAGGCTCACTCCTCGGCGAGCATGTCGCGGAAGATCGTCGGCAGCGGATCGTTCGTGCGCAGCCGCTTGCCGGTCACCGGGTGCGGCAGTTCGAGTTCGCCGGCGTGCAGCAGGAACACCGGCCCGAGGTCGGCGCGCGAGCCGTAGCGTGCGTCGCCGACGATCGCGTGGCCGAGGTGTGCCAGGTGCACGCGGATCTGATGCTGGCGGCCCTGCTGCGGCAGCACCTTCACCAAGGTCATGTGGCGCACGGTGCGCACGACCTCGTAGTCGGTGCGCGCCGGCCGCCCTTGTGGATCGACGACGACCTTCGGATCGCGGCGGTCGCCGCCGGGCTGCTCGAGCAGCGGCGCCACGATGCTGCCGACCGCCGGAGTCGGTGTGCCGTGCACGATCGCCCAGTAGGTCTTGTGCGCGGTGCCGTCGCGGAACGCCGCGGTCAGGCCGCGCAGCCCCGCCGGCGTGAGCCCGATCGCCAGCAGCCCCGACGTGCCGCGGTCGAGCCGGTGCGCGGCCGACGGCTTGAACGTGCCGGTGCGGATGCCGAACGGCTGCGCGGCGAGCCAGTCGACGAGGCTCGCCTTGACGCCGCTGCCGCCGTGCACGGCGAGGCCGGCCGGCTTGGCGACGACCAGCACGTGTTCGTCGCGATGCACGATGCGCGGCTCGGGCCCGCGCGCGATCGCCGGCTTTGGCGCGTTCGCCTTGCCGGGCTCCGGCGGCGGCGGCAGCGGCGCCACCACCGACTGGGCGGCGCGCACGTCGGCCTCGGGCAGGTTCAGCAGCACGTGCATGCCCGGCTGCAGCCGCAGGTCGCCGGCGACCTTCTTGCCGTCGACCCGGATCGTGCCGTTGCGCACGTGCTTGAAGATGGCCGCGAGCGGCAGCGTCTTCAGCAGCTTGCGCAGGAACCGGTCGAGCCGCTGTCCGGCTTCGTGCTCGGTGACGAGGATATCGCGCATCGAAGGCGCGCGACCATACGCAGCGCACCGCCCCCGTGCCATCGCCGAGACTGGCACCCGCCGTGCATGCACGTGCGCCACGGGTCCCGTTCTGCGACCGCGCAGCCACGGCAGGTGTCGCCCTGCGCTCCGCGCCGATCATGCCGTTCATGCCGAAGTGCTCGCCGTTCGCCTCCCTGCTCGCCGGCACCATGCTCGCTCTCGCTCCCGCCTGCAGCAGCGGCGGCGGCAGCGCCGCACCGCCGAGCCCGACGCCGACGCAGCGCAGCTGGCAGATGGGCCTGGCGACGACGCCGCCGGTGCTGACCGTGCAGTCGGTGCTGGCCGGCATCGACGCGTGGAGCGCAGACGTCGAGCTCGCGGCCTTCCACGCCGAACTGCCGTGGACCGACCTGCTCGCCGGCATGACGCCGCTCGCGATCCTGCAGCGCGATCACACGCAGCTCGTCGCCTACCTGCGCCAGCGCGGGCTCGGCATCGCGTTCGTGCTCGACCTGACCGACGGGCTGTCGCGCAGCGACGAAGCGCCGCAGCTGGTCGCCGCCGGCCGCAGCCTCAGCGAGCCGGCGGTGCAGCAACTGGCGCGCGACTACGCGCTCGCCGTCGCCACCGTGCTGCAGCCCGAGTACTTCGCCCTCGCCGCCGAGACCAACCTGATCCGCGCCGTCGCTCCGGCCCCGCTCTACGCCGCCATCGTCGCCACCGCGAACGCGATCCACCAGGACCTCGCCGCCGCCAACGTCGACACGCTGGAGTTCGTCAGCGTGCAGGTCGAAACCGCGTGGGGCCTGCTGCCGGCCGGCCCGTTCCAGGGCATCGCGCAGGACCTGCAGGACTTCGCCTTCGCCGAGGCGATCGGGCTGTCGTCGTATCCGTACTTCGCGTTCGACCATCCCGACGACATCCCGGCCGACTACTACACACGCCTCGCCACGGCCGCAGCGCGTCCGGTGCTGGTGAGCGAAGGCGGCTGGACCAGCGCATCGCTCGCCGGCGCGCCGGGCGGCAGCATCGTCTCGTCGCCCGAACTGCAGGCGCGCTACGTCGAACGGCAGGGCGAACTGCTCGCCAGCGTCGACGCGATCGCGTGGCTGCACCTGCTCTACGCCGACCTGGACCTGGCGACGTGGCCGCAGCCGATCCCGGCGACGCTTCCGCTGTTCACCAGCACCGGCTTCACCGACAGCGCGTTCGCGCCGAAGCCGGCACACGCGGCGTGGCTCGCGCTGCTGGCGCAGCCGCTCGCCCGCTGAGCCGCCGCCGCCCGCGTCACTTCTTGCGCACGATCACCGGCGGCAGCGTCTGGCCCTTCGGCACGAAGCGCATCGACACCGAGTTCACGCAGTGGCGCGTGTTCTTCTGCGTCATGCGTTCGCCGTCGAACACGTGGCCGAGGTGGCCCTGGCAGTTCTTGCAGGTGATCTCGACGCGCACCATGCCGTGCGACACGTCGCTGTGGCGATCGACGGCGCCCGGGATCTCGTCGTCGAAGCTCGGCCAACCGCAGCCGCTGTGGAACTTGTCGTCGCTCTTGTAGAGCGGCGCGTTGCACTGCCGGCAGATGTAGGTGCCGTCGGCATCGAGGTCGGTGTACTCGCCGGTGCCGGCGCGCTCGGTGCCCTTGCGCAGGATGACGTCGGCTTCGAACCGCGTCAGCGGGTTGTAGGCGGTCGGATTGGAGGTGGCCGGATTGGTGGGAGTCGGTTCGGGCTTGTTCATCGCGGGCTCGTTGCCGGTCGGCGTGGCGTTCGTCGGCTGCGCCGGCGCGCCAGTCACTGCCGTTGGCATCGCGGGATCGTTCGACACCGGAGAGCGCGCCGAATCCGATGGCTCGGTGCACGCCGCGACGAGGAACAGGCACAGGACTGCGAGATGGCGCATAGGACTCGTTTCGCCCCCGGGCATGCCGGGGATGCGGCCCATGCTACGACACGCGCGGGGCGAAGTGCCGCCCCGTTCCGAAGCCACGAGGGACACAGGCACGGCCGCGACGCCAGCGCATGCGGCCAATCGCCGCCAGCGCCGGAATGAGATTGGCAATCCACGCAGTTGGCGCCACAGCGGGGGTGCGCGCCCCCCTACCCTGGCTGTCCAACCATGAAAAAGACGATCAGTACCGAAAAGCTCCAGCTCCTGCGCAAGGCGAACGAGGGCTTCCTCCTGGTCGATGTTCTCGACAAGGCCGCGTTCGAACAGGACCACATCCCGGGCGCCCGCAACGTGCCAGTCGACACGCTGGGCTTCCCGATGGTGGTCGCCGAGAAGAACGCCGGCAGCAAGACGCGCCGAGTCGTGCTCTACGGGGCCGGCACCGCCTGCGAGAGTCCCGCGAAGGCCGCGAAGCTGCTGGTCGCCGACGGCTTCACCAACGTCGTGCTCTACGAAGGTGGGCTCGCGGCGTGGAACGAGAGCAAGCGCGCGCGCATGGCCCGCGCCGCCAAGCCGGCGAACTGATCGCGCCGACGCCGCCGAGGCGCGCGATCAGCGCCCGGCCGCGCGCTGCACCGCCGCCGACGTCGCGGAGTCGACCTGCAGCGGCCACAGGTCTTCGCGCAATACCAGCACGTCACGCGGGACGGACGGCGACACCAGCAGCAGCACGTGCTCGTCGCCGACGAGGAACGCACCCCCGCGCCGCGGTGGGAACGCCTGGTGGACGCGCTGCAGCTGCTCGCCGAGTTGCACTTCGACGGTGTGGATGCGGTTCACGACCCGCCCGTACTGCTTGACCTCCTGGACCTGCACGAGGCGACCGAGCTGCCCTTCGCCATCGTGCGCCAACGCCGCCACGAGCCGCGCCTGCCGCGCGAACTTGCGCGCCGACCACCACGGCATGGCGACGAAGCCGAGCAGCACCACGGCGAACAGGCCGAACATGCCCCACCGTTCGCCGAACGCCGACGCCGCCCATGAGAACACGAAGTCGGTCGGTGTGTCGGCACGGAAGCGCACGGCGACGGGGATGCGGTCGTCGACCTCGGTCCAGGTGTCGAAGTCGACCTTCGCCTGGTGCGTGCTGCCGTCCGGCAGTTCGTAGCGCACCGTGCCGCGGTAGCTCGCCATCAGGCCGTAGCGGGTCTCGACGCGGCCTTCGAACTCGGCCGGCACCTCGACGGTGGCCGAGTCGGCCGCGAGGGCACTGTCGTGCGCGATCTGCCGCCATTCGCCCTGCAGCCAGTAGGCGCCGCCGAGGCTGAGCAGCACCGCGCACAGGCGCAGCAGGAACGCGCCGAGCAGTCGGCGGCGGCGGTACGAAGGTGCGAACGGCCACGGCCGCGGCAGGGCGGCGAGCAGCGACGACGCGAGCGCTTCGTCGCGTGGCGCCAAGCCTCACACCTTCTCGAGCCGCGCGCCGGTCGGCGCGTCGACGATCTTCCACCCCGCCGCGGCGATCTGGTCGCGGATGCGATCCGCCGCCGCGAAGTCCTTGCTCTTCTTCGCCGCCTTGCGCTGCTCGAGCAGCGCCAGCAGCTCCGCCGGCGCATCGCTCGTCGTGTCCGCCTTCGGCTCCGGCCCAAAGCACGCCAGCACGTCCTCGGCGCGCGCGAACACGGCCAGCGCCGCCTTCGCCCCGGCCACCGACACCGGCGCCTTGTTGGCCAGCGCGACGAAGTCGAACACCGCCGCCAGCGCCCCGCTGACGTTCAGGTCGTCCTGCATCGCCGCGGTGAACGCGTCGTTCGCCGCCGTGCACGCCGCCGCCAGGTCGTCGGCACCCGCACGTTCCAACCCATCGCGCACGCGCACCAACCGCTGCCGGCACTGCTGCACCCGCTGGATCGCGGCGCGCGCTTCGTCGAGGCCCTTCAGCGTGAAGTTCAGCGCCTGGCGGTACTGCACACGGACCAGCGCGTAGCGCAGTTCGAGCCCGCTGTAGCCCTTGCCCAGGATGTCGGCGACGGTGAAGAAGTTGCCGAGGCTCTTGCTCATCTTGGTGCCGTCGACGAGCAGGTGCCGCGCGTGCATCCAGATGCCGACGAACGGCTTCCCCGTGTGCGCCTCGGTCTGCGCGATCTCGCACTCGTGGTGCGGGAACATGTTGTCCTCGCCGCCGGTGTGCACGTCGATCTGCGGGCCGAGCAGCTGCATCGACATCGCCGAGCACTCGATGTGCCAGCCGGGGAAGCCGCGCACGCCGCCGCGGAACGGCGCGTCCCACTGCATCTGGTGCTTGCTGTCGACCTTCCACAGCGCGAAGTCGCGCGGGTCCTTCTTCTCGTCGTTGACGGCGACGCGCGCGCCGGCCTCGAGCTCGTCGAGCACCTTGCCCGACAGCTTGCCGTAGCCCGGGAACTTCGCGACCTCGAAGTAGACGTTGCCGTTCTTCTGGTAGGCGACGCCCTTCTGCAGCAGGTCGTCGATGATCGCCCCCATCGGCGCGATGTACTCGGTCGCGCGCGGCATGTGGTGCGGCATCCGCACGAACAGCTTGTGCTGGCAGTCGTGGAACTCGGCCTCGTACTTCTTGGCGATGTCCCACGCGGTCAGGCCGGTCTTGCGCGACGCGGCCTCCATCTTGTCCTCGCCGGTCTCGAGGTCGTCGTTGGTCAGGTGGCCGACGTCGGTGACGTTCATCACCTGCTGCACGCGGAAGCCCTGGTCCTCGACGAAGCGCCGCAGCACGTCGGCGAACAGGAAGCTGCGGAAGTTGCCGATGTGCGGCGAGCTGTAGACCGTCGGTCCGCAGTGGTACATCGTCACCACGCCGGGCGTGCGCGGTTCTAGGTCCTGGAGCGAACGGGTCAGCGAGTTGTAGAGGCGGATCGGCATGCGGCGGACTTCGGGCGGAAGAGTCGCAGAGCCCCGCATCGGGCGCAACACGGCGATCGGCGGCGGCCTTGCCGGAGCGCACCACGCGATGCCGCCGGCGCATGCGCAGCACGCCGCGGCGAGCGCACCGCGAACCCCGCCGTTCGCGACGATGAAAGCCGCGGCGACGATCGCTACAAGAGTCCGCCCATGCCGACCGAAGCCGAGCCACCGACGCCGCCCGCCGCGGCCGCCAGTGCGCTCGCCGGGCGCTTCGACCTGCTGCAGGAGATCGGCGCCGGCTCGTCGGGCCAGGTCTACCGCGCGCGGCTGCTGGTGCCGTACGGCGACCTGCCGGCCGGCCACGAAGTCGCGGTGAAGTTCCTGCGGCAGGAACTGCTGGCCGACGAGAAGGCGCAGGCGCGCTTGTTCGCCGAGGGCGAGATCGGCCAGACGCTGCGCCATCCGAACGTCGCCGCGATCCACGGCGTCGAGACCGCCGAGCTGCTCGGCGTCACCACCAGCTACCTGGTGATGGAGTACATCGCCGGCACCACGCTGCGCCACTTCCTGGCCCGCTCCGGCGCGCCGGTCGAGGACTTGACGCGGCGCCTCGGCGCCGACGCGGCGAAGGGCCTGTGGGCGCTGCACCGCCGCGGCCTCGTGCACCGCGACGTCAAGCCGGAGAACCTGATCCTGACGCCGCAGAGCGAACTGAAGATCGTGGACCTCGGCCTGGCGCGGCCGTTCGGCGCGCGCGGCAGCAGTGGCTCCGGCAGCCCGGGTACTTCGCCCGTCGGTTCCCCGGGCAGCCCGTCGGTCAGCTCTCCGGGCGGCTCGCCAGGCAGCAATCCCGGCGGCTCGCCGAACCGCAGCACCGGCGGCGGCCGCTCGTCGGCCGGCGGCATCGGCCTCGCCGGCAGCCTCGCCTACGCGGCCCCGGAGACGCTGCGCGGCGAACCGGCGAGCCCACGCAGCGACCTGTACGCGCTCGGCATCGTGCTGTTCGAGCTGACCACCGGCCGCCATCCGTTCGCGCAGGCGACGTCGCCGGACACGATGATCGAGGCGCACCTGCACGAACCGCCGCCGCGGGCGTCGCACCTGCGCGCGCGCGTGTCGCCGTTCCTCGAGCAGATGCTGCTCGACCTGCTGCAGAAGGATCCGGACCAGCGGCCGCGCGACGCCAACGAGCTGGCGCGCATCCTCGAGCAGGGCGAACACTCCGACTTCTGGCGCCGCCACGAAGCGAAGGCGCCGGTCTTGGCGTCGAGCCGCCGCCTGCTGCGCATGCGGCGACCGGCGGAGACGCACTTCTGCGGCCGCCGCGACGAACTGGCGCAGCTCGACGACGCGATGGCGAGCGCGCGCAAGGGCAAGGGCCGCGTCGTCGTCGTCGCCGGGCCCGACGGCATCGGCCGCCGCCGCCTGCTCGACGAGGCGATGCAGCAGTGGCTCGACGAACGCGACAGCCCGCTCTACCTCGGCGGCGAGGCCGACAGCGGCTTCGGCCACGGCGAGCCGTTCGCGAGCTCGGTGCTCGACTGGCTGCTGCGCGGCGACGACCGCAACTCACCGAACGCGCTGCAGCGCGCCCAGGTCGCGGCGCGCACCTTGCTGAACCTCGACGACGGCGCCGCCGAAGCGCTGGTCGCCGCTGCCGCCGGCACCAGCACCGAAGCGCCCGAAGTGCGCGCCAACCGCCTGACCTCGGCGCTGCTGCAGCTCGGCAAGAAGAAGCAGGTGCTGGTGCTGCGCGTCGATCGCGCCGAGGACCTCGACACCAGCGGTCGCATGGTGCTGATGCGCCTCGCCGCCGCCGCACCGCAGCACCACCTGCTGCTGCTGCTCGCCGCCGGCGTCGATGCGCCCCCGGTCGTCGGCGCCATTCGCCTCGAGCTGACCGGCCTCGACGAAGCGGCGTTCCTCGCCTTCGGCAGCGCGCTGTTCCGCGACGGCGAGAGCAACGAGGCGTTCCTGCGCGCGGCGCACCAGGTCCTGAGCGGCCTGCCCGGCAACCTGCTCGAGGCCCTCGACCACATGGTGCAGGAAGGCAGCCTGCGCGGCCGCGCCGGCGACTACCACGCGCTCGCCGACGGCGCCGAGCCGCGGCCGGCACCGGGCCACCTCCAACGCTTCCGCTCGCGCGTCGCCGGCCTCGAACCGGCGCAGCGCCTCGTGCTGTCGGCGACCGCCGTGCTCGGCGAACGCTGCGAACTGGAGGACCTGGCGGCGCTGGTGCAGGCACCGGAGCTGT
>JBILEY010000611.1:0-2875 GCA_044351865.1 Planctomycetota bacterium | reverse complement strand
GCAGCGCCCGTCGATCGAAGCGAAGGCGCGCGAACTGCTGGCGCAGGTCGGCATGGCCGCCGCTGCCGATCGCTTCCCGGCGCGATTGTCCGGCGGCGAAGCCCAGCGCGTCGCCATCGCGCGAGCGCTGGCCACCGATCCCGAAGTGCTGCTGCTCGACGAGCCGACCTCGGCGCTCGATCCGAACAGCACCGCCGACGTCGTCGCCGTCATCGCCGACCTGAAGCGCCGCGGCATGACGCTGGCGATGGTCACCCACGACCCGGATCTCGGCCGTTCGCTCGCCGACCAGCTGGTCGAGCTGCCTGCGCGCTGAGCCCGCGCCCGATTGCGAGGGGCAGCGGGCTACAGGTTGTCGAGATACTTGCCCGGCTCGTAGTTGCCGAGGTCCAGGATCTTCGTGCAGATGCGATCGAGGAAGTAGCGATCGTGGGAGACGACCACCATGCAGCCCGGGAACTGCTGGATGCCTTCTTCGAGCACGCGCAGCGTGTCGAGGTCGAGGTCGTTGGTCGGTTCGTCGAGCAGGATGCAGTTGCCGCCGCGGCGCAGCATCTTGGCGAGCTGCACGCGATTGCGCTGACCACCCGACAGCGAGCCGACGAGCTGCTGCTGGTCCTGGCCGGTGAAGTTGAACTTCGCGACGTAGCTGCGGCTGTTGATCTCGAACTTGCCGAGCTTGATCAGGTCCTGGCCTTCGCTGATCTCCTGCCACACGGTCTTCGCCGGATCGAGGCTCTCGCGCTCCTGGTCGACGTGGCACAGGTCGACGGTCTGGCCGACGGTGACCTTGCCGCTCTGCGGCTGCAGGCGACCGGTGATCATCTTGAGGCACGTGGTCTTGCCGGTGCCGTTCGGACCGACGATGCCGAGGATGTCGCCCGGCTGCATCTCGAACGACAGGTTGTCGACGACGTTCTTCTTGCCGTCGTACGAGAAGCAGACCTTCTCGAAGCGGATCACGGTGTCGCCGAGGCGCTTGCCGGCCGGGATGTGCAGCTCGACCGTGTCGTCGCGCTCCTCGACCTCGGTCTCGAGCATCTTGTCGTAGTTCTTCAGGCGCGCCTTGTTCTTGGTCGTGCGCGCCTTCGGGTTCATGCGGATCCACTCGAGTTCGCGCTCGAGGAACTTCGCACGCTTCTGCTCCTGCGTCTCCTGCGCCTCCATGCGCTTGGCGCGCTGGATCAGGTACTCGGAGTAGTTGCCCTGGTACGGGATCGCGCGGCCGTGCCAGACTTCGAGCATCCAGCCGACGACGTTGTCGAGGAAGAAGCGATCGTGCGTGATGCAGACGACCGTGCCCTTGTAGTCGCGCAGCGTCTCCTCGAGCCAGCGAACGGTCTCGACGTCGAGGTGGTTGGTCGGCTCGTCGAGCAGCAACAGGTCCGGGTGCTCGAGCAGCGTGCGGCACAGCGCGACGCGGCGGCGTTCGCCACCGCTGCACGCCGACACGTTCTTGTCGCCGGCCGGCAGGTGCAGCTTGGTCATCGCCGTCTCGACGTGGCGGTCGAGCTCCCACGCGTCCTTGGCCTCGATCTCGTGCTGCAGCCGCTCGAGGTCGGCCATGACCTTGTCCATCTCCTTCGGCGGCAGGTCCTCGCCGAGCTTCATGCTCAGGTCCTCGTGCTTCTTCAGCAGGGCGCGGACCGGGGCGACCGCGAGCTCGACGTTCTCGCGCACGGTCAGGCCTTCGGCGAGTTTCGGCTCCTGCGGCACGTAGCCGACGGTCTTGCCCTCGGCGAGGCGGGCCACGCCGTCGAACTCCTTGTCGACACCGGCCATGATGCGCAGCATCGTCGACTTGCCGGCGCCGTTCTGGCCGATGACGCCGATCTTGGCGTTCTCGAGGAACACGAGGCTGACGTTCTGCAGGACCGGCTTCTTGCCTTGGTAGGCCTTGGTCAGTCGCTCCAGCGCGAAGATGGGCTTGTCGCTCATACGGGGGCGAGCAGGGTATGGACTCCGCCGCCGCGGTTCCAGGGGTGCTGTGGCCACGGCAGCCAGCCCGTGCGGATTCGGCCGTGGTGCGGCCCGCTCGACAGCGCCACGCCACGAACTGCAACCGCCGCTGGGCCACCGCGATCGCGCGGCTAAGCTGCGCACCGTGTTGGCGTTCCTCCCATCGCTCGGCTGGCAGGAGATCTTCTTGCTGGTCGTCATCGGCCTGTTGCTCTTCGGGCGCGATCTGCCGTCGGCCGGCCGCAAGCTCGGCAAGGTCGTGGCGCAGCTGAAGCGAACCTTCCACGACTTCAAGGACCAGATGGACCGCGACGAGTCGCTGCGCGAAGTGCGCAAGTCCATCGAGGAGGCCAAGCGCGAAGTCGACAACGTGACGACGCTGCCGCGTGCCGTCGCCGATCCCGGGCGCGCGCTGCGCGACCTGACGCACGAAGCGATGTCGGTGCCGCTGCCACCAGCGGCCGACGATCACCGCGACGACGCGAGTCCCGGCACGAACGCCTCCAAGGCGAACTGATCGCCGGTCGCGGCCATCACGCCGTCGGCGGCGCTGCGGGCGGCGGCGTCTGCTGGGCCGACGTCTTCGGCGGCGCACTCGGCTTCAAGGCGCCACCACTCGGCGTTGCCGTTGCCGGCTTCGCAGGCTCCACCTTCTTCTTCGCCGGTTCCTTCGCCACCGGGTCCTTCGTCGTCGAGTCCTTCGTCGTCGAGTCCTTCGTCGTCGAGTCCTTCGTCGCCATGTCGCCGGCGTCGAAGATGCTCATCCAGTCGCCGTCGTTCGCCTTCGGGCCACCCGTGTTGCGCTTGCGCAGCGCCTCTTCGCGGCGCTTCTGCTCCGCTTCGAGCCACATCGGGTAGTCCTTGTGCATGTCGGTCAGGACCTTCTTGTTCTCCGAGATCAGGCCGACGTAGGGGA
>JBILEY010000163.1:0-10611 GCA_044351865.1 Planctomycetota bacterium | reverse complement strand
CTCCGACTCCTTCTGACGCATCCGCTGGGCGAACATCGGGCGAGCCTCCTACAGGGTTGGCGTTGAGGAGCGACAGTGTGCGACGCGGAGCTTTCGTTGGCAAAGGTCTGCTGCACAGACCTCGTGCGTGCCGGCGAACGGGACCGACGCCGCGCTGCCATCGGGGTTTGGCCGCCGGTCGTTCGTGATCGGGCGGTGCGCGACCGACATCGCGTCCGTCAGGCAGGGGCGCAGGCCCTCGGCGACTGCAGTGTCGCGAGGACGTGAAGGCGTTCGAGCGGGCCCCCCGATCGGGGCGTGCCGCAGAGCACGCCCCCGGCGCCGACTCAGCTGCGCTTGCTGCGCAGCTCGAAGCGGTCGGCGTCCATGACCTTCGTCCAGGCGGTGACGAAGTCGCGGACGAAGCGCTGCTCACCGCCGGCGGCCGCGTAGACCTCGGCGATCGCGCGCAGCTGCGAGTTGGCGCCGAACACGAGGTCGACCGCGGTCGCGGTCCACTTCGCAGCGCCGGTCTTGCGGTCCTTGCCCTCGTAGACGTCGCCGCTCGCCGACTTCGACCACGCCGTGCCCATGTCGAGCAGGTTGACGAAGAAGTCGTTGCTCAGCGCCTCCGGCCGCGCCGTCAGCACGCCGTGCTTCTGGCCACCGGTGTTGGTGCCGAGCACGCGCAGGCCGCCGACCAGCACCGTCATCTCCGGCGCCGACAGGCCGAGCAGCTGGGCGCGATCGACCAGCAGTTCCGGCAGCGGGCGCTCGCTCTTGGTGCCGACGAAGTTGCGGAAGCCGTCGACCTTCGGCTCGAGCACGGCGAACGACGCCGCATCGGTCATCGCGTCGGTCGCGTCGGTGCGGCCGGGGTGGAACGGCACCGCGATGTCGTGGCCGGCGCGCTTGGCCGCCGCTTCGACACCGGCGTTGCCCGCCAGCACGATCAGGTCCGCCAGCGACACCTTCTTGCCGCCCGGTGCGGCTGCGTTCCACTCACCCTGGATGCGCTCCAGCACGGCGAGCACCTTCTGCAGGTCGGCCGGCTGGTTGACCGCCCAGTCCTTTTGCGGGGCCAGGCGGATGCGCGCGCCGTTGGCGCCGCCGCGCAGGTCGGAGCCGCGGAACGTCGACGCCGACGCCCACGCCGTGGTCACCAGCTGCGACGTCGACAGGCCGGCGCCGAGCACCTTCGCCTTCAGCGCCGCCTGGTCCTGCGCGTCGATCAGCGGGTGGTCGACGTCCGGCACCGGGTCCTGCCACAGTTGGGCTGGCGGCACGTCCTTGCCGAGCAGGCGCGCCTTCGGGCCCATGTCGCGGTGCGTCAGCTTGAACCACGCGCGCGCGAACGCAGCGTCGAACTCCTCGGGGTGCTGGTGGAAGCGCTCGGCGATCTTGCGGTAGGCGGGGTCGGTGATCAGCGCGATGTCCGTGGTGAACATCATCGGCAGGTGCTTCTTGTTCGGGTCGTGCGCGTCCGGCACGTCGCGCTTGGCGTCGCCCTTCGGCTGCCACTGGTTGCCGCCGCCCGGGCCCTTCACCAGTTCCCACTGGTAGCGGAACAGGTTCTTCCAGTAGCCCTGCGACCACTGCACCGGCGTCGACGTCCAGGCGCCTTCGAGGCCGCTGGTGATGGTGTCACCGCCCTTGCCGGTGCCGTGCGCGTTCTTCCAGCCGAGGCCCTGCTCTTCGATCGGGGCCGCTTCCGGCTCCGGGCCGACGTGCGGCTTCGGCGCCGTCGCGCCGTGTGCCTTGCCGAGCGTGTGGCCGCCGGCGATCAGCGCCACGGTCTCCTCGTCGTTCATCGCCATGCGGCCGAACGTCGTGCGGATGTCGCGCGCCGCCGCCATCGGGTCGGGCACGCCGTCCGGGCCCTCGGGGTTGACGTAGATCAGGCCCATCTGCGTCGCCGCCAGCGGGTTGTCCAGCTGGCGCTCCGCCTTGTGGCGCTTGGCGGTCAGCCACTCGTTCTCCGGACCCCAGAACACGTCCGCCTGCGGTTCCCAGACGTCCGCGCGCCCGCCGGCGAAGCCGAGCGTGTCGAAGCCCATCGTCTCCAGCGCGACGTTGCCGGTCAGGATCATCAGGTCGGCCCACGAGATCGAGTTGCCGTACTTCTGCTTGATCGGCCACAGCAGGCGCCGCGCCTTGTCGAGGTTGGCGTTGTCGGGCCAGCTGTTCAGCGGGGCGAAGCGGATGGTGCCGTCGGCGGCGCCGCCGCGGCCGTCGGCGATGCGGTAGGTGCCAGCGCTGTGCCACGCGAGACGGATGAACAGCGGGCCGTAGTTGCCGTAGTCCGCCGGCCACCAGTCCTGCGACGTCGTCAGCATCGTCGCGATGTCCTTCTTCAGCGCGTCGAGGTCGAGCTTCTGGAACTCGGCCGCGTAGTCGAACGTCTCGCCGAGCGGGTTGCCGGCCGGCGGGTTCTGGTGCAGCACGCGCAGGTTGAGCTGGTTCGGCCACCAGTCGTCGTTGGTCATGACGCCGGTCGGCGTGTAGCGCTGGCTGCTGTCAGCAGTCGCGTCGGCCGTGGCCGACATGCCGGTCACCGGGCACTTGCCACCGCTCTGCGCGTGGCTCGCGGCGTGGTCCTTGTGGCTCGCGGTGGAGCAGGCTGCGGTGACGGCCACGGCGAGCAGCAGCGAGCGGCGCAGCCGGCGGAAGGCGTTCTTGGTCGGAATGGGATTGGTCGCAGACACGGCGGGTCCTCCGGATCGGTGGGTTGAATCGCTGGGAAGCGATGGAATGTGTTTCGGAGAGATCATCATCCGAGTTTAGACGAAGTCAAGAAGTAGATTTGTTGGCACCGTTGCGTCGTGCCGAGCGGCGGCGCGGTCGAGCCCTTGTCGTCGGCCCTTGCCTGAGGGTTGCTACAGGCTGCCGGCAGCCGCCATCAGGGCCTTCAGCTGCGCCACCGAGAAGCCGCGGTCGTGGAACCACACGACCTTGCCCGCGCGGTCGAGCAGCACGATGCGCCCGGTCAGGCCGTCCTCGTTGCCGGTGAACTCGGCGATGCGCGCGCCGTCGCCGTAGACGGTGACGACGCTGGCCCAGTCCTCGGCCGGGATGCCGCGCCGCATGCCGCCGTCGATGGTGCCGGCCAGCAGCCGCGGCACCAGGCCCGGCAGCGTCGGCACTTCGAACGTGCGCACGCGCCAGCCCGCCTGGTCGAGCCCGAACAGCCAGCGGTCGAGGTCGAACTGCGCCTCCTGTTCGTAGCCGACCAGCAGCAGCAGCGGGGCGCCGGCGCCGACGGCCGGCAGCGCCACCGCGTCGCCGGCCAGCGACTTGCCGGCGACGGTGGGGAACACCTCGCCGGTCGGGTTGCGGCGCGGCCAGGTGGAGCTGCACGACGGCAGCAGGGCGAGGGCGAGTAGCAGGGCGGCGACCGCGGCGGTCGAGAGACGGAGGGAGCGGGAGCGCATCGGTGCCAGTTCGGGCGATCGTCTGCCGAGGATGCGGCCAGGCGTCGATCGCCGGGGCTGCGAGACGCAAGGCGCTCGCGGTCCCCTGGACACCGTGCCAGACTGCGCGGGTGACCGTCACCTTGCACGCGCGCGGCCTCGCCGCCAGCTTCGGCAGCCGCGAACTGTTCACCGGCCTGGATCTCGTCGTCGCGCCCGGCGACGTCGTCGGGCTCGTCGGCCCGAACGGCTCCGGCAAGTCGACGCTGCTGAAGATCCTCGCCGGCGTGCGCGCACCCGACGCCGGCACGGTGACGACGGCCCCACCCGACGGCAACCTCGGCTTCCTGGCGCAGGAGCCCGAACGGCTGCCCGGCGAGAGCCTGCACGGGTTCCTGCTGCGCCGCACGGGCGTCGCTGCTGCCGATGCGGCGATGCAGGCCGAGGCGCAGGCGATGGGCGACAGCGTGCCCGGCGCCGACGATCGCTACTCGCAGGCGCTCGAGCGTTGGCTGCACCTCGGTGGCGCTGACTTCGACGAACGCACGGCCGCGGTGCTCGCCGATCTCGGGCTCGCCGTCGACCTGACGGCGCCGATGACGACCCTCTCCGGCGGCCAGGCGGCGCGCGCCGGCCTCGCCGCCCTGCTGCTGTCGCGCTACGACGCCTACCTGCTCGACGAACCGACCAACGACCTCGACATCGACGGGCTCGACCGGCTCGAGGAGTTCGTGCAGGAACTGCAAGCGCCGACGGTGCTGGTCAGCCACGACCGTGAGTTCCTGACGCGCACGGTCACCAAGGTGGTCGAGATCGACCGCAGCCTGCAGCGCGTCGTCACCTACGGCGGCGGCTACGCGGCGTTCCTCGAGGAGCGTTCAACGGCGCGGCGCCACGCGCAGGAAGCCTACGAGTCGTTCGCCAGCCGCAAGTCCGAGCTGGAGTCGCGGGCGCGGCGGCAGCGCGCGTGGATGGCGAAGGGCGTCAAGAACGCGCGGCGCAAGGCGAAGGACCGCGACAAGATCGGCCGTGCCTACCGCGCCGAGACCAGCGAGCAACAGGCGGCGAAGGTGCGGCAGACGGAGCGCATGATCGAACGGCTCGACGCCGTCGACGCGCCGCGCAAGGAGTGGAAGCTGCAGTTCACGATCGCCGCCGCCTCGCGGCCCGGCGACCTCGTCGGCTCGCTGCGCGCGGCGATGGTGCAGCGCGGCACGTTCACGCTCGGCCCGCTCGACCTGCAGCTGATGGTGCGCGATCGTGTGGCGATCACCGGCCCGAACGGCGGTGGCAAGAGCACGCTGCTGCAGCTGCTGCTCGGCCGGCTGTCGCCGACGGCGGGCTCGGCGTCGCTCGGTGCGGGCGTCGTCGTCGGCGAGATCGAACAGGCGCGCACCGCGTTCGTCGCCGACGCGCCGGTGCTCGAAGTGTTCGGCCGCTGCCTGCCGTCGTGGGCCACCGCCGACGTGCGCACGCTGCTGGCGAAGTTCGGCCTCGACACGGCACTGCTGGCGCGTTCCGCGGCGTCGCTGTCGCCCGGCGAACGCACGCGCGCGGCGATGGCGCTGCTGCAGGCGCGCGGCACCAACCTGCTGGTGCTCGACGAGCCGACCAACCATCTGGATCTCGAAGCGATCGAACAGCTGGAGCAGGCGCTCGAAGCGTTCGACGGCACGATCCTGCTGGTGACGCACGACCGCCGCATGCTCGACACGGTGCGCCTGACGCGGCGCTGGCACGTCGACGGTGGCGCGGTGGCGGAGATCGCGGCGGATTGACGAGGCTGAGAGAGGGTCTTCTCGAAGACTCTGCGCGGCGGCGTAGGTCGCCGCCAAACACGACTCTGAGAGGCCTCATCCTGACTTCTTCTCGGCCTCAGAGCCTACGTGAGATCCTCTTTCGGGCTCTGCGCGCAGCAGCACGTGGCAATGGCCGCCGCTGGTCGTGATCCCACCTTGCTCGATCCCGGAGTGCTTCGGTCCGGATCGGTCGCAGGCAGCATTGGGGGGGATACGAGCCGATCGAACGCAGCATGCTCGATCGTGCAGGGCGATTCCTCGCAAGTGGCAGTCGGTGGACGCTGCGCTCGTGTGGCCACGCGAGTGCGGAACCGCGCCCTTGGGTGTCCGAACGTCGCTCCAGTTCTTGCATCTCTGGAACTCGTGGTATATATGTGCGCAATCAAAAGCCATGGCTGCCAAGCGACGATCTCCAGAGGGACGGACCAAGGCCGAAGCGGCCCAAGATGGTGGCTCGAAGGCCTTTCGCGGCCAGCGCTCCACTGGAGAACGTGCCACCCCGCTGCTGCCGTTCCGCTCCGGGCGCGGCGGCGCGCGAAAGGGCGCTGGTCGCAAGCCGAAGATCTCGGGGCGGCCCGGCGTCGATCATCGCGAACGGGCTCCGCTGGCTAAGCGCTTCCCCGTGCACGTGACGATCAAGCTGCGCAGCGGCCTGCCGCGCTTGCGCAGCAAGCGCGAGTACGTCGCGCTACGCGCGGCGTTCGCGGCCGGCTGCCAACGCAACCTCGCCGGCACGTTCCGCCTCTGCCACTACGCGGTCCTGAGCGACCACCTCCACCTGCTCTGCGAGGCCGAGTCCCGCGCCGCCCTCTCACGCGGCCTGCAAGGCCTGCTGATCCGCATGGCCAAGGCGCTGAACAAGCTCTGGTCACGCCGCGGCCGCGTCTTCGCCGATCGCTACCACGACCACATCCTGAAGTCGCCGCGCGAAGTGCGGAACGCGCTGCGCTACCTCTTCGGCAACGCCAAGAAGCACGCGACCGAAGGCCGCGAAGTGAAGGTCGCCCAGGCCGTCGACACGTTCACCTCGGCGCCGTGGTTCTCCGGCTTCCGCGAACGCATCACGGTCCTCGGCCTCGAGGCGGTCGTGCGGCCGGTTGCCGATGCGCGCACGTGGTTGCTGACCGAAGGCTGGCTGCGGCACGGGCGGCTGAGTGTGCACGAGGTGCCTAGCTCCGCCTGAGGCCGAGAAGAAGTCGCGAACGGCCGCCAGGAGCATGGATGGCGGCTGCCTTCGCAGTCGCGCCGAGGCTTCGAGGCCCGTCGCGCCCGCCCGCTCAGTTCCCCGTCTGGTGGCTGGTGCCGGTGACCGTCAGGAAGAACTCTTCCAGGCTGTTGCCCTGCGACAGCGCGCGCGGCGTCACGCCGGCGTCGAGCAGCGAACGCAGCATCGCCGCGACCAGCGCGTCGGCGACCATGCCGTCCGGCAGGTCGAGCTGCAGGCGATAGCGCTGCGGGCCGCGGTCCTCGACGGCGCGCACGCCGGGCAGCTGCGCGAGCCGTTGCCGTTCGCCGTCGGCGAGCGGGCGCGAGGTCTCGATCTCGAGCTGGCGCGCCTGGCGCAGGATGGTGTCGACCGGGCCGCTGATCTTCAGCTGGCCCTTGTCGAGGATCGCCACGTGGTCGCAGAGCTCCTGGATCTCGGCGAGATTGTGCGAACTGATCAGCGTGGTCACGCGCCGCTGCTTCTGCAGGTCGCGCACGAGGTCGCGGATCTGCCGCGCGTTCTGCGGATCGAGACCCGACGTCGGCTCGTCGAGCAGGATGACCTCGGGATTGCCGAGGAACGCCTGCGCGATGCCCATGCGCTTCAGCATGCCGTGCGACAGGGCGTGGATGCCGCGCTTGCGGTACTGCGCGAGGCCGACCAGTTCGAGCGTCGCGGTAACCTCGGCTTCGGCGGTCGCGCGGTCCTTGCCGTCGAGCTGGCGGAAGAACGCGAGCTGCTCGAGGATCGGCACGTTGCGTTGGAACGACGCGTCCTGCGGCAGGATCGTCAGCCGGCCCTGCAGCTGCGAGACGTGCGCGATGTCGGTGCCGAGCACGCGCAGCGAGCCGGAGTCGGCGAACAGGAAGCCGGCGGCGATCGAGAACAGGGTCGTCTTGCCGGCGCCGTTCGGGCCGAGCAGGCCGAAGATCGAGCCTTGCGGCACTTCGAACGACACGTCGTCGAGCGCCTTGTTGGCGCCGAAGCGCTTGCTGACGTTGGCGACGCGCAGGGCCGGTTCGGCGGCGGTGGCGGGAGCGTTCGCGGTGGCGGTCATGGCGTTCACAGGTCGCGACGAAGGAAGGTGCGGTGGCCGAGCCAGACGAACACGGCGGTCTGCAGCAGGCAGCCGAAGACGGCGAGGCCGATCTGCAGCGGATCGTGGTGCAGCAGGCGGGACTGGAAGCCCCACGGCAGGAGCCAGTTCAGGTAGCGCGCGGCGTCGAAGCTCAGGCTGCCGAGCGACGCGACCAGCGGCACGCCGCCGATCACCAGCGAGTTCAGCGTCAGCGACGTGAACGAGCCGCCGGCCGCGGCCGAGATCCAGCCGCACAGCGTCACGTACGGCAGCGACACGACGACCAGCATCAGCGTGCCCTGCGCCGCCCACAGCAGCATCTCGCCCCACGGATAGGCGCCGAGCTTGAAGCCGAGATAGAGCGTGACCGTCAGCCCGAGCATCGTCAGCACGATCACCAGCGTCGTGCACAGGCCGAGCAGGCGGCCGAAGAAGATGCTGCTGCGGTCGGCGCGCAGCAGTTGGTAGCGCAGCTGCCGCGACGCGATGTCACCGGCGTAGAGGTCGAAGGCGCCGAACGAGACGACGAACGGCCAGCCGAGCAGCAGGATCAGGAAGATCGCCGACAGGATCGCCGGCTTGTCCTCGAGCAGGTAGTCCGCCCACTTGTCGGCATCGGCATCGGCCGCCATCTCGTCCTCACCAGCAGGGCGCCGCCGGCGCGTCTCTGGCTTGGGCTCTTCCTCGTCGGCCTTCTTCGTCGTCAGCAGCCACGCCACCACCGGCTTCGCGCGGCGCGTCATCTGCTCGAGCATGAGCAGCTCGGCATCGCGACGACCTTCCTCCGTCTTGTACTTGCTCGGGTCGATGGAGCTCTTCGCCATCATCTCGACCGGCTGCAGCATGAAGTGCGCGACCAGCAGCCCGAACGTCAGCGACAGCAGCAAGAAGACGAGGCCGATGCCGCCGCGCACCGACGTACGGGCGGCGTAACCGGCGATCTGCAGGACGTGGCGGCAGTTCATCGAGTCGTTGGGCGAGGGGCGATTGGGCGACGGCGGAGACCGGATCGAAGCGGCGCGATCAGTGGACGAAGTCTTCCTTGAACGTCACGTTCAGCAGGAACAGCGTCACGACGGGGTAGATCAGCATGACCAGCGTGAACAGGTTGAACTCGCCCAGCGGCGTGTTGACCAACCACACGAGGGTGGCGATGTTGACGGCGATGGCGAGCAATGCGTAGGCGTTCCCGACGCCGCGGCCCAGGCCCCGCTTCTGACTCATGTAGCCGATGCCCGCGACGATCTGGAGCACGGACGTGAGCAGGCTCATTGCCAGCAGGGCGAAGAACAGGCCCATCCCGAACTCCTTCACTGCCTTCGCCATCTCGTGGCGCGCGTTCTGCACCTCTGGGTCGTCCCGCATGGTGTTGATCACCAGGAGCGCGGCAGCCGTGCCGAGCGCGCTAAGGAGACCGAAGCCGCCGCCGATGAAGTTCAGCACGGCGAGCGCGGTCAGACCGCCAGGACGAGTTCCTTCCGACACGAAGCCTCCGAGAAGTGGGTGGGGCGCATTCGACGGCGCGCGCCGCAGGATGCAAGCAGCGTGGCGGAGCTCCTCGCATCGGCAGCCGCTGCGCCCGTAGATTGTGGATCGCATGGCTGCGAACGACGACGACCCGAACGGCAAGAACGCCCTGCGCGCGCGCTTGCGAACCCGCCGCGACGCACTGCCCGAGGCTGCGCGCGCCGCGTGGTCGCGGCACCTGGCCGAAGCCGGCGCTGCGGCGCTGCGCGAACGCATCGTTCCCGCGACCGTCGTCGCCGCCTACTGGCCGCTGCGCAGCGAAGCCGACCCGCGGCCACTCGCGCAGGCACTCGCCGCCGCCGGTGCGCGCTTGTGCCTGCCCGTGGTCGACGGCGAGCAGATGCAGTTCCGCGCGTGGGATGGCAGCGAAGCCGATCTCGTGCCCGCAGGCTTCGGTTCGTTCGGGCCAGCCGCCACCGCCGAGCCGCTCGTGCCGACGCTGGTGCTGGTGCCGCTGCTCGGCTTCGACGCGCGCGGCCATCGCCTCGGTTGGGGCAAGGGCTACTACGACCGCTACCTGGCACAGCGGGCCGCGGCGGCCAAACCGCCGGCGGGGCGGCCGTTCGCCGTCGGCGTCGCGTTCGCGAGCCAGCAGGTGCCGGCGATCCCGAACGAAGCCCACGACGTGCCGCTCGACGCCGTGCTCACCGAGGGCGGGCTGCTGCTCGCGGCGAACGCGGCGAACGCGCCGAGCGAACCCGAGGTCGTCGATCGCTATCCATGCGGCCGGCCGCGGCCGCCGCGTCGTTGACGAGTTCTTAGGTCCGGCAATCGAGCTACGCTGCGCCACCGCGATGAACGCCCCGCACGACGAACGCACCGCGCACCCGGACCTGCCGACCGTCGTCTGGGCCTACCGCCGCACCGGCAAGTTCGCGTTCCACGTGCTGACCGGCGCGCTCGAGAACGACGCGCGCACGCGCACCGCGACCATCGTCTTCGCCAACGGTGTCGCCGCGGTCGTCGCCGCCGTGCGCGAGGCGCTTGCGAACACCACGACGCCGGTGCTGGTCGGCTGGTCGTTCTATTCGCCGGACGCGGCGGAGATGACGGCCGAGCTGCACGCGGTGCGCGCGGCGCTGGCGAACGAGCCCGCGCTCGCTCGCGTTCGGCACGTCGTCGGCGGCGTGCACGCGACCGCAGAACCACTGGCGACGCTGCAGTCGGGTTTCGATCTCGTCGCCGTCGGCGAAGGCGAACACCTCGTGCGCGACCTCGTGCTGGCGCTCGCACACGGCGCCGACCCGCGCACGTTGCCCGGCATCGCGTCGCTGCGCGCCGACGGCACGCTGCAGAAGAACGGCCGCGCCGAGCGCATCGTGCTCGACGACTTCCCGCCGTTCGGGCCAGACCACGGTCGCTTCGGTCCGATCGAGATCACGCGCGGCTGCATCTACGCGTGCCGCTTCTGCCAGACGCCGTACTTCGCCGGCGCGATCTTCCGTCACCGCAGCGTCGCCAACGTGCGGCAGTGGGTGCGCTACCTCGTCGGCCGCGGCTTCCGCGACCTGCGCTTCCTGACGCCGACGTCGCTGAGCTACGGCACGCAGACCGCCGAGCCGGACCTCGCCGCGGTCGAAGCGTTGCTCGCCGGCGTGCGCGAGGACATCG
>JBILEY010000610.1:0-2881 GCA_044351865.1 Planctomycetota bacterium | reverse complement strand
GAAGAACGGATCCGCGAGCAGGGCCCCGACGCCCGGGCGCTCGTAGACGACCTGGGCTGCGCCGTTCGCGGCGATGCGCAGGAAGCCCCAGAACTGGCCGCCGGCGCGGCGGTAGCGGAACAGGCGCGCGCCACCGGGCAGCTCGACGCGCAGCAGGCCGTTGCGGTCGACGAGGCGACTGCGGCTCGGATCCGACTCGTGCGCCAGCGTGCGGCCGGTGATCTCGATCGGCAGCAGTTCGACCTGCGACAGCACGACGGTGTCGCCGCCGTTCGGGTTGCCCTCGGTGACGCTGACGATGGTGAGATCGGTCGGCGTGCCTTCGGCGAACGTGATCGACTGGGCGACGGCGCAGAACGGCAGCAACAGGGCGGGAAGCAGGCGGTGCAACATGGGCTCGGTCCGGCGAAAGGGTAGCAGCCGCAGCGGTCTGCGGCACCCTACGCGGCCGCCGGCAGCCGCGGCTCGCCGTTCCGTCGCCTGTGGGCGCCGCAACGAAGCCTCGGTCCGAACGACCAGTTCGCGCACAAGGCAACGCCCGTGCCGACGCGCCGAAGCAGCGGCTTCGTCCGGATTCGGCACACGCCGAGGCTCGCCTCGTCCGGATCGTGGACGCGCGCTGGGCCTACGGACTAGCCGAGGCCGAAGCGCTTCATCTTCTCGTAGAGCGCCGTGCGCGAGATCTCGAGCAACTTGGCGGCGCGCGTCTTGTCGCCGCCGGCCGCCTGCATCGCGGCGACGATCGCGCGGCGCTCGGCCTCTTTCAGCGTCAGCACCGACTCGGCGCCGTCGGTCGCCACGCTCGCTCCAGCCGCCACGTCCGGGCGCACCGGCGCGTGCGCGGGCAGGCCCAGGTCGACGATCTCGTCGCCTTCGCACAGCAACGTCGCGCGCGCGATCACGTGCTCGAGCTCGCGCACGTTGCCGGGCCACGGATACTGCTGCAGCGCCGCGCGCGACGTCGGCGACAGCCGCAGCGTGCGCCCGCGCTGCTGCGCCGACTGCTGCACGAAGTGCTCGGCCAGCTGCTCGACGTCGCCGGTGCGCTCGCGCAGCGCGGGCAACTTCAACTCCACCGCCGCGAGGCGGAAGAAGAGGTCCTCGCGGAACTCGCCGCGCTGCACCATCGCGCGCAGGTCCTTGTGCGTCGCCGCGACGAGGCGCAGGTCGAGCGCGATCGTGGTGCTGCCGCCGACGCGCCGGATCGTCTGCTCCTGCAGCGCGCGCAGCAGCTTGCTCTGCAGTGCTGGCGGCATGTCGCCGACTTCGTCGAGGAACAGCGTGCCGCCGCTGGCCAGCTCGAGCAGGCCCGGGCGATCGCGGTCGGCACCGGTGAACGAGCCCTGCACGTGGCCGAACAGCTCGCGCTCCATCAGCTCGGCGGGCAGCGCCGAACAGTTCTCGGCGACGAACGGGCCGCGGTGGCGCGCACTGCGCTCGTGCAGCGCGCGCGCCACCAGTTCCTTGCCGGTGCCCGTCTCGCCGAGCACCAGCACCGGCAGCTCGAGCGGCGCCAGCTTGTCGATCTGCGCACGCAGCTCGCGCATCGGCTTGCTGTCGCCGAGCAGCTGCGTGCCGCCGCGCCGCACCACGCGCCGCGCCACCGCCAGCTCGCGCTGGCTCGACTGCAGTTCGCTCTGCAGCGCCTCTTCGCGCAGCATGCGATCGACGGCGATCGCGGCCTGGTCGGCGAGCACTTCGAGCGCTTCCTTGTCGTCGTCGGTGAAGGCGCCAGCGCGCCCCGGATGCTCGACGTAGATGGCGCCGACGGTGCCGCCAGCGCTGCGGAACGGCGCGCAGACCGCCGAGCGGATCTGCAGGTTCTTGATCGACGGCATGTCCTGCAGGTCGCGATCGGCGAGGCCGTCGGCGCCGGTCAGCGTGCGCTGCAGCTGCATCGCGCGGTGCGCCAGCGAACGGCTGAACGCCTGGCCGACCGGCCCGGCGTCGCCGCTCTGGAACTCGCGCCGCATGCCGTCGTCGCGCGCCACCAGCAGGTAGCCGAGGCGCCCGCCGCTCAGCGTCACCGCCGCGTCGAGCAGGTGGCGCATCGCCTTGTCGAGGTCGGTCTCCTGCGCCAGCTGGCGATTGACCGCCAGGAAGGTGCGGAACAGTTCGCGACTCGGGCCGGTCTGGACGCGTTCGGGCATGGCGGGCGTGGCCGTGGCGGCAGGGACCGTAGCGGCTCGCGTGACGACGCGGAGCACTTGTTCCATTTCCTGCCGCATGCGATCCGACTCGGGCGCGCCGAGTTCCTGCAGCGCAGCACGCGCAGCCGCGTGGTCGCCGAGCTCGGCGTCGGCCCGCGCCAGCATGACGCGCGCGAGCCGCGCCGGCCCGACGTCGCCGAGGCGCACCAGCTCGGCGGCGGCCTCGACGAGCCACGGTCGCGCCGCCGCCGCGTCGTCGCGCGCCAGCGCCGCGATGCCGATGCTGGCCGCGGTGCGCGCGGCACCGACGACGTCGCCGACGTGCTGGAACAGCGTGCGCGCCTCGCGCAGGCGTTCGACCGCTTCGGCGTGGTCGCCGCGGTCCTTGGCGACGACGCCGAGATTCTGCTGCGCCGACGCGGCGTGGCGCACGTGGCCGATGCCGAACAGCAGCGACGCGGCGGCAGCGAACTCGCGCTGCGCCTTGGCGAGATCGCCGCGGCGCCGCGCGACGTGGCCGCGCACGGTGTGCGCACTGGCGCAGGCGAACGGCTGGCTCGCCGGCGACAGGCGTTCGCCGAGATGCTGCAGCACCCGTTCGGCATCGTCGAGCTGGCCCGCTTGTTCGTGCACCGCCGCCAGCGTCACCAGTTCGAGCTCGGTCGCGGCCGCGTGTTCGAGCAGTATGCGCGCTTCGTCGAGGCGGCCGGCGGCCACCGCCAGATTGGCGG
>JBILEY010000162.1:0-10623 GCA_044351865.1 Planctomycetota bacterium | reverse complement strand
CTGCAGCTGCAACGCGGCGCGCAGTTCGTCGGCGCGGTGCGCTTCGACGCGCAGCGGCAGGTCGCCGTCGAGAACGGCCAGCAGCGCGTCCTTCTGCGGGTCCTTCGGCGGCGCCTTGGGATAGGTCGGGCGCTTCGGGCCTTCGTCCTTCTTCTCGGCGGGGGCACCGCCCTGGCCTTGCGGGCCCTGCTCGCCGGGCTTCGCTTCCGGCTTGCCGGGCTCCTGCTTCGGCGGCTCCGGCTTCGGCGGATCCTGCGTCTCCAGCGCCATCGCCAGCAAGTCGGCGAATGCGCGCTCGAGCTCGGCCTGGCTTGCAGACTCGCCCGCGGCACCCGGCGCCTTCGGTGGCTCTTCGCGCGGCGGTCCACCGCGGCGGCGGCGGCCTTCGCCGCCCGGCTGCGGGCCGTCGCCGGCGGGCGGCGTCGACGCCTTCTCGGCGGCCGGCTTGTCGCCGGCCTTCTCACCGGCCGGCGCACCTTCCGGCTTGGCCTCCGGCTTCTTGTCGCCGTCCTTCTTCTTCTGGTGGAACGCCAGGTAGTCGGCGAACTCCTTCTCGTACTTCTTCAGCGCCTCGTCGAAGTCGGTCTTCGCCTTGCGGAACTCGTCGAGGCCTTCGAACAGGCCGTCGGCGCCGGCCAGCTGCTGCTGGCGCTGCAGCGCGTGCGACGGGCCGAGGCCGTTGGTCATGCGCAGCTGCAGCGCCGCGTGCTCCTTGCCCGTCCACAGCTCGAAGCCGTCCTTGGTCGGCCGCACGATGGCACCCTGGCCGCGCACGAACGCCGGCGAGCGCACGGTCACGTAGGCCGTGGTCACGCCGGCCGCCGCCAGTTCGTCGCTGCGGTCGCCGCGCTTGTGCAGGTCGTCGGCCAGCAGGCTGCCGCCGTCCTGGCTGCCGTCCTGGCGCAGGTCGTCGAGGGCGAACGCGTCGGTCGCCGCGTCGACGAGGCCGGGATAGACGTGGCCGTTCGGGAAGCTGCGCACGACCGCGTTCGGCGGCACTTCGACTTCGCCCTTCTTGCCGACGGCGACGATCTTCTCGCCGCGCACGACGACGACGCCGTTCTCGATCGCCGGGCCCGACACGGGGTGCACCATGCCGGCCTCGATGACGATCGGCTGCACGCGCGCACGCCGCGGCCGGCGCGGCGCTTCGCCTTCGGCCGGCGGGGTCTCGGCGGGTGGGGTGGCGGCGGGCGGCTTGCTGGGGGCCGGCGTGGCTTCCGCCGCGGGTGGCGTGGCCGGCGTGGGCTCCTGCGCCGCGAGGGCGGTTGGCAGGGCGACCAGCAGGGCGACCAGCAGGCCGAGTGCGAGCACGGGCGCGGCGAGGACGGACGGCGAGCAGAGAATCCGCATGAGCTGACTCGGAAGGCTGCTGACTCGAGGGGCCGAAGGCGCCGGGGCGGCGCAGAGGGAGGGGCGTTCTACGGAACAGGCCGCGGGACGGGCCAACGCTTTTTCACGAAGGCTTCGTACCGGATGCGTCTGGCAGGTCACTCCGCCGGACCAACTTGCGGTGGTCCGCTCCGCAAGGGATCAGCCCTGGCGTCGGGCCCGGGGCGTCGGCAGAATCCTGCGGCCAACTCCGGAATCGCGCGCCGCACTCCGCTTGCAGCTCCGCGATCCAGCATTCCCTTCGCTCCACCGCCGTGAACTCGCACACCCGAATCCTCCCGCTGCTTGGAAAGGTCCGCACGACTTGAAGCAAGTCGTCGCGTCCTGAGGCAGCGGTGCAGGTCTCCGAGGAGTGGTTCCTCGGGGCGACCCAGACGGGTCGTTCGCAGGTGTCGGTTCGCTCTCGTCTCCGAGGTGGTGGAGTTCCATGGTTCCCGAGGTTGGTTGTTGCCCTGTTCAAGGCAGCCTGACGACGAGCCGACTGCGGTCGGCAGTGCAGGCCTGGCTGGCGCCCGACGCCGGCGAGGCAGCGGTCGTCGCCCTGTTCGACGGGCTCGAACGCTACGCGGCAGGCCTGCTGCGTCGCCGCCGGCTGGTCGACGTGGAGGCCAGTGACATCGCCGCCGACGTGCTGTTCCACGGCGGCGCGCCGTTGGCGCTGCGCGTGTTCGTCGAGCGCCAGGTCGCGCTGCACGGGATCGATCTCGCCGTGCGTGGTCTCTACCGCGCCGTGCAGAACGCCGTGTGGCGGCTGCACGAAGAGCGGGATCCGACCGGCGCGCGCGCCTACCGGGCGGTGCGCTTGCTGACGGCCAGGTCGTTGCCCGCCGGCATGCTGGTCGGCGCCAGCGGCTTCGTGCTCGGGCCGGCGACGGCGCCCCGGCTGCTGCAGGGCCTGCCGAGCTCGGCCGAAGCGTTGGCCGCGGCGGCGTCGCGGGCGGAGTTCGCCGGCATCTGGCAGCTGCGTTGCCACCGGGCGCTGGCGCGGCGGCTCGCGGCCCTGTTCGCGGCGGTGCAGTCGCAGGCCGAACGGTTCGGGCTGCGGCTCGAGTTCTCGCGCCGCGAGCTGCAGCAGTTCGTGGCGTCGGCGCTGCGGGCGCAGGTGCACAACGAACTGCTGGCGCTCGCCGTCGACGGCGACGAGGGGCAGCAGGTGGTCGCGCGCGGGCGCGAACGGCAGGAGACGGGCGCGGCGAGCGATGCGTGGGACTACGCGGCGCTCGACGGCGGGCACGTGGGGATCCTCGCGGCCCTGCTGCAGCAGGACCTCGCCGCCGGCGAACTGTCGGGCCGCCGCCTCTACGGCGAGCGCCGGCAGCGGCTGGCCGGCATCGTCGCCGGCTGGCTGCGGGCCGGCGCGATCGTGGATCCGCTGCCGCAGTTGGAGGCGCTGGGCCTGAAGCACGCGGCGGCGTTCGACGACCGCGCGCTGCTGCGCGAGGCCCTGCAGGCGGTCGGGCGGTCGCTGCGGCCGGAGGATCTCAGCGCATGAGGGACTTCGGTGGACGCGACCGCTGGCTGCCGACGCCTGGGTTGCCCCGGGACGGTCGGCAGGCATCGCGTCCGCTGGCCGTCGGCGACGTGCTCGACGTGCCGGGCTTCGAGGCCTTGCTGGAGCCGGTGTATTGGCTCGTGCTCGGGGTGCATGGCGCGGAGGTGGCCCTGGTGGCGATCGATCGCGGCGTTGCCGGTGAGGAAGACGTGTGGTTGCCGCGCGAGATGGCGGCCAACGATGCCGGCATGTCCGGCTGGACGGTGCGCACCGCGCTGGCGCGGGTGGTCGCCGCGGCGACTTTGGCGGCTGCGGGCGCCGTTGTCGTCGGGCATTTGCAGGCTGGGCTGCTGGATCGACTCCCGCGGGCGGGCGAGATCGTCGGGTCGTTGGTGGCGGTTGGTTCACGGCCCCGCACGGCAGCGGTTCGCCGCACGTCGCATGAGCGCGTCCTTCGTGCGGTGGCGGACCGACTGCTGCCCCCTTCGCGATCTGGACTGATTCGACACCCATCTCCATGAGTCGCACCGCGATCCTGCTGTGCTTCCCAGTCCGCGCAACCGTCGGTTCCCAACGCTTCGGAGCTTCGAACTGAGGAATCGGCTCGCGGTGCCGAGCTCGTAGCCCGCGAACAGGGACCCGACGAGTCCCATCAGCCCCAGACCAGCGCCGGACTCGACCATGAGCACCAGCCATCCAACCCTCTGTGCGATCGGCGACGTGACCTCGCGCGAGCGTCCTGGTGAGCGGCGGTGGTCGCGAGGTGGGGCCGATTTCGGCTGCCGAGTGGGTCCGTTGCAGAGTGCCACCGACAGCGAAGTCCCCCCGGAATCCAGGATTGGACGCCGGGCACCGCGATCCACCGTTCCCATCGCGGGCGTTCGCCGCGCGGACGATCGCTACTTGGCGGGTGCCTTGGGCTTCTTTGGAGCTGGCTCTGGAACGACTGGCTTGAAGCTCGACGCGGTGATGCGAACTGCAAACAGGCGAGTGGTGTGGCTCTTGTCCACTCCATCCACCGTCAGCTTCTGATCGAGCGTCGCGATGGTGCCCTTGCTCTTGTGGGCGCCGAACAGCTGGATCTCGATCTTGCCGCCCTTCAGCGGGCTGACGACCTTCTCGACGATCCCGGCGTGGCCGAGCCAGCAATCGACCAGCACCTCCACCTCGACCTCTTCGCCGGTCTTGGGGTCCTTCTGCTTCTCCTTGCCCTTCTTCTTCCCCCGATACCAGTACTGGACCAGGTCGCCCGGCTGCAGCTTGTCGAGTGGAACGTTCTCGCCGACCTTCTCGTCGCGGATGAGCGCCGTGTGCACGCCGCGAATCGACTCGGCCCTGTCCTTGATCGCGTCGTCGAGGTTCTGCACCCCTTGGATCAGCAGGGACTCCTTGCCCGTGCGCGACATCTTCTTGCCGAGCGAGGCCTCGACCACTGCGAGCAGGAACTGGGTGCAGTCCGTCTTCTTGTCTGCGGCTTTGCCGTCGTACTCGTACGAGAAGCCCGCGAACGTCGTCTGCGACAGGCGCTGCGCGACTTCGAGGGGGTTGGCGGGGGTGGTGTTCGCCGCTGGATCCTGGGTCGATGCCGCCAGAACGGCGAGCACCATGGTCATGGGGATGGCTGCGATCTTCATCCTTGCCTCATGCTGTATCGGGTGTCTGTAGCCGCGTCGTCTCCGTCACGAACGCCGCATTCTGGACCCACCACAAGTACCGCGGCGCTGTCGTCTCGATCATGCAGCGGATCGGCTCCGTCAGCTTGCCGTCGCGCAGCAGCCGCCGCATATCGAAGCGGAACGTCCGCCAGTGCGGCTTCCAGTCCGGATGGTCTTTGCGCCACAGCACGAAGCGGTGCGGCGAGCGTGCGTCGTCGACGGCCAGCAGGAAGCGCTGATCGCCGAGCACTTCGACGACGCGATACCACTGCCGGCGCAGCACGACGCCCGACTCCGGATCGACCTTCTGGCGGTCGGTGTCGACGCCGTCGTCGGCGCGATGCGGGCCCTGCTGCAGCACGAGGTCGTACCACAGTTCGTTCTGCGCGCGCGGCGGCGGGTAGTCGAGCACCGGCAGACCGCTGCGGATGCGGCGGAACAGGTCGCTGCGCACGACGTCGACCAGCGACGGCCAGTCGGCGTCGGGCTTGGCGATGGCGCGCAGGGTGATCCAGCGCTGCAGCTGGTCGACGAGCTGGGTCACCTCCGGCCCGAGCGGCAGCCCGATCGCGGCCGCGCATTCCGCGACCACGTCCGCCGGCAGGGCGTGCGGTGGCCGTCTCGCGTTGGCGGCGAGCCACGCGCAGAGGCGCTTGCACAGCTGCGCGTGCAGAGGGGGCAAGGAAGTGATCATGACGTCGAGCTGGTCGAACGTGGGCGCAGCATCGCCGCTGCGGTTCGCAGAAGGGAGAGGCGGGCGCAAGCGCCGCGCGGCGCCGCTTTCCGCGATCAGCGCTTGTGCACGAGGCCAGGGTAGAGCCGGCCGCCCTTCGCGGCGATGCGGCCGAACACCTTCGGCTGCCAGAACAGCGGCTTGACCGGGCCGTCGGCGTAGAGCCGTTCGAGGTCGTGTTCCATCGACGCGAGGCAGCGGCGGAAGAACCGCTCGTCGTCGTGCAGACGCGTCAGGTTGGGGCTGCTGAGCACCGCCGCGTGCCGCACCGTCTCGCCGGCGTGGTCCTGCTGCAGCACGCGCAGCCGTTGCACCGTGCGGTGCACGTGCAGTGGCGGGAAGCTGACCGCTGGCAGCCAGTGTGGCAGGCGCAGTCGGTGCAGTCGGCGCAGCCGTTCCCAGACGATCGGGCTCCACGGATCGTCGGCGCCCTTCAGCAGGCCGTCGACGTGGACCAGCACGCGGCGGCCGTTCGGACCCGACGCGAGCAGGTCGCGGCAGGCGTGCCACTCGGTGCGGATGCCGAGCTGTTCGAAGGCGTGGGCGATCGACGCGTTGACGCGCAGCGACGGGGCCATGTCCTCGAGCGTGGCCTCCTCGTCGCAGACGTCGCTGAACAGCACCGCGACGTGGCGATCCGGATCGAACGTCCACTCCGGCTCGGGCCGATCGCCGAACACCGGGAAGTCGCGACCGAGGCGCCGGGCGATGCGCGCGTCGACGAGGCGAGCGTGGTCGAGTTCGCGGCCGTAGGGGGCGTTGCCGTCCGGCGGTGGTTCGAGCAGCACGTCCTCGGCGCTGGTGCGCACGCAATGGGCGTAGCTGTTCGCCGCCGCGATCAGTTGTTCTTCGTTGGCGATCGCCTCGACGAAGCCGCCGCGGGCCTCGAAGCGGCTGCCGAGCCGCAACGTGATCGCGACGTACGGCACGTCCGGCAGGTCCGGCAGGTGGTCGAGCGGCTGACGGCCCGCCGCGATCGCGGCCAGCAGGTCGGCGAACGCGTCCTCGCTGCCGTCGAGCGAGCAGTCGGGCAGGAACATGTCGAGCGGCGGTGCGGCGCCGGGCTCGGCGCGCTTCCGCGGCGAGGGCGCGCGCAGCTGCGGCGGCTCCGTGTGGGCGCTGTCCCAGCGCACCTGTGGCAAGGCCGAATCCTCGGCGAGCGCGCGCCAGACCCGCACCGGCAGGCGGTCCAGCGCGGGCAGTCGCTGCAGCACGACCTTGCGCGCGGCCGGCAGCCACATGCGCACGGTCTGTGCCGTCGGTTCGCCGCTCGCCCGGACCTGGCGAGCCCGGCCCAGCAGCGCCGCGGCCTGCAGCAGTCCGAGGATCGACGTGCGGTCGGGATGCACGACCAGGGTCTTCGATGCGCAGACGACCTGCACCGGATGCGTTGCCTCGGCGAGCACCTCGACGCCGACGGCGGCGCCGTGCACCCAGCGGGCCAGACGCGCCAGCAGCGACGGCCGCAGGAGGCGGACCGGATCGGTGACGTAGACGACCATGGCTCAGCCGAACTGCACGGCGAGCCGCGCCGCGTCGTAGCGGTCCTTGTCGAGCAGGAACTTGCCGACCACCGCGGTCGCGATCGCGTCGCTCTCGCTCATGCCGGCGGTCAGCAGCGTGCCGAGCTGCAGCAGGGCGCGGATGCCGATGTGGATCCGGCGCTTCTCGTCCTCGCCGTTGAGTTCCTGGAACCGACGCCGGATGGCCAACAGACGCGTCACCAGCTCGTCCGCGAGATCCGGCTGGTGGGCGCGCAGCACTGCGCGAACGACGTCGTCGATCGGCTCCGGCACGTCGACCAGCAGGCTGCCGTCGAGCAGCGACTGCATCGCCGTGAGGTTGCTCTTGCACGAGTGGTTCTCGCGGTTGCCCGTCAGCACGAGGCGGAAGCTCGCCGGCACCGGCAGCCGTTCCTGCGAGACGGGATTGGTCAGCTCGCCGGCGTGGCGCAGCGGCAACAGCGCCGACAGCTGCGCGAACGGCACCTGGCCGGCGTCGTTGAGCACGAACCACGAACCGCGCCGCAGCGCACGCCACAGCGGCCCGTCGACGAACGGCGTGGTGTCGCCAGCGAGGGTGTAGCGGCCGAAGAACGACAGGTCGTCGACCTTCGGGCCGCCCTGCAGCTCCTCCGCCGGTTCGCCGGTGGTGGCGCGGCAGTGCTGCTGCACGAATTCGGTCTTGCCGCTGCCCGGGTCGCCGATCAGCACCAGGATGCGGTGCGTGGCGAGGGCGAGGCGCGCCGTCTGGTGCCACGGCATCGGCACGAGGGGAGTGGGGAGGGACTGCGTCTTCATGGTCGGAAGGGACAAGGGGCCGTTCGCGGCGGATTCCGGGGATCGCCGGGTGGTCGGCCGGCGGCGACTACGCATGGAGGCGGCTGCGATCTGAGCCGGTTTCGCATGGCGAAGGAATCCGGAATCGCGGGCCTTGCCCCCTTGCCTCACCACATACGCACGAACCGCCGGGCCGATGACGACGACCGCTCGTCGTCGATCATCCAACCAAACAAAGCTGGCACAACCAGTCGCGATACGGCGCTCCACTTGCGGAGTCTCGGCAGTCTGACCGCGGGCGGTTCCTGCGGCGCCTCGCAGCGTCACGCGAGAAACGCGGCGGGGCGACCCGCCGCCGCGTGGTCCCCGCGAGGCTGCCGGCGCGGCGGTTCGTGGATGTGTCGATCGATCGCATGACCTTCTACGCCGACCAACTCGCCACCGCACCGCACCGCATCGCACCGCGACGCTGCAGATTGCCGCTGCCGACCTCGAAGGTGCGCACCACGCTGCGGCAGTGACCGCCGTGTCGGAGGTCGCTGCGCGATGAGCCGCGGTGCCCGGGCCGCCGCCACTGCCGCCGGCGGCCCGTCGCTGTTGGTGGCTTGTGCCATCGCGAGCGCGGTCGGACAGTGTCTGCCTGCGGGCCGGCACCGGCCCGCGGCCCCGCCATGACGAACGTCGATCCACCGCTGTGCTCGGGACCGTGGACATGGCGGTGCCTGCCGGCTTCGTCGCCGGGGCGCATGGGCGTCGGCGACGTGCAGCTGTGGCACGAAGCGCTGTCGCTGCCGGTGCTCGACGTCACCGACGGTGCGTGGGCCCTCGCCGCGCCGGAGTTCGCGGCCGATGGCTTGCAGCTCCAGTTCGACGTCGTCACCCTGGCGAACAAGGCGCGCTTCCGGGTCACCGTCGACCTCGCGGCCGGTTGCTGGCGCTGCCCGGGGGAACTGCGGGGACTGCCGGTCGCCGTCCTGCAGCAGCGCTACGGCAGTTCGTCCGCCATCGCGGCGTGGCCGGTCGTGCCGCCAGCACCTGTTGTGCCGCCAGCACCGGTCGTGCGGGTGCCCGAGCCGGGGTGCCTGGCTGCGCCGACCCACGACGAGGCCGAACGTGGGCCCGGGGACGTGGTGGTGACGGCGCCGATGCCGGCGACCGCGTCCTCTCCCAAGTCCCCGGCGGGCGAAGTGCTGCCACCGCCCGCCGTGACGTCGGACGGCCGCTGGCGGTTCGAGTTCGCCTGGGCTCCCGCGTACGAACAGGACGCCTCGGGCCGGCGTCGCTCCTACTGCCACTTCGTGCTGCACGACGCCCATGCGGCCGCCGCGTTCGATTCGCGCACGACCGGCGACCTGTGCTGGCCGGCCGAGCGCTGGCTGCGCCTCGTGCGCGGGCCCGGTGCCGCGACCTGGTTCGTCGTCGACCTGCAGCAGGGCGTGTTCTGGCTCGAGAACTTCCGCGAGCCGCTCGGGCCCGAGCGCCCGCTCGACGAACTGGTCGCGGCGCTGCGCCGGAGCTGATCGGCGGTCGGCGCCGTGGCCGCGCGCCGCCCCGATCTGCATACTCTTCGCCCTTCATGTTGACCCTGCACGGCGTTTCCAAGTCCTACGGCGACCGCGTCCTGTTCGCCGACGCCGCGCTCCAGGTCAACACCGGCGATCGCATCGGCCTCGTCGGGCCGAACGGGGCCGGCAAGTCGACGCTGTTCGGGCTGATCCTCGGCGAGGAGCCGGCCGACGAAGGGCGCATCGTGCGCGACCGCGATGCGACGATCGGCTTCCTGCCGCAGGAGAGCGCGCCGGTCGGCGACGAGACGGTGGTCGAGATCGCCTGCAAGATCTCGCCCGACTTCGTGGCACTGATGCGCAAGGTGAAGGCGTGGGACGCGGGCCATCCGACCGAAGCCGCGCATCCGGAGGAACTGCACGACGACGTGCACGAGCGCTTCCACGAGCAGAACGGCTACATGGTCGAAGCGAAGGCGAAGCAGCTGCTCGCCGGCCTCGGCTTCAAGCCCGAGCACTTCGACCGGCCGGCGAAGGAGCTCAGCGGTGGCTGGGTGATGCGCGCGCACCTGGCGCGGCTCCTGGTGCAGGAGCCGGATCTGCTGATGCTCGACGAGCCGACGAACCACCTCGACCTCGAGTCGCTGCTGTGGTTCCAGCAGTACCTGCAGGGCTATCCGGGTGCGATCCTGGTGATCTCGCACGACCGCGAGTTCCTCAACGAGCTGGTCACCGCGATCGTCGAGATCCGCAACAAGAAGCTGGTGCGCTTCACCGGCAACTACGACCGCTACTTGACGCAGCGCGACGCCGCCGACGCGCAGCAGCTGGCTGCGTTCAAGACGCAGCAGAAGGAGATCGCGCACCTGCAGTCGTTCGTCGACCGCTTCAAGGCGAAGGCGAGCAAGGCGTCGCAGGCGCAGAGCAAGCTGAAGCAGATCGAACGCATCGAGCGCATCGAGGCGCCCGTCGGCGACGACAAGAAGGTCGGCTTCCGCTTCCCGCAGCCGATCCGCAGCGGCCAGCGCGTGATCTGGCTCGCCGGCGTGCACTTCGCCTACGGCAACACGTCGGTCTATCGCGGCGTCGACCTCGAGGTCGAACGCGGCGAACGCATCGTGCTGGTCGGCCCGAATGGGGCCGGCAAGTCGACGCTGCTGAAGCTGCTCGCCGACAAGCTGCAGGCGCAGCGCGGCGAACGCGGCCTCGGGCACAACGTCTCGGTCGGCTACTACTCGCAGTACCGCGTCGACATGCTGAAGCCGGCGCGCACGGTGCTGGCCGAAGCGCTCGACACCGAGGCCAAGGTCACCGAGCAGCAGGTGCGCACGCTGCTCGGCTCGTTCTTGTTCTCCGGCGACTCGGTGTTCAAGAAGGTCGAGGTGCTGAGCGGTGGCGAGAAGAGCCGCCTGGCGCTGGTGAAGCTGCTGCTGTCGCCGCCGAACCTGCTGCTGATGGACGAGCCGACGACGCACCTCGACATGGGCAGCATCGACGCGCTGGTCGACGCGTTGAAGCAGTTCGAGGGCACGCTGGTGTTCATCTCCCACGACGTGCACTTCATCCG
>JBILEY010000609.1:0-2883 GCA_044351865.1 Planctomycetota bacterium | reverse complement strand
ACGGACTTCGCGCCCGGGCCGCGTGAAGTGCTCGGCGAGACGCTCGAACTCGGCCTGTCGCCGTCCCTGTTCGCGCTCGATGCGGGGGCGCTGGATGCGACCGGCAGCTACGCGCTGAACCTGACGATCCCGGGGCTGCCGGTGCTGTCGGGTCTGATCGCCTACTCGCAGGCTCTGTTCCCGTCGGCGACCGCGCCGAATGGCCTCTTCAACACGTCGAACGGTGAGAGCACGGCTCTGTTCGCCGGTTCGACCGCGCTGATCGAACGCTTCGACAACCCGGCGGCGGCGGGGTTCGTCGGCACCTACGACCTGGCGAGCGTCGGGCGGTTGCGCGGCACGTTCTCGCGGCGGCGCGTGCAGCCGGTCGAGAACAGTGAGCCGCTCGAGGCGCCGACGCCGGGTTCGGTGCCGGGGTTCGCGCTGCAGCTGCCGGTTGGCATCACGTCGCCGCTGGACCTCCGCGGGTGCCGCGCGCAGATGCTGTATCGCGCCGCCGACCTCGGCGGCGATGGCGCGCCCGAAGTGCTGACCAGGGCCTACTGGCGCGTGTTCGACGGCCAGCTGGTCGTCGCCGACACCTTCGCGCGCGTGGCGATCCGGGTGTCGCACAGCCAGATCGTGCCCAACTTCCTGATCGACAGCTTCTCGGCGCTGCCGGAGTTCCCGCTGTCGGGGCTCGGCAGCACGTTCGCGCTGAACGAGAGCTCGCCGCCGGTGCTGGTGCGCAACGGCCCCTACGCGATCGACCCGAACGCCGTCGTGTTCGGCCTCGACAGCCAGGGCGTTGGCCGCTACCTCGACTGGGGCATCGGCGCGAACTTCGTCTGGAACGGCGTCGACAGCCTGCTGCTGGACGTCCGCACCGATCCGTCGCCGACGTCGCTGGTCGGCGAGAACAGTGCGCAGGTCTACCTGGCCATCCAGTCCGATGCGCTGCCCGGCGCCCGCTGCGTGGCGCGGCCGACGCTGCCGTTCGGCAGCATCGACCCCGACGTGGTCGCGACCGGTGTGCAGGACAACGCCATCCACGACATGGTGTTCGAGTTCGCGCGGGTCGAAGCGACGGCGCTGTCGCCGTTCCGTGCGAGCAGCTCGCTGGCGCCGAACTACCTGCCGGCGATCGTCGCCGCGAGCACGCCCGGGTCGAGCTCGATCGTCATCACGTATCGCGGCGCCGACGACGCGGCGGGCTCGAACGCCACGCCGTTCTCCCCGAACGTCGACATCGCCGACGGCAAGCCGTTCCTGCAGTACTCGATCACGCTGATCGCGGACGTGGTGACCGGCGCGGTGCCGAGCATCGACACGCTGGTGATCCCGGTGCAGTGACCTCGCTGATCAAGTAGCGGCACCAGCCGCCGGGCGCCCGCAGGCGGCGCTCGGCAGCGCGCTCAGTTCGGGCAGGCGCCGAGCTGGTGCAGCTGCTGCACTTCGCTCGTGGTCAGCGCGCGCAGGAAGTACTGCACGTCGTCGAGGTGCCCGAAGAAGCGGCCGTCCGTCGCGAAGCCGGCTTCGGCCTGGTCGGCGCCCAGGCGCAGCGGATCGTCGTTGCCGATCAGGTAGTCCGTCGTGTGGTGGGTCAGGATGCTGCCGGTGTCGACGTAGTAGTCGAGCACACGTTCGGCTGCGGCCACGCCGTCGACGTAGACCACCATGCGGTCGCGATTGACCGTGGCGACCACGTTCGCCCAGGTGTTGGGTGCCAGCACGCTCGTCGTGACCAGCTCGGTGACCTCGTCCCACGAGTTGTCGGCGGCGAGGCCGTCGACCCAGCCGAACAGCCAGCCCCAGCGCTTCTGGAAGACGTGGCGGAAGATCGACACGTGGAGGTGGCCGGTGTCGTCGACCATCAGTGCGTAGGTCGCATCGTGGCGCGGCCCCTTGGTCAGGATCACGCCGCGCGTGCCCGGCGCCGTGCCCGGCGGCGCGCCGGCCCAGCGCACGCGGGCGGCGACCGTGAACTCGTGCGCGGTGGCGAGGCCGCGGCTCGTCTGGCCGGTCGGCGGATCGGCGACGACGATGCGATCGCCGTCGTGGTTGAACAGGAACACCGTGTCGGTGCCGAGCGTCGTGACGATGCTGCCGGCGACGTTCTGCGCGAACATCTGGCCGTGGTTCAGCAGGCCGTTGGCGCTCCAGTGGTCGAGCGCGAGCGTGCCGGTGACGCTGCCGTCCCACCACGCCGACATCACCAGCTGGTTGGCGTCGATGCACGGCGGCACCAGCGGCGACGGATCGAACGCGTCCTCGTAGCCATCGCGGTCGGTGTCCTTGCGGTACGGGTCGGTGCCGAGCGAACGTTCGGCGCCGTCGACCAGGTAGTCGCGGTCGAAGTCGGCGAAGCGCGGGTCCGGGTGCACGGCGTAGGCCGCGATGCTCTGTGGCGCGACCGCCCAGCCGACCTTGGCTTCGTCGTAGTCGGCGACGCCGTCGTCGTCGCTGTCGTTCGCCAGCGGGTCGGTGCCGAGCAGGTACTCCTCGCCGTCGAAGACGAAGTCGCCGTCGCGGTCCTGCACGAACGCGAGCGTGATGCGTTCGCCGTTGCCGAGCACCAGGTCGTCGAAGTCCTGCGTGATCGCGCTGTCGAACGCGCGGCTGGTGCCGCCGACGATCCAGAAGCCGCGCTTCGCCGGCGCCGCTTCGTCGACCCACGTCGCCGTCGCCCCGACCCGCGTCAGCACGGCCCGCGTGCCGGTGGCGTCGAGCTCGGTGGTGTGCGGGATGCCGAGCAGGGCGAGCGCTTCGCCGAGGCGGATGCCGCGCGCCGAGCCATCCGGGTAGCGGAACACGTTGGTCGCCACCATGTGGCGCTCGACGGTGCCGTTGCCCTGGTCGACGACGATCAGGCCGGTGCGCTGCACGACCGACTCGCCGATGGTG
>JBILEY010000161.1:0-10637 GCA_044351865.1 Planctomycetota bacterium | reverse complement strand
CATGCGCCGCTCGAGCGCCGGGTCGGCGATCAGCCGTTCCAGCGCCGCGGCGAACGCCTTGCTGTCGCGCTGCGGCACCACGATGCCCTCGACTTCGGTGGTCACCACTTCGAGGATCGACCCCGAGTCGGTGGTGACGACCGGCAGGCCCGACGCCAGTCCTTCGAGCATCGCCGTCGGGATGCCGTCCTTGTCGCCCGAGCCCATCTCGACGTAGGGCGCCACGAACGCGCGACAGCGCTGCAGGATCGGCGGCAGCTCCTCCTGCTTCTTCATGCCGTGCAGGATGACCTCGTCCTTCACGCCGAGCTTCTCGATCAGCGCTTCGAACTCGGCCGCGTACTCGAGGCTGCCTTTGCTGTGCGGGTCCTTGCTGCCGACGATGTGCGCCTTCACCTTGCGGCCGCGCTGCTTCAGCATCGCCACCGCCTCGACCAGGTGCGTCAGGCCCTTCTTCGGCTCGATGCGCGAGATCGACACGACCTCGAACGGATCGGTCGGCTTGCGGTCCTGGCGCACGACCGGCGGGAAGCGCGCGCCGTCGACGCCGTTCGGCTTGACCAGGATCTTGTCGTCGAAACGACCGCCGGTCATCTGCGACAGCTCGCGCTTGATGCGCGCGCTGGTGGCGACGATCACGTCGCTGAGCTCGACCTGCAGCGGCACCAGCTTGAACGGGAAGTCCTGCAGCATGTGGTCGGCGTAGCACGACACGCCGCGCGGCAGCTCGAGCAGCCACGCCGCCTGCATGCACATGAACGACTGGTCGTAGAAGAAGTAGCTGTGCAGGTAGTCGGCGCCGGCGAGCTCGGCCATGCGCGCGAACGTGCAGCCCTGCAGCACCATCGGCTCCTTCTCGAGGTCCTCGACGCTCTTGCCGGTGGCGGCGGACACCCGTTCGAGGAAGGAACGCAGGCGCCCGGGCTTCGTCTTGTCGAAGTGCGCCTTGTCGCGCAGGTGGTTCTCCCACACCGGCTGCAGTTGCGTGCGGTGGTCGGCGAGGTAGCCGAACGCCTTGTGCAGCTGCGCGGTCTCACCGAGCTCCCAGTGGAACAGGCGTACGTCGAGCCCCATGTGGGTGAGGCCGATCATCTCCTGGTAGACGAACGTGTGGCTGTAGATGGGCCACTGCCAGCAGGCGGTGACGACGGCCGTGCCCTGGGCACGGTTGCGGCGCTTGAACAGCATCAAGGCGCGGTCTTTGGCATCCACCAGGCGGCGGTACCACTTCTTGCCACGGCGCGACAGGTATCCGAGAGGCATCTTGTTCCAGAGGAAGTTGCCGGCGCGATACTCACGCGACCGGCGCAGTGTTTCGAGTTCTCCGTACGCCTTGGCCAACGCTTCATCGGCAGCCCGGCGGTGGCGCTCCAGTTCGGCGGCGTCGCGCGCCTGCTGCTCGGCGCGCAGGCGCTGCTCGTCGGTCCGCGTCGCCTCGTGCGAGCGGCGTTCGGCCGCCAGTGACACCGACAGTTCGTCGGCGTGCTTCTGCAGGCTGTCGCGCTCGCTCTGACTGGCCGCATGGGCGCTGCGGGCGGCGGTGAGGTCCGCGGCATGACGTTCGAGATCGCGCGAGAGCGAGCGACTCGTCTGCTGCGCGGACTCCATCTCGGCCCGCGTGGCGTCGCGTTCGGCGCGCACCGCCGCCAGTTCGCCGCGGGTCGCCGCCAGATCACCGCGGGTCGCCGCCAGTTCGCCGCGGGTCGCCGCCAGATCGCCGCGGGTCACCGCCAGTTCGCCGCGGACGGCGACGAGCTCGGCGTCGATCAGCATCTGCAGCGTCTCGACCGAGCGCAGCGCGCTGCGCAAGGACTCGATGTCGGCGGCGAGCCGTTCTCCGCGTGCTTCGGCCGCGGCTGCGGCGACCCGCGCGACCTGGAGTTCGGCCTGCAGGTCGGCCTCGCGCCGATCGGCGCGTTCGGCGGCCGCGTTGCGTTCGGCGACGCTGGCCTGCAAGGCGGCGTGGGTGCGCGCGTGCTCGTCGTGCACCGTCTGCAAACGGCTCAGCAGTTCTTGCTTCTCGGCCTCGAGCGTCTTGCGGCCGTCCCAGCAGTCGCTCAGGCGGCCCTCGAGCGACACGACGTACTCCTGCAGCCAGCGGCGGTCGTTGCGTTCGCGGTCGGCGCGTTCGCGCGCGAGATCGCCGAGCAGCAGGCGGTGCGACAGTCCCTGGTCGCCACCTTGCCGCGCGTGTTCCGCGGCGGCGTCGAGAGCTCGTCGCGCGGTTTCGGCGGCCTGGTTGAGCCGCTCCACCAGATCCCGCACGCGCGGCGACGTGTTGGTCAGCTGCTCGAGCGACACGGAGTCGAACACCGTGTTGACGAACAGGGCCAGGCCGTCGGTCTCGCGATTGGTCGCGACGTGCGTGGCGATCGCGTCGAGCACCGTCGCCACCTGCGCTTCGTCGGCGCCGGCGTGGCGTTCGACGAAGCGCCGCATTGCCGTCGCCGCGACGCGATTGACCTCGAGGTAGTACGACCAGCGCCGGCCCTCGCGGAACCACACCGTGTTGGTGGCGTGAAGGCGGTAGGCGACGAGCGGTTCGCGCAGGTGGTGCAGGGTGCCGTCGAGCGCGGCCTCGAGGAACAGCTGCCAGTCGAGGCAGTACTTGAGGCTCTGCAGGTGGCCGGCATGCGCCCGCAGCCACTCGGTGCGGCAGACGAGGTTGCTGCTGGTCGCCAGGAAGTTGCGTTCGAGCAACGCCAGGAACAGATCGTCGCCGGCGAGGTCCTGCTGCGGCACGGCGCGTTCGTACCAGCGCACCCAGTCGAACACCTTCTGCCCGTCGAGCACGAGGCTGACCACGTCGGGGCGCAGCTCGCCGCCCTGGGCGTCGATCAGGTGCATGCCCGTCGTCACCAGCTGCGTCGCCGGGTTCTTCGTCAGCACCTCGCAGCAGCGCGCGAGCCGATCCGGATGGAACAGGTCGTCCGAGTTCAGCAGGGCGACGTACGGCGTGTCGATCGTCGCCAGCGCCTGGAGCACGCTGTTGCCGAGGCCGAGGTTGGTGGGGTTCACCCGGACCTCGAGCCGCGGGTCGTGGATCGCGCGCGCCCGGGCGACGGTGTCGTCTGGCGAGACGTCGTCGACGACGAGCACGCGGAACGCGACCTTCCGTTGGCCGAGCACGCTCTGGAGAGTCTCCTCGACGTAGAGCCCGTGTCGGTACGACGGGATCAGCACGGTGACGATCGGGGCCGCGGCACCCGGCTCGACGCGCTTGCCGATCGCGAACGGCCGCTTGCGGGCGCGCTCCTGCGCGATGCCGAGCCGCTCGGCCCACGGGCCACCGAACGGCACCAGGTCGACGGCGCTGGCGAACGCGGCATCCTCGTGCACGAGCTGGCTGCGCTTCTTCGGCTGGCTGTAGAGGTCGCGCAGCAGTTGCAGCACGCGTTCGTTGCGCTGTTCCCAAGCGAAGCGCTGGGCCATCGCGCGCAGCCACGGGTGCTTCTTCAGCAACGTCGTGGCAGCGTCGCCGGCCAGCTGCTCGAGCAGCCAATCGCGCACGACCTGCAGGTGGCCTTGCCCTAGCAGCGTGGTGATCCAGCCGTCGCGACGGCCCGCATCCGCGAACCAGGGATGATCGAGGGCGGGCAGGACCAGCGCCGCGGGTGACGCGGCGAGCGTCACGCCGGCGACGGCGGCTTCGGTCCGCTGCTGCAGCAGCACGCGGAGCTGGCTGCAGAGCCGGTCGAACGCGTTCCGGCGCAGGGTGCGCGGCGGCGCTTCGCCGCCGAGGCGCGGCCAGAGGCTGTTGGTCACGTCGCGCGCGAGGCGCAGGTCCGCGACCTCCAGGGCGGCCATGGGCACCGTGTTGCCGCCTCCTTGCAGGTCGAGGTCGATCGCGACGCCGTGGTCGGCGGCGCTGCGCACCGTGTCCTCGAGCAGGTGCCAGTTCGTGGGGGTCGGCACGAACGTGGCCTCGGCGGTCGCCTCGATGGACGCGGCGAGGCTGGCGAGTCGGGCGATCCCCTTCGGACCGTCGGCGTCGAGGTGCAGGCTGCGGACGCCGCGCAACGCCGCGTTCGCCTTGGTCGCGGTGAACCGGCGGCCGCGCACGGTCACGGCGACCGGCGGGGTGGCCGCGCGCGCCGCAGCCAGCAGCGGCTCCAGCAGTGGGTGGGTCGTCGGGTCGTCGGCGACGACCTCGACGGAAGCCGCTTGCGCGACGACGGCGAGCACCTGCGCGGTGCGCGGCGCCGGCCATTCGCGACCCTCGGGCGGCAGTTCGATGGTCAGGGCCGGCCGCTCCTGGGGTGCGGCCGATGCCGTGCCGGCGCGCACGCATGGGCTGGCTGCAGCCAGATCCGCTTGCAGCCAGCGCAGGCAACCCGCGCAGTGGCCCGTCGGCAGCTGGCCAGCGGCCAGGCTCGCCCGCAGCGCCGCGAAGCGCGGGCCACGCCAAGCCGCGATCGGGTCTTCGTCCGTGGCCAGGGGCTCGGTCGCGAACGCGCAGCCGCGCAGGGAGCCGTCGGCCGCGATCGCGATCCCGCGGGTCGGCAGCGAGCACGCGGTCCAGGATCCGTCCGCCGCCGGCTCGGCACCCGCACCCCGACGGGCCATGTCCAGGGCGATGCGGTCCACGGGGCGCAGTTCGCCGAGATCGACCGCGGGACTCGAGGGCGCTTGCTGCTTGTCCATGCGGGTGGGAGGCGAGGCGGTCGGTCCGGGGCTATCGGCGTGGCGAGGGCGCCCCGGCGATCCGATCGTCTTGGGCGGCCGCGGATGATCCCGCGACGGCGCCCTCAGTGCAAAGCCGCGTTGGTCCGGAACAGCGCTGCGGCGTCAGGGCCGGCGGCGTCAGGGGCCGTTCGGCTGCGGGATCTCCTGGAACAGGCCGCGCCATCGGGTGTCCGCGAACGCGTCGACCAGCGCCGGCCAGTTGGACAGGCTGCGGCGCGGGTCCCGTTCGCCCGTCTTCTGCGACAGGGCGACCAGTCGCTCCGGCGGCAGTCCGAGGAAGCGTTGCACCCGTTGCACGGCGGCATCGAAGTCTGCCGTTATCTTCTCGTAGCTGAGCTCGAGGACGGCCGTGCTGCGGAACGTCGCGCGGAAGCGTTCGACCATCTGCTGGTTGAACTCGAGGCCGAGCAGGGTCTCGGCCGCATCCAGTTCGATCGCCTCCGCGCGCGGCTTCTGCCCGCCGGCTTGGGTCGACCACCAGCTGCCGGAGCGCACGGCACGCACCTGCGAGATCCAGCGCGCCACCGCGTCCTCGCGCACGAGGTGCACGATGCGCAGGTCGGGCAGCGCCCGCAGGTGTTCGACGATCCGGTTCTCGGCGAGGCCGTGGTAATAGAGCAACTTGAACCCGCAGGCCGCGACGCCGTGGGCCGCAGCCGCCTCGTGCAGTCGTTCGTGGCACGTGGCCGGGGACCGCAGCCGCAGGGACAGGATCTCGTCCCGGTCGAGTCCGGCAGGCAGATCGAAGTCGAGCTTGCCCTGCTCGATCTGTTCGGTGTTGAACAGCTCGCCATAGGCCTGCACGCGCGTGTGCGACGACAGCATCTCGACCAGCAGGTTCGAACCCGTGCGCTCGGCGCCGGCGACCAGGAACGGCGTTGCCTTCGAGCCGCGCGTGCCGGTCTCGGCCTTGCCGGCGAAGGCGGCCCGTGGTCCCAGGTCCGCGCGCGTCCGCGACGGCTCCTGCCGGCGCAAGCGGTCGGCGACCCTGCGCGCCAGCGTCGTTTCCCACTGGTCTTGCTCCATGTCGAGCCAGCGAGCACCCGCGCGGGTCTCGCCGCCGAGGGCCCCGGTCAGCGCCGCATCGCGGGTGACGACGAAGTCGGCGTTCCGGGCGTGCAGCGAGTTCAGCAGCAGATTGCCGACGTCGTCGGGGCTGGCTTCGAACGTCACCCACACGCGCGGGATGCCGAGCAGCCGCGCGGCGATGTGGGCCCAGAGGCTGCCGGCGTAGCCGAAGAACGAGTAGAGGACGTCCGGCGCCCAGGCCTGCAGCCAACGGGCGATGCTGATGCCGAGGCGCACCTCGAACACGCCGAGCACCTCGTCGCGCGTCTTGTGCAGGGAGGGGGCGAGCTCGTCGAGCAGCGCGTCGAGGCGCCGTGGTTGGGTGGCGCGGAAGTGGGCGATGTCGGCCGCCTGAACGAGGTCGCTGGCCTGGCAGAACAGGCCGTGGCCGAGCCACGCCTTGGTCCTGGCGTCGGTCGCCATCGGGTCGCTGGTCTCGCTCGCCGCGATGCGCAGCTCGGCATCGAGCCAGTCGCTCTGCCTACGGACCATTTCGTAGGCGAAGACCTGCTCGTTCTCGGGGAAGCGGGCGGTCGCGATCGCGGCGACGCGGATCGGACGGCTGCGGTCGAGGAAGCGGTTCGCGGTCTGTTCGGTCACGGGTAGCGAAAGGGGCCATCACCGCGCCAGGACAGCGCGGAACTTGCCTTAACGAAGGACTGTCGGTCGGAAGGCCAGGGAATCTGACTCTTTCTTCGTCCCGTCTTCGGGGCAACATGGCCCCGTGCGCATCTCCCTCGTCATGCCCACGTGGAACGCGGGCCCCCTGCTCGACGAAGTGCTCGCCGCGGTCCGCGCCCAGCGGGCACCGGCGTTCGACGAACTGCTCGCCATCGACAGCGGTTCGCGCGATGGCACCGTCGAGAAGCTGCTGGCCCACGGCTTCCGCGTGGCGTCGATCCCGCAGCGGGAATTCGACCACGGTGGCACCCGCGATCGCGGCATCGCGATGACCACCGGCGACGTCGTCGTGCTGCTGGTGCAGGACGCGACGCTGCAGGGCACCGATTGGCTGGCGAAGATGGTGGCGCCGTTCGCCGATCCGGAGGTCGCCGGCGTCTGGTCGCGGCAGACGCCGCGGCAGAAGTGCCAGCCGGTGATGAAGCGACGCATCCTCGGTTGGCCGGGCTGGGGCGACGGTGTGACCGTGAAGCGCCTGCCCGCTGGTGCGCGCCTCGGCGAACTGCCGCCGTTCGAGCAGCTGATGCTGTGCGCGTTCGACAACGTCGCGTCGGCGATCCGGCGCACGGCCTGGCAGCGCTTCCCCCTCGGGCCGCGGCGGTTCGGCGAAGACGTGTTCTTCGGCAAGCGCGTCATCGAGGCGGGGCAGGCACTCGCGCACCAGGGCGGGGCGGTGGCGATGCACAGCCACGACCGTTCGGCCTGGGCGGAAGGCAAGCGCACGTTCTGCGACCACCGCAACCTGTGCTCTCTGTTCGGACTGGTTGGCATCCCCGACCGCGCCTGCCTCGACGGCGCCATCCTGCACGGCACCAAGGAGCACTGCGACTACGTCAAGAGCCTCGGCCTGCCGGCCGACGAAGAAGCGGCGGCGCTGCGGTGGACGGTCGAGTACGTGAAGTGGCAGTGCTGGGGCCAATACATGGGCGCCAAGGCGGGCGCCAGGCTGCCGAGCCCCGAAGGGGCGTTCCTGCGCCTGCTCGGCAAGCGCCTCGAACGCGGCATCGGCTGATTGCCCGACTGCCCGACTGCCTGACTGCCTAGCTGCCGCCGCGGGCGCGCACCTCGCGGCGCGCCTCGGCCAGCAACTCGACCAGGTGGTCCGCTTGTGCGGCGAGGTCGGTGCGCGCGCGTTCGCTGCGTTCGAGCCGTTCGTGCAGCTGCTCGTTCGACGTGGCGAGGGTGTCGAGCCGCTGCGTCATCGCGGCGAACGCGGCGCGCAGCTGGGTCAGTTCGTCGGCGAGGCGCTGCAGGGCCGCGGTGGCCGGATCGGACGGTAGCGAGGGCACGGTGCCGACTATACCTTCGGCCGCCGCCACCTTCGGCGCTGCATGAGCACGATCCTCGTCCTGTGTCCGTACGTGCCGCACCCGCCGACCCACGGCGGCAGCCTGCGCACGCGCGTGCTGCTCGAGGCGCTGCGCGGCTCCGACGGCCGCGCCGACGACGTGCACGTCGTGGTGCCGGTCGCCGACGAGGTGGCTCGGGCGACGGCGAAGTCGTTCGCGCAGGCGATGGCGGTGCGCGTGCACGAGGTCGCGGTGCCGGCGCTGCCGCGGCCCGACTTCGCGCGCAAGCTGCGCAGCTGGGCGCGCGGCCGCTCCGAGCTGCTGTTGCGGCGCTGGGGCGAAGGGGCCGGGCCGGCGGTGGCCGGCATCGCCGCCTCGCTGCGGCCCGACCTCGTCGTCGTCGACAGCTCGTTCGTGCTGCCGATCGTGCCGCGTTCGCCGGTGCCGCAGCTGCTGCACCTGCACAACCTCGAGAGCTCGGTGTTCGCGCGCGCCGGTGCTGCCGGCCGCGGGTTCGCCGAACGGGTCACCCGCGCGTTCGAGGCGCGGACGATCGCCGCAGCCGAACAGCAGGCGCTGCGCACCGCGGCGGCGGTGGTGACGGTGTCCGAAGTCGATCGCGCGCTGGCGTTGGCGTTGGCGCCCGGCGCGAACGTCGTCGCGGTGCCGAACTCCGTCGACCTCGACCGCCTGGCCCTGCTGCCACCGCCGTCGCCGCCGTCGGCGCCGTCGCCGCCGCGGCTCCTGTTCGTCGGCACGCTCGACTACCCGCCGAACCTCGAGGCCGTGCGCGAGCTCGTGCTCGAGCACCTGCCGGTGTTGCGCGCGGCGTTCCCCGGTCTCGTCGTGCGCCTGGTCGGCCGCGACGACGGCGGCGCGCTGGCGGCGTTCCGCGGCCGCGAGGGCGTCGAAGCGATCGGGCCGGTGGACGACCTGCTGCCGCACTACCGCGACAGCCACGCGGTCTACCTGCCGATCCGCAGCGGCGGCGGCACGCGCATCAAGATCCTCGAGGCGTGGGCGCTCGGCCGGCCGGTGCTGGCGACGGCGGTCGGCGCCGAAGGGCTCGGCGGCGGCGACGGTGCGCACTGGCGGCAGTTCGAGTCGCCGCAGCAAGGGGTGGCAGCGCTGCGCGACGTGCTCGCCGGCCAGACCGTGACCCTGGTCGCCAACGCGCGTCGCTTCGTCGCCGAACGCTACTCGCACACGGCGGCGGTGGCCGCGCTGCGCGCCGTCGTGCGCTCGCTGCTCAACCGCCGTTGACCGCGCGCAGCAGCTCGCGGTCGCTGCGTCGGTAGTGCCGGCGAGCCGTGGTGCGCATCACGATCGCGCGCGGCAGCCGCGGCAGCGTCGCCAGCGCCGCCAGCACGCCGTGGGCGACCGGCAGGCCGAGCAGCCGCGCGTGCTTGCGCAGGTTCCAGCCGAAGCACAAGGCGTGGGTCGCGACCAGCAGCGGGTCGGTGACGTTGCGCACGAAGAACAGCTCGCGGTTGCGCCAGTTCAGCCGCTCGAGTCGTTCGCGGCCGAATTTCTTCGTCGAGCTGCCGCGGTGCGCGTGGTGCACGACGCTGTCGTGCACGTAGACGGTGCGCCAGCCGCGGCGCCACGCTTGCCACGACAGGCTGACGTCCTCGACGTACATCGGGAAGTAGAGGTCCTCGAAGCCGCCGATCGCGTCGTGCTTCTTGCGATCGAAGGCGCTGCAGCCGCCGCCGGCCCACAACGCCGGCGCCAGCGGGCCGGGTTCGCCGGGCGGCTGTACGAAGCGGATCTCACCGTGCCGCAAGAAGCAGCGGGTGAGGCCGGTCTCGCTGCGCTGGCCCTGCATCTCGATGCGCGACGTCGTCGCGAACAGGTCGCCGTCGCCGGCCGCGAACGGCTGCACGAGGCGCACGAGCCAGTCCGGCTCGACGCGCATGTCGTTGTTCAGGAACACCAGCAGGTCGCGGCTCGCGCGCGCGGCGCCGGCGGCGTTGCCGCGGATGAAGTAGACGTTCTGCGGCAGCCGGACCGTCTGCGCCCACGCCTGTTCGCGCGCGAGCCAGTCGGCGGAGCCGTCGTCACTGCCGTTGTCGACGACGATCACTTCGTGGTCGCCCGGGCAGTTGGCGACGGCCGTGCGCAGGGACGGCATCAGCTCGCGCAGGAAGTGCAGGCCGTTCCAATTCAGCACGACGATCGACGCGTTGCGCGACGCCGGCGCGCGATCCGTCGGTGCGCGCCGCGACAGCCGGACGAACAGCGTCGCCAGCAGGTCGACGACCAGCAGCAGGAGTGCGAACAGCAGCGCCCCGAGCCAGACCACCGGCAGCAGCAGCGTCAGCAGCACGCGCAGCAGCGGGTTCATCGTTCGATCTCCGCGACCAACAGTGCGGCGAGCCGGTCGACGTCGAGTTCGCGGTGCACCGCGGCGCGGCCCCGTTCGGCGATCGCCGCGGTGGTGCGCCGGTCGCCGAGGGCGCGCGCCAGCGTCGCCGCCAGCGCGTCGACGTCGCCCGGCGCCGCCAGGAAGCCCGTGTCGCCGTCGCGCACCAGCTCGGGGATGCCGGAGATCGGCGTGCTGACGACGGGCACGCCGAGCGCCATCGCTTCGCACAGGAAGATCGGGATGCCGTCGCGTTCGCCGTCCGCGGCGACCACGCACGGCAGCACGGCGAGGTCGGCGGTGAGCAGTTCCTGCTTCACCGCGGCGTTGTCGCGCGGGCCGAGGAACGTCACCAGATCGGCGACGCCATGCTCGCGGCACAGCTGCTCGAGCCGCGCGCGTTCCGCTCCGTCGCCGACGACGCGCCAGCGGCACGGCACGCCGCGCGCGCGCAGCTGCGCCAGTGCTGGCGGCAGCAGGTGCAGGCCCTTCTTCGCGACGAGGCGCGCGGCGCTGACGAGTGTGCCGTCGCCGCGCGGTGTTCCGCG
>JBILEY010000607.1:0-2898 GCA_044351865.1 Planctomycetota bacterium | reverse complement strand
ACCGCTGCCACGACATCTTCATCGTGCCGGCGGTGAAGAACGCGACGACGCGCAGCCCGGCCAGGAAGCGGGCGATGATGATGACCATGTCGCCGCGCCGGCGGAACCAGCGGTCGAAGCTGGCCAGACGCTGGCGGGTGATCAAGTAGCGCATCCAGCGCAGGCGCAGGAGGCGCACGCCGAACACACGGCCGCCGAGGAACGGCAGCAGGTCGCCGACCAGGATCGCGGTCGCACACGACGTCATCATCAGCGGCAGCGACATCTCGTCGGGCTTCTGCGCGCACAAGAACCCAGCCGCCAGCAGCACGATCTCCTCCGGCAGTGGCAGGCCGAGGCCGCACAGCACGAAGACGATCGCAGTGCCCAGGTAGGGGTGGCTCTCGAACTCGGCGAGGAGACCTTCGAACATGGCCGTCAGCGCAAGAAGGGGTACAGCGCCTCGAGGCGGCGGTCGGCGAACACCGAGGTCAGGTCCTGCGGCGCGCCGGCGAGGTGGGTCGCGACTTCCTGGAGCCGCTGCCGCCATTCTGCGGCCAGCTGCCGATCGCGCACGTCGTGGCTGCGTTCGATCGCCTGCTGCAGCACCAGCAAGGCCGCCTGCCGCTGGCCGTTGCCGAGCAGCGCCGCGGCGACACCGGGCAGCTGGAACGTGCGCTGCTCGCGCAGGGCCGCCGCCGGGAAGCGCGCCTCGAGCTGGGCCAGGTAGCGGTCGGCCATGCCGGCGGCACCCCCGTGCGGTCGCAGCCGTTCGGCGAGGTCCGGTTCGTAGGCGACTGCTGCCGCCGGCAACATCGCCAGCGACTGCAGCAGGCTCTCTTCGCGGCGTCCCGCGTCGACGCGCGCCGCTTCGAGCCAGGCGAGTGCCAGCTGCAGGCGTCGCCAGGCGTCGTCGGTGCGTTCGTTGGCGCTGGCCGCCGGGTCGTGCCGGGCGGTCAGGAAGCCGACTGCGAACACCAGGTAGCCTTCGCTCCACGTCGGCAACAGGCGCATGACCTGCTGCGCGCGCACGAACTGTTCGTCGATGCTGCCGTGGTGCCGGGCTTCGTCGTGCGCGCGCCAGGCGAACGGCATCAGCGCCGGCCGCGCCAGCCAGGTCGCCAGCGTCGCCAGCGGAGCGAGGCTCGGCGGCTGCAAGGTCAAGGCACCGGCGGCGCAGGCGAGGCCGAGGCCGGTGCGGAGCCGGCGAAGGGTCACCGCCGACGCCATGGCTGCACCCGGGACGCGACGAACATGGCCGAGCAGCCTACCAACAGCACCGGCAGGCCGGTGCTCAAAACTCCGCCGCCGGTCGGTGACGAGAACAGCGACTCGCCGAGCAGCCATTCCCCGCGCAGCACGCGGCGCAGCGCCGATGCCGCCGGACCGAGTTCGCCGACGGTGGCGACGAACAGCAGGGCGCCGACGACCGTGGCGGTCGTGGGCAGCGCCGCAACGCGCCCACACAGGCAGCCGAGGCCGAGCGCCAGCCAGCTCGGCAGCAGGAGCACGAGGACCAGCAGCAGCGCGTTCGCCCAGGTCGGATGCACGCCGTCGAGTTGCACGGTGACGCTGCCCGGTGGGAACAGCAGCGGCACGGTGCCGGCCTGGCGCACGAGGCGGAGGTGCGGCAGCGCCCGCGGGGAGAAGCGCAGCTGGAACACCTGCAGCGAATCGTCGACGGCGATCTCGTGTTCGCTCAGCGCTCCCTGGTCGCCGTACAGCTGCAGTCGCGTCGGCACGAGGCCGTCGGCGGGGGCGCCGGCCAAGGGGCGGATCGTCACGGCGCGGCACGTGCGTCCGGTCGGCACCGTGAACGCGAGCTCCTCGACGCTGCCGTCGCCGGGCAGCAACACGTCGCGGTCCGCGGTCGCCGTCACCTGGGCGCTCGCCGTCCCCGGTGCGCCGATCGCGGGCAGCAGCGGCAGCAGCACCGTCGCGGTCAGCAGTGCCTGCGCCACCAGGGCGGCAGCGATCGCGCGGCCGCAGCCTTGCAGTCGCCGCGGGTGCAGGCGTCGGACGACGTCGGCGCCCGGCCGGCCGTGGGCGAACATCGGCCAGAACGCCGATGTCGTCAGCGTGCAGATCGCCGCCGCGCACAGCAACGGCAGCGCCAGCCAGGGCTCCGCCGCAGCGGCGGCGTCGAGCCCGTCGCCATCGCTGCGCTTGGCCAGCAACCACGCCAGCAACGCCGCCAGCAACGTCGGCAGCGTCGCCAGCCACAAGCAACGACGCAGCACCAGGCCGAACGGTCCACGCGCCTTCGTCATCGCGGGCTCGGGTCGTCGCCTTGCTGCGCCAGTCGCCGGAACAGCGCGAACAGGTGCTCGCGCGAGCGTTCGACCCGCAGCACTTCGCCACCGCGCGCGGTCACGGCCGCCTTCACGTCGCCAAGCCCCGCTTCGTCGAGACCGCGGAACACCAGCGTGCGATCGCCGGTGGCCAGCAGTTCGGCCAGCGTGCCGCGCGCGCACAAGCGACCGCGGTGCATCACCAGCACTTCGGCACAGATCTCCTCGACTTCGAGCAACTGGTGCGAGGCCATCAGCACCGTGGCGCCGGCGACGGCGCGTTCGCGCAGCACCTGCATCACCCGTTCGCTGCCGAACGGATCGAGGCCGCTGGTCGGTTCGTCGAGCAGCAGCAGCTCGGGCTCGCCGAGCAGCGCCGCCGCGAGGTTCAGCCGCTTCTGCATGCCGGTGCTGTAGCCGCCCAGCGCCCGGTCGGCGGCGCCGCCGAGTTCGAGCCGGCGCAGCCAGTGGTCGGCGCGTTCGTCGGCGACGCGGTTCGGCTGTTGGATCGCGGCACCGACGAACGCCAGGAACTCGCGGCCGGTCAGCACCGGCATCGGCAGCGTGCCTTCCGGCTGGAACGCGACGCGCTGGCGCATGGCCTTGCTCGTCGGTGCTTCGCCGAGCA
>JBILEY010000606.1:0-2899 GCA_044351865.1 Planctomycetota bacterium | reverse complement strand
TGGGCGAGAAGACGGGCACGTGAGCCGCAGCGGCGGCCGCGTGCCGCCGCCACCCGTCCGGCGGTCGCCTGCGGAGGCGACCGCCACTGCCGCTCACTTCTTCGTCGGCATCGCCGTCGCGGCGAGTTCGCTCCAGAACGCGCTCTCCCAGAACGACTGCAGCGCCTGGAGCTTCTCGTCGTCGTCGCCTTCGCGCTTGGCGACGCCGAGCTGGTAGGCGATGCGCGCCGCGATCGGCACGTAGCCCGCCGCCTTCTTCGCCTTCGCCGCGGCCTCGCGCGCCAGCTGGCGGCCGAGGTCGAGCTGCGCCGACAGCGCCTTGCGGTTGGTCAGCGTCAGCGTGCCCTGCTCGTCCTTCACGCCGCCGAGCGAGTAGTACTTGTTGACCAGCGAGGCGCCGCGCAGGAACGCCATCGAGCCGGCGGCGAGGCGCAGCAGGTTGTTCTCGTTCTTGGTGCCGGTGATGCCTTCGGCCAGGCGCACGGCACGCAAGGCGATCAGGTAGTCGTCGTCGTTGGCGGCGAAGCGCTGCTGCGCGGTCGCCTTGTCGACGCCGGCCTCGCGCGCCGCGTCTTCGAGCGTCAGCGACTCGAGGTACTGCAGCACGGCGCCGGCGGCCGAGCCGTAGGCGGCCGCGAAGTTGCCGATCGACTCCGGCGCGATCGGGGCCGCCTGGCCCTCCTCGCCGCCGAAGTCCTTCTGGTCCTCGGCGACGTCCAGCATCGTCTTGGCGATGCTGTAGTAGGTGATCGCCTGGAACATCAGCTCCGGCAACTTGTCCTCCTCTTCCTTCTTCAGCGCACCCTTCTTCCGCTTGTCGAGCAGCAGGTCGACGGTCTCGACGGCGCCGTCGGCCAGCGACGTGTAGGCGTCGGCGATGACCGCCGACTGGTAGGCGCGCAGCGTGTTGATCTGGCCGCCGCCGGTCTTGCGCTTGGCGAGGGCTTCGGCCTCGCTGATCGTGGCACTCAGCTGCCCCTTCACGCTCGCCGAGGCACGAACCTGGGCCACGAGCGCGTCGAAGTCCTGCTTCTGCGCCGCCTGCAGGAATCGCGCGGCGTCCTTGGTGATTCCGGCCAGTACAGCGGCGCCGACGTAGCTCTCGAACGCGGCAGCCAGGTAGTCGCTGCTCTCCAGCGACTTCGCCTTCTTGAACAACTCGTCGGCCTGGGCGGCGATCGGCGTGATGCGCTGCTTCAAGTCGCCGAGGTCGCGCGCGAACACGCCGATGTTGGCGATCTCGCTGTCGAGCCGCGCGCGCCACTTCTCGCTCTTGCTGCGCAGCCGCGCCGACGTCTCCGAGTCGATGTCCATCTCGCTCTCGGCCAGCGCGCTCGGCCGCTCGAGCTTGTCGTCGGTCAAGAACTCGTAGGCCTCGAACACGTCGTGGATCTCGCGCACCTCGAGGCCGAACTCCTTGCCGGCCTCGATCAGGTCGACGCTGCGCCCGGTGCGCAGGTCCTGGTGGTTGCGCGCGCCCATCGGGAAGCCGAAGCGCTTGATGCCGTCCTTCGACGCGCCTTCCATCTTCTGCACGATGCCGCCGACCGGGCCCGCCGAGCCGTCGGGGTTGATGGTGCCGGTCATCGTGGTGTCGGCGCGCGGCGTCTTGCCGCGCAGCAGCGAGATCATCGTCGCCGTCATCAGCATGCCCGCCGACGGGCCGTCGATGTGGCCGCCGGTGCCGACCAGGAACTCGTGGTCGGTCAGGTTGCGGCCGGTCAGCTGGCTCGCGCTGAACGCCGCCAGCCAGGTCGCGGTCTTCCACTGGTTGCCGGCACCGCCGGCGAACTGCTCGGTGGTGCCGACCGAGGCGCGGCCCTTGTCGTTCGGCGAGATGCGCACGCTGGTCGGCGACGTGCCGCCGCTGGCCTGCGGGCCGATCGGGCCCTTGAACCAGACCGCCTTGACCTGGGCTTCGCGCTGCGCGGTCAGCTTCGCGGTGATCGTGGTGCCCTTGCCACCACCGCCGCCGCCGGTGCCAGGCTCGCTGCCGCCGCGGAACGCGAACACGAGGCCGATGCCGACGACCACCGCGACGGCGCCGATCAGCAGGTTCTTCTTCTGCTGCGCGGACATGCCGGCACCGAAGCCTCCACTGCCGCCAGCGACCGGCGTGACCGGCTTCGGCGCTTCCGGCCGCGGCTGGATCGCCGTGCCGACCTGCGCGGCGGGGCTGCTGCCCTTCGGGCCGGACATCACCATCGTGCGCACCGGCTCGACGCCCTTCACCGCGACCAGTTCGATCGTGCTGGCGCCCATCGTGTAGACGACGCCCGGCGCCATCGCTTCGTCGGCGACCTTGCGCGGGCCGACCCACGTGCCGTTGGTGCTGCCGACGTCGCGCAGCTTGACGATGCCGTCGGCGAACAGGATCTCGGCGTGCTTGCTCGAGCTGCCCGGGTCGCGCAGGGCGATGTCGCCGACCTCGCGCCCGATCGTCAGCTTCGCCTGGGTGTATTCGGTTTCGGACGGGGCCTGATTGGCGCGCGTGATGCGCAGGACGAAGCTCGGATTGCTCATGAGTGACACGGGGCGGATGCCCGGGACGAGATTGGCCGCGGCGACGGTCGCGTGACCTGCGCGTCGCGAGCTTGCCGATGCTCGGTGGGGCGTGTGGCCCGGTCAAGGAGGCTGTCCTGGGCAGAGCGGTGCGCCGCATGCATGTGCGGCCATTCGTGGCCAGCGTCACGGCCGGGGAAGCCGGCCAAGCAAGGCCACAGCGGCGTCGACGGCGTCGATCGCCCGCGGAGGTTCGCCGCGTTGCGGCATTGCCGAGAGGCCTGATCGACTCTGGTCTGCTGGGCCAGCGTCGCGGCCGGCGGAGCCGGCCAAGCAAGGCCGCAGCGGCGTCGACGGCGTCGATCGCCCGCGGAGGTTCGCCGCGTTGCGGCATTGC
>JBILEY010000605.1:0-2904 GCA_044351865.1 Planctomycetota bacterium | reverse complement strand
CCGGTTGGGACGAGGGATTCACCGCGGTGACGTTCGCCACCGAACGCGGGCTCGGCTTTGGCAATCTGTTCGGCCTCGAGTTCGACGCGCTCGGTGCGGCGCTGACGACGACGACGATGGCGCCGGGCAACGCGTTCCACTTCCCGAACGCCGCCGGCACCTACCCGTTCGCCGCCTACACGTTCCCGCTGCCCGGTCTGGTGGCGCTGTTCGCCGGCCAGCAGCTCGATGCCGTGGTCGTGCTGCTCGACCAGGGCCTGCCGGTCGCGGTCTCGAACGTCGCGCGCGTGTCGTTGCAGTGACGCGGGCGCTGGCGGCCTGCGTTCGCGCTGCCTTGGTTCTGCCGGCGCCGCCTCCTACGTTGGCGGCCCTGTGACTGCTGCCCCGCCGCTCCGCTTCGGCTTCTCGCCGTGCCCGAACGACACGTTCGCCTTCTGGGGCGCGGTGCACGCGGCGATCCCCTCGCCGGTGCGGCTCGAGCCGGTGCTCGCCGACATCGAGACGCTGAACGAACGCGCGGTCGCTGGCGTCGATGCGCTGCCGGTCACCAAGCTGAGCCTGCCGGCGCTGGCGCGTGTGCTCGACCGCTACGCCGTGCTGCCGAGCGGCAGTGCGCTCGGTTTCGGTTGCGGGCCATTGGTCGTCTGCCGCGACGGGTCGCCGCTGCGCTCGATCGACGACCTCGCCGGCGCACGCGTCGCGATCCCGGGCCGCCACACGACGGCGTTCCTGCTGCTGTCGACGCTGGCGCCAGGACCGCGCGACGTCGTGCCGATGCGCTTCGAGCAGGTGATGCCGGCGGTGGCGCGCGGCGACGTCGACGCCGGGCTCGTCATCCACGAGAGCCGCTTCACCTACCGCGACCACGGCCTGCGCGAGCTGGCCGACCTCGGCGTGCTGTGGGAACGCGCGACCGGTGGCCCGCTGCCGCTCGGCGTCATCGCCGCGCGCCGCGACCTGCCGGCGGCGACGTTCGCGGCGATCGGGGCGCTGCTGCGCGCGTCGGTGGAGCTGGCGTGGGAGGAGCCGTGGCGCGTGCAGCCGTTCGTGCGCGCGCACAGCCAGGAACTCAGCGACGAGGTCTGCGCGCGGCACATCGGCCTCTACGTCAACGACTTCACCAGCGACCTCGGCCAGAAGGGCCGTGCTGCGATCGAGCAACTGCTGCAGCGCGGCCGCGCCGCCGGGCTGCTGCCGGCCGGGCCGTCGCCGTTCCGGGAGGACGCGTGATCTTCCCGCTGCTGGCTGCACTCGTGTTCACGCTGGCGACGCTGCTCGTGTGCGGGCTGGTGTCGCTCGGGCTGCTGCCGTTCCGCGTGAACCAGCGGCGCTATTGGCGCGGCGTGTGGTGGCTGCACCTCGGGTTGTTGCCGCTGCACCTGTTCGTCACCTTCCCGTTGGCGCTCGGCGGGCTCGGTTCGCGCGTGTTCGTCGGCACGCGTCCGGACGAACGCACCTACGCGGGGCCGCGGCTCGGCGCCGACGGCAAGCTGCAGGTGCAGAGCTGGGATTCGCTGCACGCCGAGAAGGAGAAACCACCGCCCGTCGCACTGGTGGCCTCGGCGAAGGCGCGGCAGCGCACGATCGCAAGCCGCGACGGCGTGACCCTGCGCGCGTTCCGCATCGAGGCGACGCAGGAACCACCGCGCGCGGTCGCCATCCTGGTGCACGGCCTGTTCCGTTCGGCGATGGAGCCGGAGCCGGTCGCGGCGATGCTGCGCGAACAAGGCTGCGAGTGCTGGCTGGTCGAACTGCGCAACTTCGGCGGCAGTTCGCGGGCTCCGTTCACGCTCGGCGCACGCGAGAGCGACGACGTGGTCGCGGCCGTCGAGCACGTGCGCGCGCAACCGGGTCGGGCCAACACGCCGATCGTGCTGTTCGGCGTCAGCTTCGGCACCGTCGCCATCGCGTTGGCGCTGCCGCGGCTCGACGGCATCGCCGGCGTCGCCCTCGACGCCCCGATCGACGACATGCTGCCGGCCGCGCGGCGGTTGTTCGGCGTGATCGCCCAACGACGGTCCACCTTCGCGATCGGCGAGCCGTGGCAGTCGCTGGTGCTGCGTTCGCTCGAGTGGTGGTCCGACATCGACCTGGCGGCGCTGTGCCCGAGCGACGTGCTGGCGACGCTGCCGCACGACCTGCCGGTCCTGGTGGTGGGGGCCGGGATCGACGAACGGGCGCCGCCGGCGACCGTCGAACGGCTGTTCGCGCGGCTGCCGATGCCCGCCGAACGGAAGCGCCTGTGGATGGTGCGCGACAGCGAGCACGGGCGCGTGTTCCTCGACGACCCGGCCGGCTACGCCGAGCACCTGCGCTGGCTGCTCGAGCACCTGCGCCGCTGACGCGTTCGCTCGCGTCCGTTCCCCGACCTCGATTCCGGCGTGCGGCCGGCTACCGTTCCGCGTCCACACGATGCCGCGCCGCGATCGCGCCGCAGACCTGGAACGGCTGCACTTCGACATCCAGCCGCAGCCGGACGACTTCACGTGCGGGCCGACGTGCCTGCACGCGATCTATCGCTATTGGGGCGACGAAGTGCCGCTGCCGCAGCTGGTCGACGAGATCGTGCGCACGCCGTCCGGCGGCACCGCCGACGTGTTCCTCGCCAACCACGCGCTGCGCCGCGGCTACCGGGCGACGATCTTCACCTACAACCTGCGCATCTTCGACCCGACTTGGTTCGCCAAGGACGGGCCGGACCTGCGCGAGCGGCTGCGGCTGCAGCGCGACTTCAAGGCCGAGCAGCGGCCGGTGTTCGGCCTCTTGATCGACGCCTACCTCGAGTTCCTCGAGCTCGGCGGCGTGCTGCGCTACGTCGACCTGTCACCGACCGTGCTGCGGCGCTGGCTGCGGCGCGGCGTGCCGATCCTGACCGGCCTGAGCTCGACGTATCTCTACCGTCGC
>JBILEY010000604.1:0-2908 GCA_044351865.1 Planctomycetota bacterium | reverse complement strand
AGGCGCGCTGCACGTGTTCACCGACGATGGGCGCCTCGTCTACGGGCGGCTCACGATCGAACACCTGGCCGAGGTCGGCCGCGCGTTCGGCTTCGACGTCGACACGCCGTGGCACAAGCTGCCGGCGAAGGCGAAGAAGATCGTGCTGCACGGCTCGGGCAAGCAGACGTTCGAGTTCCGGTGGAAGCGCCAGAGCGCGATGTTCACGACCACCGGCAGCGATCGCATCGCGTTCCCGGGGTTGCTCGGCCATCTCGAGAACGTCTACCGGCCGTCGCGCGCACGCCATCTCGACCGCTTCCGCGCGGCGGTGCCGTGCAGCGCGTGCCAGGGTGCGCGCCTCGGGCCGGCGGCACGCGCGGTGTCGTTCCAAGGGCGTTCGCTGCCCGAGATCAGCGAACTGTCGGTCGACGCGGCGCTGTCGTGGGTGCGCGGCCTCGAGCTCACCGGCAACGCCGAGCGCATCGGCCGCGACATCAAGAAGGAGATCGAGCGCCGGCTGTGCTTCCTCGCCGACGTCGGCCTCGGCTACCTGACGCTCGGGCGGCGTGCTTCGACGCTGTCGGGCGGCGAGTCGCAGCGCATCCGGCTGGCGGCGCAGGTCGGGGCTGGCTTGCGCGGCATCCTCTACGTGCTCGACGAACCGAGCATCGGCCTGCACGCGCGCGACCAGGAACGGCTGCTGCGCACGCTGGAGGCGCTGCGCGACCGCGGCAACACCGTCGTCGTCGTCGAGCACGACGAAGAGACGATGCGACGCAGCGACTTCCTGGTCGACGTCGGCCCGTTCGCCGGTGCGCACGGCGGCGAAGTGACGGCGGCCGGTGTGCCCGAGGACGTGCTGGCCAACCCGGCGTCGCTGACCGGTCGCTACCTGCGCGGCGAACTGGTGGTGCCGATGCCGAAGACGCGGCGCAGCGAGGATCGCGGGCGCCTGCGCATCGTCGGCGCGCGCCACCACAACCTGCAGGGCGTCGACGTCGACGTGCCGCTCGGCCGCTTCGTCGCCGTCACCGGCGTGTCCGGTTCGGGCAAGTCGACGCTGGTGCACCACGTGCTGGTGCCGGCCCTGCAGCGCGACCTGATGGGCGCCGACGCCGGGCCGTCGCACTGCGAACGCATCGACGGCATCGACCAGCTCGACAAGATCGTCGAGATCGACCAGGCGCCGATCGGCCGCACCCCGCGCAGCAATCCGGCGACCTACACGGACCTGTGGACGCACGTGCGCGACCTGTTCGCGATGCTGCCGGAGAGCAAGCTGCGGCAGTACGAGAAGGGCCGCTTCTCGTTCAACGTGCCGGGCGGCCGCTGCGAAGCCTGCGAAGGGGCTGGCGTGACGACGCTGGAGATGAACTTCCTGGCGCCGGTCGAGGTCGTCTGCGACGAGTGCGGCGGTGCGCGCTTCCACGCCGAGACGCTGGCGATCCGCTGGAACGGCAAGAGCGTGCACGACGTGCTGGAGATGACCGTCGACGAAGCGGCGGCGTTCTTCGCCGACCTGCCGAAGCTGGCGCGCGGGCTGGTGGCGCTGCAGGATGTCGGCCTCGGCTACCTGAAGCTCGGGCAGCCGTCGACGACGCTGTCGGGCGGCGAAGCGCAGCGCGTCAAGCTGGCGACCGAACTGCAGCGGCCGGCGACCGGCAAGACGTTCTACGTGCTCGACGAGCCGACCACCGGCCTGCACTTCCACGACGTCGCGCGCCTGCTGACCTCGCTGCAGCGCCTGGTCGACGCCGGCAACAGCGTGCTGGTCATCGAGCACAACCTCGACGTCGTGCGCGCGGCCGACTGGCTGATCGAGCTGGGACCCGAAGGCGGCAGCGGCGGTGGCCGCATCGTCTGCACCGGCACGCCGGAGCAGGTCGCCGCGCACAAGACGGCGCCGACTGGTGCAGCGCTGCGCGCGATCGGCATCGGGGCGAAGCCGGGCGCCGTGCTGGCCCCGGTGGCGCGCGCGAAGAAGCCGGCGCAGGCGCCGCGGCCGACGACGATCACCGTGCGCGGGGCGCGCACGCACAACCTGCAGGCGGTCGACTGCGACCTGCCGCTCGGCAAGTTCAGCGTGCTGACCGGGCCGTCGGGCTCGGGCAAGTCGAGCCTCGCGTTCGACACGATCTTCCAGGAAGGGCAGCGCCGCTTCCTCGAGAGCATGTCGACCTACGCGCGGCGCTTCCTCGGCCGCATGGACCAGGCGCCGGTCGACAAGCTCGAAGGCCTCGGGCCGGCGATCGCGATCGACCAGAAGCGCACGACGCGCAGCCCGCGGTCGACGGTGGCGACGACGACCGAGATCCACGACTACCTGCGCCTGTTGTTCGCGCGCGTCGGCCGCATGCACTGCCCGACGCACGGCCAGGAACTGGTGGCGTGGTCGCCGGCAAAGGCGGCGGCGCGCTGCGTCGAGGACTGGGCGGGCGCGCGTGCGTTCGTGCTGGCGCCGATCGTCGTGCCGGCGGATGCCGCCGCGGCGTGGCTCGACGCGCTGAAGCAGGAATGGCTGCAGGCCGGCTACGCGCGCGCGCTGGTCGACGGCCAGGAGCTGCGGCTCGACGCCGCGTGGCCGACGCAGAATCCGACGACGAATCCGACGGCGAAGCCGAAGGAGCTGTTGCTGGTCATCGACCGCACGACGCTGTCTGAACGCGCGCGCGTGGCCGACGCGATCGAACAGGCGCAAGCCGCGGCGAAGGCGCACGGCGGGCCGCCGGCGGCGATCGTGCAGCTGGCGCAAGCGAGCGGCGGGGCCGCGGCGGGCGAGCGGCACTGGTTCCGCGCCGACGCCGGCTGCCACCTGTGCGACTACAAGGCGCCGGCCGACGTGCACCCGCGCTGGTTCTCGTTCAACCACCACAGCGGTGCCTGCACCAGCTGCCTTGGCCTCGGCGACGTCGTCGTCTGCGCCGAG
>JBILEY010000603.1:0-2911 GCA_044351865.1 Planctomycetota bacterium | reverse complement strand
AACGGATCGCAGGTCGCCGGCGACGACGGCCGGCGCGGCGACAGGTCGTAGCACGGCGTGCCGCAGGCGAAGATCACGACCGGCCGCGGCCCGTCGCCGCGCGCGGGCCGCAGCACCGCGGCCAACGGCGCCGAAGCACCCGCCGCCGCCGAGGGCAGGCCCAGCGCCACCTCGCCGTCGATGCCCGCAAGCACCGGCTTGCCGCCGGCGAGGTTCTGCAGGGTGCGCTCGAGGCGGACGAGTTCCTGCACCGCTTCGCTGCGCACGGCGAACGCTTCGCCCTGGTAGGCACGCTGCACCCGTTCGGCCATGCCGAGCACGAGCGCGCGTTCGAACGGCTCCCGCTTCGCCGCGTCGGCAGCGGCCGCCGCCAGCGCCGCTTCGGCACGGGCCTGGTAGCCGCGCAGCAGGTGGAACGACCACGACAGCACCGGCGCGCCGGCCGCCGGCAACCTGCCGTCGATCCGCGTGACGACGTCGAGCGTGTAGGTGCCGTCGGCCCATTCCTGGCACGGCACGCTGACCGAGGCCCGGCCCATGCGCAGGTCCTCGAGCGTGAACGCCGCGCCGTCGTCCCTGCGCTCCAGGGTCGTCCGCCACCGCTCGGCCCCGCTCGCATCGCGGGCGACGCAGTCGAACGCGACGACTCCAGGCAGCGGCATCGGCGTCGCCACGAAGATCGAGACGTTGACCGTGCGACAGAGGGTGTTGCGCGCGTCGGGATCGCAGACCTCGGGCAGCACATAGGCGCCGATCGCCGCGCGCAGGCGGAACGCATCGTCCAGCGTCGCCCCGCGCACCAGGGCCAGCGCCGCTGCGACCGGCGCGAACGGCTGGCCGTTCTCGGGTGCTGCCAGCAGGCGCGCGACCTCGTTGCGCACGTCCAGTGGCCGCTCGCGCAGCGACCCCAGCACTTCGTGGCGGCGATGCTCCAGCAGTTGGAAGCCCCACCGTTCGCGGTACAGCGGCCCCTGGGCCGCGGCGGAAACCGCGAACGCCAGCGACGTCAGCGCGGCGGCTGCAAGGAGTAGTTGGCCTTCACCCATGTCGAGAACACTCCATCGATCGTCAGCAGGTTGAGTCCGGTGGCCTGCGTCAGTGCATCGCGCGTCTCCGCGCCCGACTTCACCAGCCGCAGCAGGTCGCGGAACTTCGCACCGCCCACCGTCGCCAGCAGGAAGTCGACGTAGGCGAACGCGAACGCGTGCTCCGAGAACTTCAGCTCGTCGGTCTGCTTCTGCACCAGCGCCGCGAAGGGGACGACGTCGCCAGCGTCGACGAGGCGACGGATCGCCGGCCGCCACTTGCCGCCCTTGAAGCCCTCGCCGGCGAACAGCGCGACCTCTTCGTAGCAGTAGTTCGTGCACTTGCCGACCAGCTTGTCCTCGAACCAGTGCGCCACGCCTTCGTCGATCCAGCCGTGCTTGCGGTTGCCGAGGTAGAGCGCTGGCTTCATCTGCGTCAGCAGCAGGTGCGTGACGTTGTGCACGAGGTTGCGATGCACGGCTTCGTCGTCGGGCAGCGACTTGCGTTCCGGGTGCATGCTGAACACGTAGGTCGGCCCCATCAGCTTCAGGCTGACCGAGTTCGGCGGCCCCATGCCGGTGAGCCGCGGGCCCAGCACGGCGTGGTCGCGCGCCTCTTCGCTCATGCAGACCAGCATGCGCTCCGGCACGTCGCCGTCCGGCAGTTCGAGCGTCGTCAGGAACGCCGTGCGCAGCGCTTCCAGCCGCTGCCCGTAGAGGTGCATGCGCGCGTGGCTGTCGAGCTTGTCGGTGCCGACGGTCGCCGCCTTCAGCGTGAACGCGAGGTCGTAGTGGGTCGTGCGCAGGTGCTGGTGCGGCTCGCGCGCCGTCAGCGCGTCGATCGTCTGGCGCCGTTGCTGCAGCCACTGCTGTGCCAGCTGCTGCCGGCGCGCGAGGTCGTCGGCGGCGCCGGCCGGTTGGCAGTTCTTGCAGTCGACGTGCAGCGTGCCAAGGCACGACTTGCACTCGACGACGGCGCTGCAGAACTCGATTCCCTTGTCGGGCTGTTCGAGCGCCCACGCCTTGCCGTGTTTGCTGCAGGGCAGGACGCCGTGGTCCTGGCAGTGACGGCACGGACTCGGCGCCGGCGTCTGCGCGACCAGCGCCGAGACGAACGACGCGGCGAACGACAGCACGAAGGCCAGGACGAGCGACCACGAACCGGAGCGCATCGCGCACCACGGTAGCAGGTCGTTGCCGGCGCGGCATGGGGTCGCGCCGGGACACCGCTCACGGCAGCTGCAGCTGCTTGTGCACCTGCGGCAGCACGCGCACGTCGAACTGCTTCTTCACCGCCAGCGCCAGGAAGCGTTCGAGCTCGGGCCGCGCCACCGTGCGGGTCACCGCGCCGAACGGCGTCGCCGGCTGCAGCACCAGCAAGAGCTTCTCTTTCAGGCCTTCGAGGTCGGCGAGTGCCCGTTCGAAGCTGGCGTCGCCGACTTTGTCGGTCAGCACGATCTTGACGTCGACGGAAGCGCCACGCTTCTGTGCGATCTCGACGCAGCGGCGGTGCTGCGCGCCGTAGCTGCCCCCCGGCGCCAGCGCCAGTTCGGGCTTCGCCGGCGCACCGAGCGTCTCCGGCAGCTTGTAGTCGGCGCTCAGGTGGTCGACCTGCTCGATGCACTGCGCCAGCGCGTCGGGGTCGATCGCCGCCGTCTCGAGGTGCACGCGCACGCCCTTCTGCCGGACGAAGCGGCCGAAGTCGCGCACGAACTCCGGGAACACCAGGGGCTCGCCGCCGGTGACGCTGACGCGGTGCACCTTCGCCCCGGTCTCGCCGGCGCCGAGCACCTGGCGCACCAGTTCGGCGGCGCGGTCGGCCGCCACCGGGTTGGGCTCGTGCAGTTCGCGCACGAGCGTGCGCACCGGCGCGCGCGGCGGCGCTT
>JBILEY010000160.1:0-10748 GCA_044351865.1 Planctomycetota bacterium | reverse complement strand
GTGACAGCTTCTCGGGACGCGGGCATGCTGTGCGCCCGCGCCATCCGGCGCCCGCCCTCATGCTGCGCACCCTCGCCTCCTTCGTCCTCGCCGCTGGCCTCGCGGCCCAGTCCCCGTCCACCGACGTCGCCGTCGGCGTGTTCCCGTTCCTCGTCGGCAACATGGACGGGCGCATCAACGAGATCGTCGGCAACTGCCAGACCTACGGGATCGACACGCTGTACGTCAGCGTCTTCCGTGCCACCGGCCCGTCGACCGGCGACCTGTGGGTGACCGACAGCGCCGGCGACTGGAACAGCGCCTGGGGCGCCGTTCGCCCGGGTGGAGCCGGCATCCACCTGCAGAACCTGATCGCCGCCGCCCACGCCGCGAACGTGCGCGTCGTCGGCATCTTCAAGTGCTTCGCCGACACGGTCCAGCCCGACAACGCGGCCCACAAGCAGTATCTGCTCGACGTCATCGACTACTTCGTCGACGCCTGGCAGGTGAACGGCCAGCCGGTCTACGACCTCGACGGCATCGCACTCGACTACGTGCGCTACGTCGGTGGCACCAGCGTCAACGCCGCCAACGTCACCAACTTCGTCGCCGACGTGCGCCAGCGCATCGGCAGCCTGTCGCTGCACGCCTACCTGCTCGCCAACCGCTTCTCGTTCGACGGGCCGACCTACGACGCGGTGTTCAACTCGTACACGTCCACGATGAACTCGCTGACCAGCCAGTTCGGGCAGAACTGGCAGCAGCTGGCGGCCTACGTCGACGTGATGATGCCGATGGCCTACACCGCCAACGGCTCGATCTACAACACCTACGCGCGGCATCAGGCCTACGTGCGCAAGACGGCCGAGTACGCGCGCCAGGCGTGCACGCTCGCGGGCTTCCCGACGCGGCGGGTGTGTCCGACGGTGAAGACCTACACCGGCGACAGCGAGACGACGACCGACCTGACGATCGAGGCCTCGATCACCGGGGCGCTGCTGGGCGGTGGCGACGGCTACCAGGCGTTCCGCTACCAGTTCCTGGTCAACAACCCGTCGTGGTGGACCGAGATGGCCCAGTTCGCGGTACCTGGCTGCAACTGGCCGCGGCCGTCGTTCACCGCCACCGGGCCGAAGCTGTCGACGACCTACGACCTGACGTTGACGACGGATCTCGACCAAGGCCAGTCGACGCTCGACGTTCGTTTCGACTTCGACAACGACCGCACGTTCGACACCGGCTGGGTGCCACACGGCCCGCGCACGGCGCTGCTGCGGCGGCCCGGCACGTGGTATCCGACGCTGCAGGTGCGCGATGCCAACGGCCACGTCGCCACCACACGCCGCCGCGTCGTCGCCGGCTCGGCGGTGACGGTGTTGCCGCCGCTGATGAGCACGGGCACCGGCGGCCAGTCGCAGATCCAGATCGACGTCGGCACCGCCGGGGCGGGGCACAGCTACCTGGCGATCGCCGGCCTGTCCGGTTCGTCGCCCGGGTTCACCTGGCAGCCCGGCTTCCCGGTGGCCTTGAACGTCGACGTCGTCACCACGCTGCTGGCGGGGGATCCGAACGGCGGCATCCTGCTGAACGGTGCCAGCACGTTCGACAGCCAGGGGCGCGCGACGGCCCTGTTCACGCTGCCGCCGGGCCTCGTCAGCTTCCTCGCCGGCTTCACGATGTCGTGGACGTTCCTTGCCGTCGATCCGCTCGGCCAGCCGAGCTGCGTCGGCGACACCAAGCAGCTGTTGCTGTTGCCGTGACGGCGCGCCGGCCGTGCATCGCCGGGGCGCGGTCGGTAAGGTCTTCGCCCCGATGATCTCGCTGCAGAGCTACGTTGGTGGTCGTTGGGTCGCCGGCAGCGGCGACGCCAAGACCCTTCACGATCCCGCGACCGAAGCCGTGCTCGGCGACGTGCGCCCCGGTGGTGTCGACTTCGCCGCAGTGCTCGAGCACGCGCGCAAGGTCGGTGGACCAGCGCTGCGGGCGCTGACGTTTCCGCAGCGCGCCGAGCTGCTGAAGAACCTGTCGACGACGCTGCACGAACACCGCGACGAACTGATCGACATCGCCGGCAAGAACGGGGGCAACACCCGCGGCGACGCCAAGTTCGACCTCGACGGTGCGTCGGGCACGCTGGCCTACTACGCCGGCCTCGGGGCTGCGCTGCCGACCGGCTTCCACCTGCCGGATGGCGACGGGCTGCAGCTGACGCGCTCGCCGCGCTTCCACGGCCAGCACGTGTGGACGACGCGCCCCGGCGTGGCCGTGCACATCAACGCGTTCAACTTCCCGGCCTGGGGCATGGGTGAGAAGCTGGCCTGCGCCGTGCTCGCCGGCGTACCCGTGGTCGCCAAGGCTGGCACCGCCAGCGCCATGCTCGCCTACCGCATCGCGCAGATCGTCGTCGAGGCGAAGCTGCTGCCGGAGGGGGCGTTCCAGTTCCTGCCCGGCTCGGTCAGCGGCTTGCTCGACCTGCTCGGCCCGATGGACGCGGTGGCGTTCACCGGCAGCGCCGCCACTGGCGCGCTGATCCGCGGCAACAAGAACCTGGTCGCGCGCAACGTGCGCGTCAACATCGAGGCGGACTCGATCAACCCGGCGGTGCTCGGCCCGGATGCCGACTTCGGCACCGACACCTTCGAGCAGTTCCTGGCCAACGTCGCCACCGACATGACGCAGAAGGCTGGGCAGAAGTGCACCGCCGTGCGCCGCATCCTGGTGCCGACCGACAAGGTCGCCGAGGTCCAGGAGGCGCTGGTCGAGCGACTGCGCGCGGTCAAGATCGGCAACCCGATGGACAACGACGTGCGCATGGGGCCGGTGGCCAGCAGCGAGCAGCTGCGCGACGTGCGCGCCGGCATGCAGAAGCTGCAGGCCGTCAGCGACACCGTGCTCGGTGGTCCGGCGCCGATGGCCGACAAGGGCTACTTCGTCGCTCCGACGCTGCTGCGGGCGAAGGACGCCGAGGCGGCCGTGCTGCACGAACTCGAGGTGTTCGGCCCGTGCGCCACGATCGTTCCCTACGACGGCAGCGTCGAGCGGGCGATCGAGCTCTGCAACCGCGGCGGCGGCGGCCTGGTCGCCAGCGCCTACTGCGACGACCGCGCGTTCGTCGAGCAGCTGGTCCTGGGCATCGCGCCTTGGCACGGCCGCATCTGGCTCGGCTCGGAGAAGACGATGAACCAGGCGACCCCGCCCGGAGCCGTGCTGCCGGCCACGATCCACGGCGGCCCCGGCCGCGCCGGAGGCGGCGAGGAGCTCGGTGGCCTCCGGGGTCTGCACCCCTACATGCAGCGCACCGCGGTCCAGGGGGACCGAGCCGTGGTGGCAAAGGCCTTCGGGGTCGAGGCGCCCGGGAGCTGACCGGCAGGCGCCGCGCCCCAGGTGTGGCACGAAATCGTCCGAATTTCCGAGGATGTCGGGCCGATGTGCGGGGCGTCGGGCGTAACGGAGCCACCAGGTCTCGGAGGCTCCATGACGGCGATGTTCGTTTTGTGGTGCGCAGGTTCCGTGTGTCTCGCCCCGTTGGTTGGGCGAGTGATCCGTTCCGGCAATGCCCGCGCCGAAGGCGGGACCGTGTCGGGGCGTCGATCCGTTCGGGTGGCCAGGCGGGCTGTGGCCTGAGGCAGTGGCCTGAGGCAGTGGCCTGAGGCAGCGACCTGAGGCAGTGACCTCAGGCAGCGTGCAGCTGGGCGCCGCGTAGCCGGCGCTGTTTAGCCGGCGCGGTCTAGAGGCAGCCCCGGCCACACTGGGTGCATTGCCGCGCACTCTTCGACCCTTGCCGCACTGGGGTCTCGCTGCTCGGAACCCTTCCAGGTTTCGTGCCAAACCATCAGCAAGCGCGCAGCTTCGAGATGGGCCCTGTCGCAAACGCCCTTCTCATCGATGAGTTGAGCTGTTTGCGGTCACTCCGGAGAGCAGATCGACCCGGAAGACTCGATCCGGAGGTGGTGAATGGTGGGCGTTGCAGGAGTCGAACCTGCGACCCTCAGCTTGTCGAGCTGATGCTCTAGCCAACTGAGCTAAACGCCCGGGTCGAGGGCGCAGATGATGCCGAGCGAGCCGCGAGAAGCAAGCACAAAGATCGCGCCGCGTCGCCAACCACACGCTGTCGCGCGTCGGGCATGCGGTGCACCTTGCCGCTGTTCCTCGGCGGCGCGCGGCCATCTCGCCGCGCCGTGCAAGAGTGAGCTCCCACGGCATCGACCAGCGAGGTAGCCTTCCGCACCCGATGGAAGCCTCGCCGTCGATCTCGCTGCGCATGCCGCTGCCGCTGCCTTCGCGCGGACAGAGCACGCGCGTGCGCGTCGGCACCAGCGAGCTCGTGCTGGAATCGGTCCGCGGCGGCTACTCGCTGCTGTGGTCCGACGGGCGATCGGCGCGACGCTACTCGCTCGGGCTGCCTGACGACGGGACCATGGAGCTGCGCTTCTGTGCGCCGAAGTTCCCGCTGCGCGTGGTGCCGCGCGACATGATGGCGTTGGTGCCGCGCGCGCGCCTCAGCGGCTACCTGCAGGTGCCGCTGGTGCCGACGCTGCGCTGGCTCGCCGGTCCTGGACCCGGGTTGGACGTCATCGAGTTGGCGCCGAACGACCTGCAGGCCGAATGGGACGAGAGCCAGGGGCCGTGGCAACGTTGTGCGTCCTCGCTGCACGTGCGGTTCCCGATGCGCAGCGGAGAAGCCAAGGTCGTGGTTCCGATGCACGTGAAGAACCTTGGCCGCGACGTGCTGTCGCCGCCGTTCCTGCCGCTCCATCTCGGGGACGCCGACCTGCGCGAGAAGCGCGACAGTATCGTCGTCGCGCCGCGCCGTCTCGTGTGGAACGGTGAGGCCTTCGGGACCGCCGGCGCCGCCGCTGGCTTCCGTGCCGCTGGGAGGTCGTGATGGGCGGCACGCGTGGTCTCCTGCTCGCCTGCCTGGTCGTCGCCGCGGCGTGTTCGCCGTCCTCGTCCGAACTGGGCGAAGTCGCCGCCGAGTTGCGGGCGCTGCGGCTGCAGGTGCGCACGGCGCCGTCGTCTGCGGCCGACAAGCCGCAAGTCGCCGAAGCCCTGTCGCCGTTGCGCACCGCTTTGGACGGCCTGTTGGCGACGCAGCGCGATCTGCAGGCGCAGCAGGTCGAGCTGGCGCGAGAGATGCATCGCTGGACGCAGCTGGCCGCCCAACCGGCGAACGCCGCCCGCAGCGAGGAAGGCCTTGCCCTGGTGAGGCGCCTGCAGGAGCTCGAACAGAAGATGGCGCAGCAGGAAGCGCGGCATCGCGAAGTGGAGACGCTGCTGCGGGGCGCGCTCGACCGCACCTCGGAGCGCCTGGAGTCGTTCCTGTTGCAGCTGCAGTCGGTGCCGCGCCCGACCGCTACGCAAGACGCTGCGAGCCCGGCACCGCCGGCGCCGCCGCCGGCGACAACGGGCGCCAACGAACCGAAGCAGGGGGCGGTGCACGCTGGGAGCGGCGCGCGTGCGGGCGGGGCTGCGTCGCTCGCTGTGCGCACCGCGCCCCTCGGTTGGTGGATGCTGTTGCTCGGCAGTGTGCTGGTCGGTGGCCACCTGTTCGTGCGGGCGCTGCGCGGGCGCTGGTCGAACGCCGTCCGCGGTCGCGACGCCGCGCGCGAAGCCGCGCCGGCCCACGGTGCGTCGCCGCTGGCGGCCCCGGCGCCGCCGCTGCAGTCGGCCGAGGAGATCTGGGCAGCCGCGGCGTTGCTCGGCGAAGCGGTCGACCGCTTGCGGCGCGGCAAGGACGCGGTGCCGACTGGACCGAGTTCGCCCCGGCAGCAGCCGGGTGACCTCGACTTCGCCGGCCTCGACGCCGACGTCGACGACCGTGACCTGTTCGTGGTCGACGGGCTCGACGATCTCGCTGTGGCAGCAGACGCCGTCGAGCCCGACACGGCGGCGCATCCGGTCCTCGTGCCGACACCCGCAACGCCGGCGGCGGCGCCTGCGGCCGCGGTGCCGCCGACTCGGGAGCCCGTCGCCATGCCGCGCACGGTCGCCTCGGTGTTGCCGCGGCGGGCGCCGGCGCAGCTGTCGTTCCGGTTGCGCCCGAGGGATCCGGCGCATGCCTGCTCGGCGCTGCTGAAGATCCTGCGCGAGGACCCGCGGGTGCTGCAGCGGCCAGAGCCGCGCGTGCAGGGCACCGGCTCGGAGGTCGTCTGCCAGTTCGCCGTGCTGCCTGGGCTGCCGGCGGGGGAATGCAGCGTGATCGAGCAGCGCTTGCGCGACAGCGTCGGCTGAGAACGGCGGACGTCGCGGCCGGAGTCGGGCTTCGGCCGATTCTCGTTGGGCCTCCGAGCCTGCTCGCCCGATGCGCGACCGGGCTCAGCGATCCCGGGGACCCCGCAACGCGGAGCCCGTTCCCACGAGAGCGAAGCGCTCGGCCCGCGCTGCGTCGTCTCCGTGGCAGCCGACGGTGGTCGGTCAGAACGTCGACGCCGAACCCAGCGGCCAGAAGCGCATGCGCACGCGGCCCTTCAGCAGTTCTTGCGGCACCAGGCCGAATTCGCGCGAGTCGCAGCTGATCGGCCGATTGTCGCCGAGGACGAAGAACTGTTCCGCCGGGACCGTGAACGCCGCCAGGTCCTGGTGATCGGGGATGCAGCCGTAGTCGTCGGCTGGTTCGCCGTTGACCAGCAGCACGCCGTTGCGCATCGCGATCTCGTCGCCGGGCACGCCGACGACGCGTTTCACGAAGTCCAGGGCCGGGTTCTTGGGGTAGCGCAGGACGACGACGTCGCCGCGGCCCACGTCGCCGAGGTTGTAGCTGACGCGGTCGACGACGAGGCGGTCGCCGTCGTGCAGGCTCGGCTCCATCGAGTTGCCCTTGACCACCGACACCTGGATCGCGAACAGGTGCAGCCCGACCATCAAGGCGGCACCGACCGCGGCGTCGAGCACGAAGCGAGGTGGCCGTCGCAGTGCCGAGCCGAGGGCGCGCAGGGGCGCGAGCAGCATGGTGAGCCGGGTGCGGGGGCGCAGCATGCTCGGCGATATCGGCGGTTCGTCGACGCTGCTTGACCGAAGCCGCGGCGGCTCGCTGCGGTGACTGCGGGACATCCCTTAGGAAAAGCACCGAGAATCCTCGACTGGCTGGCGCCCTTGCCATGGCCCCTTCGACGGCAAGTGGGTGCGACCAGCGCAGCGAGGTTCAAGGACTTCCCCGACCGAACCCGAAAACCGGAGGGTTACTCGCCACGCACTGGAACCCGCCGCAATGAGCCATTCGACACTGCAACAACTCGCCCTGCAGGAGAAGACCCGCCGTGAGATCCTCCACAAGAGCGACCTGATCCCACCGCTGCCCGACCTGGTGGCTCGTTTGCTCGGCATCCTGAACAAGCAGGAGACCGAGCCGCAGGACCTCGAGCGTCTGCTGCAGAACGACCAGGTGCTGGTCGCGAAGATGCTGGCGATGGTCAACTCGCCGTTCTACGGCCTGAACCGCACCATCCGGACCATCAAGGAAGCGGTGATGGTGCTCGGCTTCCGCGGCGTGCGCAGCCTCGTGTTGGCGACCAGCACGGCGAAGTTCCTGCAGCGCAACTTCGAGGTCTACGGCCATCAGCCCAAGGGTCTTTGGCTGCACGCGGTCTCGGTGGCGGCGGCTGCCCGGGCGTTGGCGAAGACCTGCAAGCTGAGTGCGGACGAAGCCGAGATGCTGTTCGTCGCCGGACTGCTGCACGACATCGGCAAGATGCTGTTGGTGACCTACCTCAACGAAGCCGGGAAGGGTGGGTCGTTCCAGGGCGCGGCGGTGGACTACGAGCGGGCGACGATCGGTATCGACCACACCGAGGCAGGTGCCTTGGTCACCGCCAAGTGGAACCTCGCTGCCGAGATCCAGGAGGCGATCAAGGGCCACCATGAACTGGCGCCGACGGCGACGACGCGTGGAGCTGCCGTGGTCCGCCTCGCCGATGCCGTGGCGCACGAGAAGGGCGTCGGCTACCTGCCGGGCCGTTCGCCGGTTCAGCCCGTGTTGCCGCAGGATCTGCAGGTGCTCGGGTTGGACGAAGCCAGCTGGTCGGTGACCCGCGACGCCCTGATGGTGACCATCGACGAAGCCGTGGCTGCACTCGGCAACCTCAGCGCCTGAGAACCACGTGACCACGCCGACGACACTGCACCCCTGGGCCGAGCCATCGGCTCTGGCCAGCCTGCATGCGTGCCGCAACCAGGACGACCTGGATCGCGCGTTCGCTGCTGGCCTGACGGCGCTGCTGCCAGGCACCGACACGGCGATGTGCCTGAGCGACGCCGTGGCGGGTCGCATCAGGGTCGGCTCGACCACCGGTCCGACGTGTCCCCTGCGTGGCCTGCGGTTCGCCAACGATGCCGATTGGCCTCTGCCGCCCGAACAGCAGCTGCCGATCCGATACCTGCAGCACGAACTCGGCCAGCTGTTGGTGGGGCGCGAACTCGACGCCGAGGAACGCCGCCTCCTGGGCGATGCCCTGGTCCACTATGGCACGGCCCTCGTCAACCTGACTCTGAACCAGGAAGCGAAGCAGGCGACCGAAGACTACTGCGCGAGCCTGCAGGCGCTCGAGGAAGGCATCGTGCTGTTCCAGGAGGAGGATCCGGCCGCGATCACGGCTCGCATCCTCTGCCTGGCCGCAAGCATGGCCGGAGCCGCGGCTGGCGCGCTCTACGTGCTCGAGACCGTCGGCGACCCGACCTCCGAGCTGCGCCTCGAGCAGGTGCTCGGCATACCCGACAGCCTGCTGGCGCAGTTCCGTTCGGCGGACGACAGCCCGTGGCCGGGGGCGCTGCTCGACCAACCTGCGCACGTGGCGAGCCGGGACGGCGATGGCAGCATCGCCAGGCTCGCTGCCGACTGCGTGCCGGCGATCCTGCAGCAGATGGTCGTGCTGCCGTTGCGCTACCACGGCGTCGTCGCCGGCATCTGTCTGCTGCTGAACCCGACCCAGGACGGTGCTTCGACGCGCGACCATGTCGGCCGCCTGCAGAGCCTGGGCCAGTTGGCGGCCGCGTTGCTGCACCGTCTGCGCCTCGAAGCGCAGAACGCCAACAACCACACGATCGAACGCGAACTGCAGATCGCCGAGACGATCCAGCAGCGGCTCCTGCCCGACGGCCCGCCGCGCACCGAGGAGTACGACTTCGCCTGGCGAACGATCGCCGCCAAGAACATCGGCGGCGACTATCTCGACGTCGTGGCCGCGGACAACGGCGAGATCCACGCCGTCGTCGCCGACGCATCGGGGCACGGCATCAACTCGGCGCTGCTGATGACGTCGTTCCGTTCGAACTACCGTGGTCAGGTGATGTGGCAGGAGCCGGAGGACCTGGTGCACGACCTCAACGAAGAGGTCGTCAAGGAGGTCGGACCGACCGGCATGTTCATCACTGCGACGATGCTGCGCTTCGGTCTCGCGGACAAGCAGTTGACGATCAGCAGCGCCGGGCACTGCCCGACCATGATCCTTCGCGCTGGCTCCGGCACGGTCGAGGCGATGGGCAGCAACGGACCGCCGCTCGGCTTCAGCAACGGCATCGACTTCGACAGCAGCCGCTGTCAGCTGAGCGCCGGGGATGTCGTGATGATCTTCACCGACGGCATCACCGAGGCGACGAACGACGCCCTGGACATGTTCGGGGAGGAGCGTCTGCAGGCGATCCTGCGGCAGGGCGCTGCAATGCCTGCGGCCGGCATCGTCGACGCGGTGTTGCGCAGCCTCGGCGAGTTCACCGGGCGCAGCCGCTACGACGACGACGTGTCGCTGCTCGTGATCCGCGTGCGCTGAGTCGGGGCGCCCCGCGGGCGCGCCGACTCAGAATCGCCGGCGGCGGGTGCTGCTCTCGATGCGCAGCGCCTTGCGGTACTTCGTCACCGTGCGGCGAGCGATGTGCACGCCGCGCTTGCCGAGTTCTTCGACCAGTTGATCGTCCGACAGCGGGTTGTCCTTGTCCTCGTTGTCGACGATCTGCTTCAGCGTGTCCTTGACCGCCTGCTGGCTGACCATGTCGCCGGCGTCGGACATGGTGCCGCTGCTGAAGAAGCGCTTCATGTCGAAGATGCCCTGCGGCGTCTGGATGAACTTGCCCGAGGTGGCGCGGCTCACGGTCGAGATGTGCACCTTCACCGCGTCGGCGATGTCCTGCATCTTCATCGGCTTCAGGTGCTGCACGCCGTGTCGTAGGAACCCCTCCTGGCGGCGCACGATCTCGTTGGCCACGCGCTCGATGGTGTTCTGCCGCTGGTGCACCGCCTCGATGAACCACTTCGCGGCGTCGATCTTGCGCCGCAGGTACTCGTAGACCTTCGGGTCGTGCCGGGCTTCCTGCAGCAGGTTGCGGTAGACGGACGAGATCGTCAGCTCCGGCAGCGAGCCGCGTTGGGACTTCACCTCGAAGTGGCCGTCGACCTCTTCGATCAGCACGTCCGGCACCACGCCGGTGGTCGGGCGAGGCTGGAACTCGGCGCCCGGGTGCGGATTGCAGTGCACCTTGAGGAACTCCCAGCACTCCTTGATCTCGTCGAGCGAGGCGCCGGTCTCCTTGGCGATCTTCGGCAGCTTGTTCATCGCCAGGTCGTCGAGGTGGTTCTCGACGATGCGCCGCGTCAGCGCCGGCACGTAGGCCATGTGGTCGAGCTGCATCAGCAGGCAGTCGCGCAGGTCGCGCGCGCCGACGCCGACCGGCTCGAGGTCGCGCACGATGTCGACCGCTTCCTGCGCCAGCGGCAACGGCACCAGCAGCTGCTGGGCGATGGTCTCGGCCGAGTCGGCAAGGCGGCCGTCCTCGTCGAGCGA
>JBILEY010000601.1:0-2930 GCA_044351865.1 Planctomycetota bacterium | reverse complement strand
TCGACCTGGGCAGCAACCCGCGCTTCTCCGCCGACGGCCGCTTCGTCGTGTTCACGCGCGTTCCGTCGAAGGTCGCCGAGCGCGACAAGAAGATCGCCGAGCTGCGCAAGAAGGCGAAGGAAGCGAACAAGAGCGCCGCGGAGAAGGCGGCCGAGAAGGAGGCGGAAGCGAAGGCGGGCGAAGTGGCAGCACCGGCGGCGCCGGCTGCGGGCGAAGGTCCGCGGCGCGGCGGCGGCGGTCGGCGGCCCGGTGGTGGTGGTCCCGGAGGCCCGGGCGCTGGCGCCGCAGTTGGTGCTGCCGGTGCTGTCCCCGGTGGCGACGACGCGGCCGCGCGCGAACGTGGCGAGCTGTGCGTGCTCGAACTCGCGACCGGCAAGCTCGAGGTCGTCGGCAAGGTCAAGGGCTCGACCGTCAGCGACGACGCGCCGTTCTTGCTGATCCACAAGGAGAAGCCGGAAGCGAAGCCGGCGAAGAAGGACGACGCCAAGGGCAACGAGCCGGCCGAAGGCGAAGCGAAGGGCGGCGAGGCGAAGGGCGAAGTGAAGGCTGGCGAAGCGCCGAAGGCCGAAGTCGCGAAGGCCGAGCCCGCGGAAGCGAAGGGCGAAGTCGCCGCTGGCGAAGGCAAGCCGGCCGCGCGCGCCGACAAGCCGAAGGACCCGCTCGAACAGAAGCGCCCCGAGGGCACCGAGCTGGTGATCCGCGACCTGCGCACCGGCGCCGAACGCACGCTGACCGACGTCGTCGCCTACGGCCTCTCCGGCAAGGGCAAGTGGCTCTGGTACCACACGTCGCACAAGCAACCGAAGGAAGGCACGAGCTACGGCCTGTTCGTCGAGCCGCTCGCCGGCGGCAAGCTGGCTGACGGCAAGGCGGTGCAGGTGCTCGACGGCATCGCGCACATCGGCGGCGTCACGTTCGATCGCAGCGAGCAGGCACTGACGTTCACCAGCGACAAGGAGGACTTCGCCGCCGACAAGCCGGCGAACGACCTCTACCTGTGGGAAGGCGGTGACGGGCCAGCACGCCGCATCGCCTACGCCGGCGCGCCGGGCATGCCGGCCAAGAAGCGCGTCGCCGGTTCGGCGTCGTTCTCGCGCGACGGCTCGCTGCTGACGTTCGACGTGCAGGACGCGCCGGAGCCCGAGCCGCTGCCGATCCTGCCCGAGGACAAGGTCACGCTCGACCTGTGGAACTGGCGCGACGGCCAGCTGCAGACGCAGCAGCAGAAGCGCGGTAGCGGCGAACGCAACCCGGCGTGGACCGCGATCTGGCGGCGCGCGGAGCAGAAGCTCGCCGTGCTCGGCGACGACGGCCTGCGTTCGCTGCGGCCGCTCGGGCCGAGCGGCGAACGGCTGCTCGCCAGCGACGGCAAGCCCTACGAGAAGGAGACGACGTGGGACGGCCGCTACGTCGACGTCTGGCTCGTCGACGGCAAGACCGGCGCGCGCACGCGTGTGCTCGAGAAGCTGCGCGGCAACGTCAGCACGTCGCCGGGCGGTCGCTACCTGCTGTGGTTCAGCCTCGACTACCGCTGGTGGAGCCTCGACGTCACCACCGGCCAGAAGCGCGATCTCACCGGTTCGCTCGGCGTGCCGTTCCACCAGCACGACGACGACCATCCGGAGCCGGACGGTTCGTACGGCCTCGCTGGCTGGACCGAGAACGACGGTGCGGTGCTGATCCACGACGAGTTCGACGTGTGGAAGGTGTCGCCGGCGACCGGCGACGCCGTCTGCGTCACCGACGGCCACGGCCGGAAGAACCGCCTGCGGCTGCGCGTGCAGCAGCTGCCGCGGCCCGACGACCGCGACTTCGTCGACGACGAGCTGCTGCTGGCGGCAACGAACGTCGACACCATGGCGGAAGGCTTCTTCGCCGACAGCCTGGTGCGCAACCAGGCGCCGCAGCGCCTCGTCTACGACGACTGCAGCTTCGAGGGCGTGACGCGGAGCAAGCACGCATCGCGGCTGTTCTTCACGCGCAGCACGTTCGCGACGTTCCCCGACCTGTGGACCGCGAACGCGGACTTCGGCGGCATGAAGAAGCTGACCTCTGCCAACCCGCAGCAGCAGGACTTCCGTTGGGGCAACGCCGAGCTGGTCCGCTGGGTCGACGGCGACGGCAATCCGCGGCAGGGCGTGCTGGTCAAGCCCGACGGCTTCGACCCGCAGAAGCGCTACCCGATGATGGTCTACTTCTACGAGCGCATGACGCAGGGGCTGCACAACTACGTGGCGCCGGCCCCGGGCACGTCGCCGAACGCCAGCTACTACGTCAGCAACGGCTACCTGTGGTTCATGCCCGACGTCGTCTACGAGGTCGGCTATCCCGGCAACTCGTGCGTGAAGTGCGTCGTCAGCGGCGTGCAGCACCTGGTGGCCCAGGGCTTCGTCGATCCGAAGGCGATCGCCGCCGCGGGCCACAGCTGGGGCGGCTACCAGACGGCGTTCCTGGTGACGCGCACGAACATCTTCGCCTGCGTCGAGAGCGGCGCTCCGGTCAGCAACATGCTTTCGGCCTACGGCGGCATCCGCTACGAGTCGGGCGTGTCGCGGCAGTTCCAGTACGAGATGACGCAGTCGCGCATCGGCGGCACGCCGTGGCAGTACCCGCTGCGCTACCAGGAGAACTCGCCGATCTGGTTCGCCGACAAGGTGCAGACGCCGGTGCTGATCCTGCACAACGACCAGGACGGTGCGGTGCCGTGGACGCAGGGCATCGAGTACTTCACGGCGCTGCGGCGGCTCGGCAAGGAGAGCTACCTGTTCAACTACAACGGCGAGGGCCATGGCCTGCGCAACCGCGCCAACATGAAGGACTGGTCGCGGCGCATGGCCGAGTACTTCGACCACCACTGCAAGGGCGCGCCAGCGCCGAAGTGGATGACCGACGGCGTGCCGTTCCACGCGCGCGAGGACGAGAAGCTGCCG
>JBILEY010000159.1:0-10780 GCA_044351865.1 Planctomycetota bacterium | reverse complement strand
GGTGTACTTGCCGAGGTCTTCGCCGAAGTGCGACAGCGTGTAGCTGACCGCGGCGTTCATGTTCTCGTGGCCCTGGGCAGCGGCGCCACCGGCAGCGTGGCCGGCGTCGTGACCGCCGATGCTGGGCAGCACGAGGAACTGCATGTCGATGCAGTGGATGACCAGCAGGAAGATCGCGCCGACCGCGAGACCGACGCTGGAGCGCTTCACGTGCCTCGACAGCAGGAAGGCGAAGGGCATCAGGAAGTGGCCGACGATCAGAATCGTGCCGACCGAGCCCCAGCCGTTGTGCAGACGGTCTTCGAACCAGCGCGTCTCTTCCGGCAGGTTCGCGTACCAGATCAGCATGTACTGGCTGAAGTTCGTGTAGGTCCAGAACACCATGAAGGTGAACAGGAACTTGCCGAGGTCGTGGTAGTGCTCGGTGGTGATCGCTTCCTTCAGGTAGCCCTGCTTGCCGAGGTAGCGGGCCAGCAGGATCGTGAAGGCGAAGAACGCCATGAAGCCGCCGGCGAAGTAGGCGACGCCGAAGATCGTGCTGAACCAGTGCGGGTCCAGCGACATCAGCCAGTCGAACGCGGCGAACGTCACCGACAGCGCGAACAGCAGCAGGCCGGGCGCGGCGAGGCGCGCGAGGTGCAGGCTGATCGCCGGGTCACCGTTCTCGTCCTGCTTGATCGACTTGCCGCGGAAGTAGACGGCGAGGCCGATCCAGATCGCGAAGTAGATCGCGGCGCGCACGAAGAACGACGTGGGGTTGAGGTAGCTGGCCTTGCCGGCGAGCACCTGGTCGAACTTCGGATCGGTCTCGGCGAGCAGGTTGCCGGCGGCGTCGTGGTTCGCGTGCGCCCAGTGATGGAACAGCGTGTCGAAGCCGAGCGCGATCGGCACGAAAAGCACCGCCATCAGCGGCAGCGCCGCCGCGGTGTTCTCGGTCAGGCGGCGCACGGTCACGCTCCAGCCAGCGCGCGTGATGTGCTGCACCATCGTGAAGAACAGGGCGCCGAGGCAGATGCCCAGCACGCCCATGTAGGCGACGAGGTACGAGTGGTAGAAGTGCTTGCCGCTGAAGAAGGCGATGGCGAGCAGGGCGGCGCCGACGGCCATCAGGCCCATCTGCGTCTTGGCGAGGTCGCCTTCCTTCACCTTGGCGGTGATCGTCGGCGCGATGTCTTGCAGGCTCCGAGCCGTGTTCGATGCGATAGCGGTCATTGGCGGGCTCTCCGTTCCTCGATCACTTGCTCAGTTGCTGCAGGGCGCGGATGTAGTGCACGATCGCCCAGCGGTCCTCGGGGCTGATGCGCGCGCCGTAGGCCGGCATCGTGCCCTTGCCGTTGGCGATGACGTCGTACAGCTCGCCGTCCGTGAGGTTGGCGACGCGGTTGTCCTTGCCGGCTTCCTTCTGCAGGTGGAAGGTCGGCACCATCACCGGCCAACGACGACCGACGAGACCGTGCCCGTCGGTCGGGCTGTTGCCGCCCTGGCCCGAAGTGCCGTGGCAGATCGCGCAGTGGATGTTGAAGCGCTCCTGGCCGCGCTCGATGACCGTGGTCTCACGGCCGAGGTGCACGAGCTTCTGGTTGGTCTCGAGCGGGTTCTTGGTCACGAACTTGCCGGCGGCGTCCTTGTGCGCCAGCGCCGGGTTCGGCAACGAGTCCTGGGCGACGACGATCTGGCGACCGAACGCGTCGGAAACCGGCAGACGGCTCGCGCGCTTGTCGCTCCAGCCATCGAAGTGGGCTTCGGCCTGCGTGCGCAGCTTCTGCTGGAAGTCCATGTCGAGCACCAGGTGCACCGGCGGCTCGGACGAGATGCCGCCGCGCATGCAGCCGGCGAGGCCGAGGGCCATCGTGGCGAGCAGCAGCAGGCAGGCCTTCACGGGGGACGTGCGGCTCATCGGATCAGTCCTCCACGATGGCGACGTTCTTGCCGCCGATGCTCTCGAGGAAGCGCGTGGTCTGCGCGCTGTCGAACTTGGGGTCCTTCGCCTCGACGGCGAGGAAGAAGCGATCGTCGGTCGCGCGCCAGAAGGTCGCGTGCTGGAAGATCGGGTGGTGCAGGCGCGGCAGCTTGTTCAGGCCGAACATGCCGAACACCGCGCCGAGGCCGGACAGCAGCACCATCAGCTCGAAGGTGATCGGGATGGTCGACGGCCAGGCATAGGGCTCCTTGCCGGAGACCCAGATCGGATAGTCGACCGCGTTCATCCAATACATCATCAGCTGCGCGAGGCAGATGCCGGTGATGCCGCAGCAGACGACGATCCAGCCGAGGTGGCTCGGACCCTGACGCAGTGCACGATCGAGACCGTGCACGGGGAACGGCGTGTAGGCGTCCACGTGCGTGTAGCCCTGGGCAGTCGTCTTCTCCGCAGCGGTGTAGATCGCAGCGGCCGAGTCGAACTCGGCGACGACGCCCCACTTGTTGGTGTTGGCCATGGGGTGATCTCCTCAGTGGTGCGCGTGCGCGTGCTGCGCGTGCCCGTGGGCGTGGTGGTCGTCGTGGCCGTGCCCGTGGTGCGGGTTGGCCTCCGGCATGACGCCCTTCACTTCGCTGATCGCGAGGATCGGCAGGAACCTGCAGAACAGCAGGAACATGGTGAAGAACAGGCCGAAGCTGCCGGCGTAGGTCAGGATGTCGATCAGCGTCGGCGAGTAGTAACCCCAGCTCGAAGGCAGGAAGTCACGGTTCAGCGTCGAGATCGTGATCACGAAGCGCTCGAACCACATGCCGATGTTGACGAAGATCGAGATGACGAACAGCACCATCGGGCTGCGGCGCAGGCTTCGGATCCAGAAGAACTGCGGGCTGATGACGTTGCACCCGATCATGATCCAGTACGCCCACGCGTAGGGACCGAAGGCGCGGTTGATGAAGGCGAACTGCTCGTATTCGACACCGCTGTACCAGGCGATGAAGAACTCCATCCCGTACGCGTAGCCGACCATCGTGCCGGTCAGCAGCAGGATCTTCGCGATGTTGTCGAGGTGGTTGAGCGTGATCAGCTCGTGCAGGCCGAGCCACTGACGCGCCGGGATCATCAGGGTCAGCACCATGCCGAACCCCGAGAAGATGGCGCCCGCGACGAAGTACGGCGGGAAGATCGTCGTGTGCCAGCCGGGCACCAGCGAGACGGCGAAGTCGAACGAGACGATCGAGTGCACGGACAGCACGAGCGGCGTGCTGAGGCCGGCCAGGATCATGTAGGCCTTCTCGTAGTTGACCCAGTGGCGGTTGCTGCCCGTCCAGCCGAACGCGAAGACACCGTAGGCGCGCGCCGCGATCGAGCGGCCGGCCTTGGCGGCGCGGTCGCGGAAGGTGGCGAGGTCCGGCACCAGGCCCACGAACCAGAACAGGGCCGAGATCGTGAAGTAGGTGCTGACCGCGAACACGTCCCAGAGCAGCGGGCTCTTGAAGTTCGGCCACATCGCCATCTGGTTGGGCAGCGGGAACACCCAGTAGATGACCCAGATGCGGCCGACGTGGATCGCCGGGAAGATGCCGGCCGCCATGACCGCGAAGATGGTCATGGCCTCGGACGCGCGGTTGATCGACGTGCGCCACTTCTGCCGGAACAGGAAGAGCACGGCGCTGATCAGCGTGCCGGCGTGGCCGATGCCGATCCAGAAGACGAAGTTGACGATCGGCCAGGCCCAGGCGACCGGGACGTTGTTGCCCCAGACACCGACGCCGTTGAACACGAGGTAGCCGATCATCGCGCCGAGGTTCAGCAGCAGCGCGATGCTGATGCCGAACATCAGGTACCAGCCGCGCGGCGTCTTCCGCTCGGCGACACCGGCGATGATGTTGGTGACCGACGTGAAGTCGTTCTTGCCCTCGACGAGGGGCGCGCGAACCAGCGGGTTCTCCGGCTCGTCGACAACTGGGATGGCGGTCATCGGATCAGGCCAGTTCGGTTTGGAGTTCGGGGTTCGGGTTGCGGACGCGACCCAGGTAGGTGGTGCGCGGCTTCGTGTTCAGCTCGGACAGGAGGCCGTAGTTCAGGTCGAGGTTCTTCAGCTTCGCGACCTTGCTGGTGGTCTCGACGATGTTGCCGAAGGTGATGGCCTGCGTCGGGCAGGCCTGGGCGCACGCGGTGGTGACCCGCACGTCCTTCTCGCCGTCGCCGACCATCTTGCCGGCGAGCTTCGCCTGGATGCGGCCGCCGTTGATGCGCTGCACGCAGAACGTGCACTTCTCCATCACGCCGCGGTGCCGGACCGTGACGTCCGGGTTGAACGACATGCGCTTCGTGTCCGGCGCGTTCCCGACGTAGTCGAGGTAGTTGTAGCGGCGGACCTTGTAGGGGCAGTTGTTGCTGCAGTAGCGCGTGCCGATGCAGCGGTTGTAGACCATGTCGTTGAGGCCATCGGGGCTGTGCACGGTCGCGGCGACCGGGCAGACCGACTCGCAGGGCGCGTTCTCGCACTGCATGCAGGGCACCGGCATGTTGTGCACCTGCGGATCCTCGACGTGGTTGAGCTTGTCCTCGTGCGTGCGCTCCGACTTCTTCTTCGTGTCGGCGGGCGACGTGAAGTAGCGGTCGGCGCGGATCCAGAACATCTCGCGGTTGCGCGAGACCTGGACCTTGCCCACCATCGGGATGTTGTTCTCGGCGACGCAGGCGACGACGCACGCGCTGCAACCCGTGCAGGCGTTGAGGTCGATCACCATGCCCCACTGGTAGGGCGAACGCTTGACCTCGGGGTCGTTGCGGGTCGGCTCGTAGCGCTCGGTCCAGAGTGACTTCGCGAGGTTCTCCTCCTGCTGCGGCTTGCCATCCGTGCCGGTCTTCAGCGCGGCCGCCTGGTCGAGCGGCGACTGCTTCGGCGCCCAGCGCGAGTCCTTCTTGTTGCCCGCCACCGTCGTCTCGCGCACCAGTGCGCGGCCGACCATCGTGCCGTGCTCCTGCGTGCAGACGAGCTGGTGCTTGCCCTGGCCGCGCGCGACCTTGGCGCCGGCGACCAGCCACTGTGCGTTCAGCGTGCGCAGCGGGTAGGCGTCGAAGCCGTGCTCGTTGGCGACCTTGCAGTGCGGCAGCTTGCGGCCCCAGCCGAGGTGGATGGTGATGCTGTCGTCGGCGTGGCCGGGCACGATCCACGCGGGGATCTGCACCTGCTGGGCACCCTCACCGATCGTCAGCAGGTCGCCGTTCTCGACGTTCAGGGTCTGCGCCGTCTTCATGCTGACGTGCGCAGCGTTGTCCCAGCTCAGCTTCGACAGCGGCTCCGGGATCTCCTGCATCCACGAGTTGTTGGCGAAGCGGCCGTCGCCCATCTTCGCGCAGCCGCGCAGCACCACTTCGGTGCCGGACGGCTTCGTCCAACCCTTGATGCCCGCGGCGATCGCGCCGAACGCGAGGGCCGGCGTCTTGGCGGCGAGCTTGTTGTTCGGGGTGCTGGCGGGGGCGACACCGTCGTGCAGCGTCTTCGCCCACCAGGCTTCGAAGCCGGCGCCGGCGACGCCGTTCCATTGCGCCTGCACCAGCGAATGGCCGAACGTCGTGTCGTGGTTGACGTAGAACAGGTCTTCGTCACCCTCCTGCATGTCGCCGTTCAGCAGGCCGAGGAACTCGAGCGCGCTGGTGCCGCCGTGCAGCGGCGCGACCAGCGGCTGCTGCAGCGAGACCGTGCCGTCGTGCGCACGCGCGTCGCCCCAGGTCTCGAGCTCGTGCGCGAGCGGGAAGTGCCAGTCGGCGAGAGCCGCGGTCTCGTCCTCGTGCAGGCCGAGGTGCATGGTGACCATCGCACCCTTCGCGGCCTTCAGCTTGTCGCCGAACTTCAGGTCGGCGGGCGCGTCGTAGACCGGGTTGGTGCCGAGGCAGACCAGCAGCGCACAGGCCTTAGTCTCGATCGCCGTGGCGAGGTCCTGGATCGACTTCTTCGCCAGCGTGCCGCGGCCTTCGGCGACGGCGCTGTAGCTAACGGTCTTGCCGACGTTCTCGAGCGCGGCGTTGATCGCGTGCACGACCGCGTGCACCGCGGCCGGCTGGCGCGGGCCGGCGACCACGAGACCACGACCACGCGCGGCCTGCAGGTCCTTGGCAACCGCATCGAGCCAGTTCTTGCCAGCCTTCGTGGTGAAACCTGCCGAGCTGTACGAAGCGATTGCGTCGCCGAGGTCGGCGCCGGTCACGCCGAGCGCCTTGGCCAGCGCGAACGCGACCGCCGGGATCTCGCCGCTCTTGGTGCGGAAGCGGTGGTCGGCGGCGGTGCCGGTCGTCGTGTAGCTCGACTCGACGACGTAGAGGCGAGACAGCTTGCGGCCGCTGGCCTCCAGCGTCTTGGAATCGGGCTCGCGGCGTGTGTCGGCCCACTGGCGGGCGCCGACGAGATTGTTGCCGTCGGTGGCGAGGAAGTCGCTGTCGAGCGACAGCACGACCTCCGCCTTGCCGAAGTCGTGGTGCGTGGCGACCGGCTCACCGAACGCCATCTGCGCGCCTTCGAGCTCGTTGTCGAGATGCAGCGCGTTCCAGAAGTGGAACCTGGCCTTCGCCAGGGCGCCGGTCTTCATGCCGGCGATCTTGCCGTGCAGCGACGGCGACGACGTCAGCGGCAGCAGCACGTGCAGGCCTTCGCCCTGCGCGTTCACCAGCTTCTTCCACTGATCGCTCTCGAGCCAGCCGCGGAACGCCTTCCAGACCTTGGCGTCATCGGCCTTGGTCGGGCCGTGCTCGTGCGCGCCGTGCGCGTGGCCGTCTGCCGCGTGCCCCTCCGCCGCGAGCTTCTTCGCCGCTTCCTCGCGCATCGCGGCGCTGAACGGGTGGCGGCTGCGGTTCGGATCGTAGAGCTGCAGCAGCTCGGCCTGCAGCTGCAGGTCGCTGCCGCCGAGGCTGCTCGGGTGCGCGGCGTTGCCCTCGATCTTGGTCGGGCGGCCGTCGCTGCTCTTGACCACGACGCCGATGCCGAAGCCGTTGCGCGTCAGCGTCGTCGCGTAGAACGACGGCACGCCGGCCTTGTAGCCCTCGGGCGACTTGTTGAACGGCAGGATCTTGGTGACCGGCTTGCGGCAGCTGGTCAGGCCGGCGAGCGCCACCGAAGCGGCGACCGCACTGAGGAAACCGCGACGCGACACCGCGTCGGGAGCCTCGGTGATGCCCTCGGGGAACTCACGCTGCAGCGCTTCCTGGAACTCGGGCGTGTTCTCGAGCTCGCCGAGGCTGCGCCAGTAGGTGGTCGTCTCGCTCATGGTCGCGTCAACGGTCTGCTGGGTCGGGACGGTGGTCATCGGTGGCACGCCCCGCAGTGGGTCGGAGGGTTGAGCGCCGGGAACTTGTCGGTCCCTTGTGGCTCGAGCAGCTTCCTGGCCGCGGCGATGCTGGCATCGTTCGGCTTCCAGTCCATGTCGGTCACCGAGGCGCCGGCCGGACGGATGTGCGTCGTCGGGTCGCGGTGGCACTCGAGGCACCAGCCCATGCTCAGCGGCTGATCCTGGCGCACGATCTCCATCTCGTGGATCGGGCCGTGGCAGCTGGCGCAGCCAACGTTCGCGCGGACGTGGACCGCGTGGTTGAAGTAGGCGTATTCCGGCAGCATGTGGACCTTGATCCACTCGATCGGCTTGTTGCTGGCCGTGCCGTCGCCGTAGGCCTCACGCAGCGGGGCCAGAGCCTCGCTGTCCTTCTTGACCTGCGAGTGGCAACCCATGCACGTGGCCGCGTCCGGCACGGTGGCGTGCGGACCTTCCTCGACCATGCGGTGGCAGTAGCGGCAGTCCATGCCGAGGCCGCCCGCGTGCAGCTTGTGGCTGTAGGCGATCGGTTGGTACGGCGCGTAGCCCACGTCCGTGTGCTTCGGCGAGAACCAGAAGTTGACGACGAACACCACGGTGAGACCAGCAGCGGCGGCACCGAGCGCGAGCACGGTGGGAAGCTTGTTGGTCCACTTCGGGAACAGGGAGGTCAAGGTGCATCCCCTCCGCAGTAGCGGGGACAGGTTGCGGTCTGGAAGAATCGACGCGTTCGCTGACGGTCGACTCGTCGGCGGCGCGCTGCACGGGAGCTGGGCTCGAACCGCAGCACGTGCTCACGCGTTCCAACGACTGACCGTGACGACCGCGTGACGGTCATCTCGAGAGACGTGGTAGCGAGGGAGCAGAGAGGCCGGGCCCGAGGGGCGGCCCCTGTAAAAGAACGGTGCCGCCGGGTCAATTTCAGAGTTCTGAGTTTCGCGGTTGAAAAGTGCGTAGGGGTGCGGGGCTGCCAGGCCCTGTTCGGCGGCGCGCGCAAGTCGTGATGCCGCACGAGAAGGCGACAGAAGCGCCTCGTTCTCGCGACCGTGACTGCGTCTCCACAACGGCCTCCGCCGGGCTGTGGAGAAACGCGGTCAGCGTCGCCAGGCAGCACGCATCGCGCCGCCGATCCGCTCGGCCGCGAGCCGGTGTGCGCGCGGGTTCGGATGCATGTCCGCCGGACTGACCCACAGGTCCTCCTGCGGGGTGTTGCGCAGGGCCGGGAGCACGTCGACGAACGGGATGCCGGCGGCTTCGCAGTCGGCGGCGACGAGCTGGTGCAGGCGCTCGAACGGGTACGTTCGACCGTCCCCAAGTCCTTGCAGGAAAGGCCATAGCACCACCAGCATGGGGATCGACCGGGCCTTGCAGAAGGCCTGGATCGCGCGCAGGTCGCGCTGCGGGCCGCCCTGCGACCACATGTCCTCGAACGGCTGGTCGTCGCGGTAGAGGAACGCCGCTTCGCCTTCGCCCTTCGGCAGCTTCAGCAGCAGGTCGACCCAGTCGACGGCCGGGTCGAGGTCGAGTGCGGTGCGCTTCGGTTTGCCTTGCAGCGCCTCGGCGAAACCGGTCTCGCTGGCCGGCGCGATGACCGAGAGGCCGCTGCTCGGCAGCAGGTCGTTGAGGCACAGCCCCACCACCACCGCGTCAGGCTCGAGCCCGGCGAAGCGGTGCAGCAGTCCGGCCGCGTACTCGTCGACGCAATTGGTGCCGGCAGCGCCGCAGTTGACGGTGCGCACGTCGCCACGATCGGTGCGCAGGTCGTCCTCGAGCAAGCGCACCCAGCCGAGTTCCTCGGGCACGCCCCAGCCGAACGTCATCGAGTCGCCGAGGCAGAGCACGCGCTGCTGGCCGGCCGGCTTCGGCACGGTCGTGACTTCGGGCCGTTCGCGCAGCCCGTTGCCCTCGAGGCGCACCGGCACGCGGCCGTGCTGGTCGAACCAGTCGCGGCGCAGCTGGTCGTTGTCGCGGTAGCACAGGAAGAAGCTCTGGTTCGGGGCGATGCGCAGGCGCGGGCGCGGCAGCTGCACGCCGACCTCGCCGGGCACCGGCACGATGAAGCCTCGGCGCATCAGTTCGGCGAACTGCGACGGCGCGAAGCGTTCCCCGTCGGGTGTCTCGTAGCCGAACTCGCCCAGCAAGCCGCCGCTGCGTGGCCAGCCGACCTGCCGCAGCACCTCGTCGTGGGTGCTGCGCAGGACCACGGTCAGCCACGACGTCTCCTTCAGGTGGCGGTCGAACTGGTCCATCCACTCACCGCTGAGCACCTCCTGCGTGGAGATTGCAGGCAGCGGGGCGGGCGTCGCTGCCGGTGCCGGCGCGACCAGCCGCAGCAGCGGCACGACGGCGATCAGCGCGCCGAACGCGATGCCGCACCAGCGTGCGGTGCGACGCTGGGCTGGCGACCAGGCGGGGATCGCCTCGAACCACTCGCCTTGCGGGGTGTCGTCGTGCGCCATGTCAGAAGCGGAAGTAGAGGAACGGCAGGTGGGTCGCCGCCAAGGAGTGCGCCAGTGCGGCGACGAAGAGCACGGCGAACAGTGCCATCACGCCCGGGTGCAGCCGCCGCAGCAACGCCGCCGAGTTCGGCATGCCGAACGTGATCGCCAGCGCGCCGAGCACGGTCAGGGCCGTGATCGTGGTGCCGCCGTTCGTGGCCAGCGCCTCGCCGAGGCCGTGGGCGCCGAACAGGCCGCCCCACAGGTTCCACAAGTGCGCGAAGTCGCGGGCGACGAACATCGACCAGCCGAACGCGAAGATCGTGAAGGTGACTGCGATGCGCAGCGGCCGCGGCAGCCGGACGTGGAACGCGGCGCGGCCGTGCAGCCGTTCGAGGCACAGCCACAGGCCCTGGTAGGCCCCCCACAGCACGAACGGCCAGTTGGCGCCGTGCCACAGGCCGCCGAGCAGCATGGTCGCCATCAGGTTGGCGTAGGTGCGCAGCGGCCCGCGGCGGTTGCCGCCGAGCGGGATGTAGAGGTAGTCGCGCAGCCACGTCGACAGGCTGACGTGCCAGCGCCGCCACGCCTCGGTGATGCTCTCCGCCTTGTACGGCGAGTCGAAGTTGCGCGGGAAGTGGAAGCCCAGCATCAGGCCGAGCCCGATCGCCATGTCGGAGTAGCCCGAGAAGTCGAAGTAGATCTGGCCGGCGTAGGCCAGCAGCGACGTCCACGCCGGCAGCAGGCCGGGATCGGGCATGGCGAAGCCGGCGGCGGCGATCGGCGCCAGACTGTCGGCGACCAGCACCTTCTTGACGAAACCGATGGCGAACGCGGCGGCACCGGCGCCGAACTGCGTCGTCGAGTGCTCGCGCTGCAGCAGCTGCCGGTGCACGTCGCGGTAGCGCACGATCGGGCCAGCGACCAACTGCGGGAACATCGTCACGTAGCAGGCGAAGTCGACCAGCGACGTCGTCGGGCGCACTTCGCCGCGGTAGACGTCGATCGTGTAGCTCATCGACTGGAACGTGTAGAACGAGATGCCGACCGGCAGCAGCACGTCGGTCCAGCCGAACGACGTGCCGAGTGCCGCCTCCATCGTGTGCACGAAG
>JBILEY010000600.1:0-2945 GCA_044351865.1 Planctomycetota bacterium | reverse complement strand
CGTCGAGGCGACCACTGCGCGCCGCCGGCCACGCCCACCGCGTGCCGGCGGCGACCAGTTCGCCCGCCATCGCCAGCCGCTGCAGCAACGCCGCCGCCTGTTCCCCGGTGGTGCCGCCGTGCGCGACCAGCCATTCGGCGGCCTGCTGCGCTGGGGCCCCGTGCAATCCGAGCGCACTCTGCAGGTGCGGCAGCAACTGCCCCGCGGCGAGCGGCGGCAGCACGACGACGAGCTCGCCCGGGCCGCGGCGCACGATGCGCAGTTCGCCATCGCCTTCGACGAGCCCGCGCACGTCCGCCACCGTCGCCGCCGTGTGCATCGCCAGCGCGCGCCGGTCGCCGGCGGCGCCACCGCGCAACACCACGTGGGCGCCATCGTCCGGGATCGCGGCGACGGCGTCCGGGAACAGCGACACCGGATCGGGCGCCAGCAGCGACGCCGACGGGCGGCCGCTGCCGCCGCTCAGGAACTCGAGCGCCGCCTGCGCATCGGCGAAGCGCTGCTCCGGCCGGCGCGCCACGCACCGCGGCACGAAGCGGTCGAACGGCGCTGGCAGGTCCTCCGGCCGCAGGCCACCGGCGGCGAAGAAGTCCTGCGCCGGGAACGTCGCCAGGAAGCGCGTCAGCGGCGGCCCGCTGCCCGGCCACAGCGCCTGCGCCGCCATCGCGCCGACGGCGAACAGGTCGGTGCGCGCGTCGGGCCGGCCACCGAGCAGCTGCTCCGGCGCGGCGAAGAACGGCGTGCCGCCGCGCCCGTGCGCACCACCGCGCACGCCGAGGCCGAAGTCGAACAGGTGCAGGCGCCCGTCGCGGTCGAGCAGCAGGTTCGCCGGCTTGAGGTCGAGGTGCAGCACCGAACGCAGGTGCACGTAGGCGAGCACTTCGAGCAGCTGCTGCAGCACCGACCGGAGCACCGCGGGATCGCGCGGCAACGTGCGCAGCGCTTCGCCATCGCGGTGCTCGCGCAGCACGAAGGCACGGCCGTCGGGCAGCCGCCCGACCTCGCGCACCGCCGGGATCGACGGATGGCGCAGCGACAGCAGCAACGACGCCTCCGCGGCTTCGACGCCCGGCGGCAGGATCTTCAGCAGCGCCTGCTCGCCAGTGCCCCGGTCGGCGACGCACAGCGTGCGCCCTTCGCCGCCCGCATACTCGCGCACGACGTTGAAGCGCTCGGCCATCGGCGCCGGCAACGCCTTGGCGCCGCCGCTCATTCGCGCTGCACGCGCAGCGACGTCGCGACCACGGTGGACGGCGACGCCGCCTCGCCGCGGAACACCACCTGGTCGAGCCCCGGCACGATGTCGCCGAAACCGATCGGCACGAGGCCGTTGCTCGTGCGCCGTTCGATCACGGTGTCGTCGGTGACGACCAGCAGCACCAGGTTCTGCGGGATGCCGAGCACCGTGAAGGTCTGGCCGGGCAGGGGCACCATGACCAGGATGCGCGTCGCCGCGTCGGCGAACTGCACGACGCCCTGCCACTCGGGGACCAGCGCCACGGGCGTGCCGGTGACGTCGATCTGGCGCGCGGTGTAGACGTCGCGTTGCCCCGGCACCTTCGTCACCGAGGTCCACTCGACCTTCGCCAACTCGCCGTTCTGCAGGTCGGCGAACGACAGCGCCGTCCCGTTCGGCCGCTGGATGCGCGACTGCGCGGTGCGCACCAGCACCTCGGAGCCGTTGGCCAGCAGGCGCCGACGCCCGCGGCGGTTCTCCGCCTGCACCCGCAGCGCGAAGGTCCGGGACGCCGGGATCAGTTCGGTGATGCGGCCGATCAACCGCGGGCCGTCGTTGCCGCGGCCGCGGCGCGCCTGCCGGACCTGCAGCCGTCCGTCGCGCGACAAGGTGCCGCGCAGTTCGAGGTCGAACGCCGACGACAAGCCGGCGAGGAACTCGCTGCTGGTGCCGTACACATTGCCCTGGTCGTCGCCGAAGGTGGAGTCGTTGGCGAACGTCACCTCGAGGCGACCGTCACCCGCGGCCGGGACCGCGACGCGCAGCTGCGACGCGCCGACCACGACCGGCACCAGCTCGACCAGGCCGACCTCCGCACCATCGGCGCGCCCGCGCAACTCGCCGTTCCAGATCCACGAGCCGAGGTCGGCGACCAGCGGGTTCGTGCGGTCGTGCGCGACCAGCAGCCAGCTCGGGCTGGCCCCTTGGCGCAACGTCTCGGTCACCGGCACCACGAGGTCGAACGGCACGAACACGTCGCGCACGGTGCCGTCGGCGAACAGGCCGCGCCCGGAGCCGGAGGTCAGCAGCAGGTGCAGCTTCGTGTAGTCGCCCGCCGGCACGTCGTCGAGCCGCAGGCCCTCGGCCTCGCCGCTCGGGTCGGTCAGCGTCAGCGTCGTCGGCTGCGCCAGCAGGTTCGGCGTCGTCTGGCCATCGCGGCGCTCGAGCGAGGCCGCCGCCACTTCGACCGTGAGCAGCACGTCGCTGCCGTTCGCCGTGTCGAGCACGACGTAGACGTCGCTGCCGGTGCCGACGCCGCCGACCGTGGCATCGCCACCGTTGCCGCACGCCGCGAACAGCAGGCACGAGAAGCAAACGAACAAGAACAGCAGGGACGTCGGCAATCGCATGGCAGGCCTCGCGGAGAAGCAGGACAGGGTAACAGCCCCAGCGGCGCCGGACACGCGCGCGGCCAACACGATGCACCAGCGGCACCGCCAGCGCCGATGGCGCCGCGGGTTCCCGTTCGAAGGCGCCCGCCGCTGCGTTCCCCCGATCCCGGCAGCGGGCTATGGTCCGCGCCCCGATGCGCCTCACGCTGACCCGACCCGACGACTGGCACCTCCATCTCCGCGACGGCCAGGCCCTCGCCGCCGTGCTGCCCGACACCGCGCGCCGCTTCGGCCGCGCGATCGTGATGCCGAACCTGAAGCCGCCGGTGACCACCGTCGCCGCCGCCGCCGCCTACCGCGAACGCATCCTCGCAGCA
>JBILEY010000158.1:0-10794 GCA_044351865.1 Planctomycetota bacterium | reverse complement strand
TCGGTCGGCGTCGCCGGGTTCGGCTCGACCCCGACGCGTTCGGTCAGTCCCTTCGCCTGCGCACGGCGATCGAACAACCAATCTTCGCCTTCGAGCAGGAGCACCGGCTGCTGCGCCGCCTCGCGCTGCGTCCGGAACGACGCCGTGCCGTCGGCCGCGCTGATGCCGCGCTGCGGTGGCTGGCCGAGCACGCCGTAGAGCGCCAGCGGCACCCCGGCAACGGGTTTGCCGTCGACGTCGACGAGGCGCGCGCGGACGTCGACGAGTTCGCCGGTGGCGCGGCGGACCGCGAAGGTGGTCGCGTGCGGCCCGGTGCCATCCTCCAGTGTGACGACGGCGGGCTCGAAGCGCAGCCAAGCCGACTCGACGAACAGCAGCGTGCGCACGTCGGGCAGGTTCGGCAGCTGGAGCGGAGCTTCGGGCAGGCCGCGCACGACGAACGGCGCGGGCTGTTCGGGCAGCGACTCCACTCCTTCGTAGCCACCGCGCAGCAGCGCGCCGGCCCGTTCCTCGGCATTCAGCCCCGGCACCGTCACGGTCCACGTCGTCTTCGGCTCGGCGCCGACATCGAGCTGCACCTCGCCGTCCTGCTCGACGTGCACTTCGCAGGTCGCCAGCCCCGAATCCGGCACCCACGCGAACACGCGGTTGTGCCCCAGCGCGACCCCCGGCAGCACGAACGCCCCCTGCGCATCGGTCGTCGTCCGTGCACAGACGCCGGGCGAACCGTCGATGGGCTGCGCCCACACGTCGACGCCCGCAGCGAGCGCGCGGCGCGTGTCGCGCACGACGCCAGTGAGGACGGCGGCCTCGGGCAGGCGCAACAGCAGCGGACTGCCATCGCGCGGCACGGATACCGCGACGCGGCAGTGTGCATCCGCCAGCGCGTGGAAACGCAGCAGGGGCCGATCCGGCACCCCCGCGAGCCGGAACCAGCCGCTGCCGTCGGTGCGCATCTCACGCAGTGCAGGCTCGAGCAGGCCTTGCTCGGTCACCCACACGCGGGCGTTGGGCAAGCCTTCGCCGAGCAGGTCGACGACGCGCCCCGCCACCGTCTTGCTCGCGATCGGCATCCTCGCCGCGTTCGAAGTCGCGATCGCCGCTGCATCCGGCGCCTGTGCACACAGCGACATCGCAAGCAAGAAGCTGCTGCAGGCGAACGGCAGGAACATCGTGGTCTGCTTCATGTCCTTCCCTTGGCAACGACACGTTGGTGCAAGCGCGTCGGCATCGTCGCACGGCAGGGCACGAAGCCAAGCCCCGCGTTCACGGCAGAACGGCGCGGGTCAGCGCAGAGCCGCCTCGACCCACCCGACCACGCGCGCCGCCAGCTCCGCCGCCGCAGCCCACTTCGTCGGCGCCCGCTCCCACCAGCGCACGGTCACCTCGGCCGATCCCGCGCCGAGCGTCAGTTCGTAGCGCGTGCCATCCAACCCGAACGACGCCGGCCCAGGCTCCAGCGGCAGCTGCAGGTTGGCGAGGTCGGCGACGAGGGCGCGCGCATCGGCCGCGGCGAGCGTTCCCTCGCGGCGGAGCAACGTCGGCTGCAGCACGCGCGGGTGCCGCAAGCGCTCGACCGGCGACGCGAAGCGTGCGAGGTCCGCGGGCTGGTCCCAACTCGTGCGGATCGCCACCAACGCCTCGGACTCGGCCGGCTCGGACACGACGGGAACGCGGAACACTTCGCACGTCAGCGACGGTGCGAACGACGGCAGGACCAGCACCTGGACGAGGCGCTGCGGCTGGCCACGGCGCAGCGAGGCCGCGGCGCCGCGACGCAGTTCGTCGGTGGCGCGCGCCCTCAGGTCCTGCCACTCGGCGTGATGTTCCCGGTCCATGCCGTTCGCGGTTTGCGGCGTTGGCTGACGGCATGCTGCCCCACCACGCACGCCATGTCGAGGCGGCCTTCGCCGATGGCGACGTCGTCGAGCGTCTTCACCCAGGGTCTCACGATCGCGAACGCGCGCGCAGCGTCTGCACGAAGGCCGCGGCCGCCGCGAGCAGTTCGGGCGTCGGTCGCGTCGCATCGAGGCGCAGCAGGCGATCGTTCGCTGCGGCATGCGCGAGCACGGGAGCCAGCGCGCGCGCGATGCGTTCCAGTCCGCCTGGATGGGCGACCGCGATCGGCGGCCGGCCACGCGCGGTCTGCCGCGCATCCAGCAACGCCTCGGTCGCATCGAGGGCGATGACGCCGACCACGAAGGCGCCGTTCCCGCCGGTCATGCCTCGCCACTGCTCCTCGCTGCGCGGCGCGCCGACGACCACGGCATCGCGCAGGCCCGCACATTCGCGGACGATGCGGCCGGTGCGTTCGTCCGGCACGCGCTGGCCGCGATCCATCTGCATCTTGGCGTCTCGCGTCACCGCGGTGTCCGCGCGCGCGATCGCCGCACGAATGGACTCGGTCGCGATCAACGGCAGCCGCGCCACCGCAGCGAGTGCGGAACCCAGCGAGTGCTTGCCGGAACCCGGTGGCCCGACGATGCCGACGATCATGGCGATGCCTCGTCGGGCTCGTCGGCGTGCCAGCCGGTGGGCTGCCAGTCCGTTCCGATGCTCATGTCCGGTGGAGGTGCCACGACATTCCAGCTGGAGAGCAGCAGCGGCGCCTCACCGGCGCGACACCGTCGGATCATCTCGCGCAACCGGCTCAGGGCAGCCGCCACGTCGGCGAGCGGGGCGTATGGTCCTGCGAACGGTTCGGCCAGCAGCGCCGCGTCTTCGAAGCGGGCCTGGATCGCGGCGTCGAACCAGCGGAGGTCGAGATGCCGCTCGACGTGGCGGCCATCGCGCACGCGCACGAAGGCGTAGCCGAGGTCGACGTCCCCGTCATCCGGCAGCTGGGTCGCCAGCCAGGCCCGCAGCGGATCCGCCGGCGGCAGGGCGTGCAGCACCGACCGCAGGACGGCGTCGTAGACACCATGGCACGCGGCGAAGCACCGTGCATCGACCAGGATCAGGAAGCCGGATGCCATGCTCGGAGGAGTATGCCGCTGTTCTCGATCGCCAGCGCCTACAGCCGACGGATCGATCCCGTCACCCACCACCGAGCTCGCGCGCGTGCTCGCAGTCGAGCGGGAAGTTGTCGATGTCCCAGGCCCGGACGACGAGATCGCCGAGGTCCGGCGCGACCTGCACCGCGAAGCGACGTGGGTCGGCGTTGTCGTCGCCCCACAGTTCGTCGTGGCTCAAGAACCAGACGGAGCCAGGCGACGCACGCGTGTCGAGCGCCACCATGTCGCCGTTCATGCAGGAGCCGAAGACGAGGAAGCCCGCCGCCAACCAACGTGGCTCCGCGTCGGCTTGGCGCAAGATCGCCGACTCCGACATCAGCGTGATCGCCCCGACGAAGGCCTGGTCGTCCTTGACCCAGGTGTGGCCGAGGAACCGGAGGGCGGCCGGCGGAACAGCGTGCCTCGCGATCCAAGCGAGGAACTCGCGGCTCGTCGGTCCGACCTCCGCGGCACCGAGCGAAAGACTGTCGACGTACTGCTTCATGAGGCACCGCGGACCATCACATATAGGGCCGCTCGCTGACGAACAGCAGCGCGCCGACGCCGCTGGCGACGACGAAGAAGCTGGTGAGCAGCCACGGCAGACATTTCAGGAACCCCGGTTGGCGCCCGATGCCGAGCGCTCGGTTGACGAGCCAGACCACGGCCGCGAACACGCCCCCAGCCAGGCAACCCTGGAGGAATCGATCGACGCCGACGCGCCGCCAGTCCGCATCGGTCATGGTGAAGGCGATGCCGTCGTCGATGAACCAGTACGCCATCAGGAACGCGATCCACGACAGGTAGAGGGCCAACACGATCTCGAGGCCAGCGACGACCGCGGCGAACGTCGAGATCCTCACGGGCTTGTTGCTCGCTGGACCGGCGACTCGCTCGCCGGCGGCGAGGCCGCCTCGGCAGCCGCGGCTTCCTGCGCCTGCTCCAGTTCCAGTTCGCGCAGCAGCAGCAACCGCTTCTGCTCGATCCACTCCATCTCCGCCGCCATCCGGTCCACGTTCCCGACCCGGCCGGCCTGCTCCAGCACCCGCAGGTCGGCGACGCGGAGCTCGGCGAGCTCGACCGACTTGCGATCCAGCGCGACCAGCTGGCGCAGGACCTCGACCTGCCGCGCCGCGGCGCGCGCGGCCCGGGTGTTCGCGGCGTCGCCTTGCCCAGCGACCGAAGCGGGAACCTCCGCCGCGGGCCGAGCCTGCGGGCTGTGGCACGCCGCCGTCGTCAACCCCACCCACGGAATGGCAGCAACGAACAGCGGGATGCGATCCATCGTCGGGGAATCCATGGTCAGGGAATCGTCGGTGACGAGGGCAGGAAGTCTGCGAACGTCGACTCTCCCGCCGCGGCGCAGTCTAGCCCACATCCAGCCGGGCGGCGCCATCCGCCACGACCTCGATCGGCACGACGAAGCGCAGCACGCACGCCGCGCTGGCCGCACGCACGCGCAACGCGCCAGAGCCCGGCGCGTCGATCGGCAGCAGCAGCGTCAGTTCGCTCGCGCGCGCGACCACCGGCGCATGGCGCGCGACGGCGAGCCGCGGTTCGCCTTCGTCGACGACGTCGACTTGCCAGGCCACACCGTCGGCGGCGTGTTGGGCCGGCAGGCGCACGACCAGCGACACGTCGGCGTGCGCGGCGATCCGCTGTTCGGGACAGAGCAGAGATCCGCGACGTGACGGAACGCGAACTGGCGCCTCGCTCGCGGCATCGCGCTCGCTCGCCGCCGCGGCGAGATCGTCGTTCCCGACCGGCCACGGCAACCGCAGCAGCGGCGCATCGTCCTGCGCGAGGTCGACGGCGAACACCGCATCGGCGCCCGCGTCGGCGATCCACAGCGTCGCACCGCTGGCGGCGAGGGCCACCGGTTCGACGAGACCGTGCTCGCGTCCGCGGAACGGCAGCAACGGCGCGTCGGGATCCGCCATCGCCGCGACGCGCACTTCGCCGGCGAAGCTGGCGGCGACGAACACACGGTCGCCATGCACCAGCACCGCGGTCGGCCGCGGCACGTTCGGCCAGCGCACGCGCCCGCGTTGGTGCGCGAGATCGACAGCGACGATCGCATCGGCACCGGCGTCGGCGACCAGCAGCGTCTCGCCGAGGGCGGCAACGCTGCGCGGCGAGACGAAGACCACTTCGTCGGCGTGGCGCGCCACCCGTTCGCCGCTGCCGAGCCACGCGGCGGCAGCGCGCGTCATCGGATCGAACTGCCACAGCTGGTGTGCGAGGGCCTGTGCGACGACGACGGCACCGTCGTGCGGCAGCAACCCGACCGGCGTGCACAGCACCTGGTCGCGCGCATAGGCACCGCCGGTGCGATCGAGACCGAGGCGACCGGTGCCGCTCCACGTCTCGACGTGGCCGCTGTGCCGTTCGATCGTGCGCAGCGTGTGCGCACTGGCGTCGGCGACCAGCACGTGCTCGGGCAATGCGCACAGCGCGGCCGGTCGCAGGAAGCGCGCAGCCGCGGCGCGACCGTCCTGCGTGCCCGGTTCGTCACCGCCGTAGCGTTGCACGAGCCGCGGCTGGTCGCGCACGGCGACGTCGAGCTCGAACACCGAATGGCCGGCGGCGAGCCACAGCCGATCGCCTTCGGCCAGCAGCGCCGACGGCCGCAATGCCGAGCTGGGCGCGATCGGGGCGAACGGCACCAACGCCGTGATCCCCGCGTGCTCGGCTGCAGCGAGCAGCGTGTCGACGGCGCCGGCGAAGCGCACACGCTGCGGCACCCCGGGACCGCGGAACACCACCTCGCCGTCGGCGGCGAGCAGCAGCACGTACGGCAGCGCCTGCACGTTCAGCTCGGCGACGAACGCACGCGCGTCGTCGACCGCGTGCGCGAACGGCAGCGCGCTCGCGGCACGCAGCTGGCGCGCGTCGTCGTGTTCGGCCGCGTTGGTCGGCACCTGCACGGCGACGACGGCGAACGGCCGTTCTCCCGCATTGGCGCCCGCGGCGTGGCCATGCGGATCCGGCGGCGCCTCGACCAGCCGCGCCAGTTCGCGCGCCGCCTCTTCGCACGCATCGCAGCCAAGGCGCCAGAACAGCACGGCAGTGACGTGACCGGCCAGCGCCTGTTCGCGCACGAGCGGCGGCCGGCCGAGCCAGCGCAGCGACGGTGGAAAGGAGAGCGGCGCCGTCATGCGCGTGCGCCGGCCGCGGTCTCGGTCTCGGCGGGCAGCTCGAGCGCGCCGCAGAGCACCTGCAGTTCGGCGCGCAACGCCGCGATCGCCGCCGCCGGCTCGCCGTCGACCGGCCAGCGCCGTTCCTGCGCGAACAGTGCGTGCGCGTGCCGCAAGCACGCTTCGTCGCGGCACGGCCCGCGCACGTGCACGAGCCGGCGCAGCATCGCATCGGCGAACGTCGAAGCACCTTCGTCGCGCAGCGCCAGCACCAGCTCGGCGGCGAGGAACGGCCGGTGCGGGCACAACGGCGCGCGCCACTCCGGTCGCTCGCGGCACAGTTCGCGCACGCGCTGCACACGGCTGCCGTGGCGCCACCACAAGGGATCGGCGACTTCGCGCGGACCGTCGCCACCCGGCAGCGGCCGCGTGCGCGTCGGCGACGCGTCGTAGACGCCGGTGATCGCGTGCACGATGCGTTCGGCCAGCGCCCGGTGCGTCGTCAGCTTGCCGCCGACGATCGTGTGCAGCAGCGCCCCGTCGAGCGGCTCGCGCACCAGGAACGCCTCGCGGTTCGCGGCGCCGGGCGGCCCGTTGCCGCTCGGCAGCGAACGCCAACCGGCGTAGCCGAACTGCACCGACGCGCGCGTCGGTGCCGGCTCGAGCAGGAAGCCGAGCGCCTGTAGCAGGTAGTCGACGTCGTCGCCCGGCGGCCCGGTTTCGTCGCCCGGCAGTGGATCGTCGACGTCGGTGGTGCCGCACAGCGTGCCGCCGTCGTGCGGTATCACGAACTGGATGCGGCCATCGGGCAGGAACGCCGCCAGCGACAGTTCGCCTTGGCGTTCGGGCAGCACCAGGTGGCTGCCGCGGCTCTGCCGCGTCAACGGGGCCGCGTCGATGCCGAGCGTGCGGCGGAAGCCGTCGGCGCGCGGGCCGGTGGCGTTGACGACGTGCTTCTGCTGCACGACGAACTCGTCGTTGCCGATGCGGTCGAACAAGCGCAGCCGCCCCGCCGGCAAGGCGCCGAGAACCTCCGTGTGCGTCGCCACCAGAGCGCCTGCGGCGTGCGCGTCGAGCACGTTCGCCAACGTCAACCGCGCGTCCTGCGTCGCCGCATCGAAGAACAGCAGCGCCGAGCGCAGCCCTTGCGCCCGCAGGCCCGGGAACGCCGCCAGCGCTTCGTCGGCGGACAACGCACGCGGCCCCGGCAGCGTGCTGCGGCCGGCGAGCGCGTGGTAGACCCAGGTGCCAACCCGCATCGCCCACGGCGCCATGCCGCTCTTGCCGCGGCCGTCGACGTCGCGGTGGAACGGCATCAGCATCGGCAGCGGCCGCACCAGGTGCGGCGCCAGGCGCAGCAGCCGTTCGCGTTCGTGCAGCGCTTCGCGCACCAGCGACACCTGGCCGTGCCGCAGGTAGCGCAGGCCGCCGTGCACCAGCCGCGAGCTGCGCGAACTGGTGCCGGCAGCGACGTCGCGCGCGTCGACGAGCAGCACCGACAGGCCACGCACCGCCGCGTCGCGCGCGACCGCGGCCCCGTGGATGCCGGCGCCGACGACGACGAGATCGAAGCTGCGTCCGTGCAACTGCCGCGGGTCGATGCGCACGGCGCGATCATGACGAACGGCCGCGGCCGCCTCCAGCGTCGCGACCGGAAGCTCGCGAACGCCCACCCGATGCGGAGCCGAGGGTTGCCGACCCGCCGACCAACCGCGACGATGCGGCGACCTCGTCCGAACCCCACCGCGCGGCGGCGAGTCCCTTCCCCATGCCGCCCGAGCTCCAGCCCTGGTTCGCCGCCGCCTTGGCATTGCTCGACGTGCGGCGCCAGGACCGAATGCTGGCGATCGACGTCGACGCCGACCACGCGCGCACGCTGGCGACGCTGGTCGGCAGCCGCGGCGAACTGGTGCTGGTGCTGCCCGACCGCCAGCACGCCGAACGCATCGCCGCGCTGGCGCTGCCGCAGGTCACCGTGCTCGCCCACCGCCTGACCGGCGACGAACGCTTCGGCACGTTCGACGCGCTGCTGCTGGCGCCCACCTACGGCCCGCTGCTGCCGACCGGCTGCTACGCCGACCTCGTGCGCGGCAACCTGCGCCCCGGCGGCCGCTTCGTCGTCGACCTGCCGGGTGCCGACATGATCCCCGACCTGCGCGCTGCGGCCCTCGACCTGCGCTGGCCCGAACCGCGCCTCGCCGCGTTGTCGGGCGTCGCCGACGACGTGCTCGCCGACGTGCTGCGCGGGGCGGGCCTGCGCGAGGTCAGCGGCGTTGTCGGCGCGCACCTCGTGCACGTGACGACTCCGGGCGATCTGGTCGGGGCCTGCAGTGACGCACTCGACCTCGGCGACGACGACCGGCTGCAGTTGACGCACGCGCTGGTGCGGCGCCGGGGCACGACGGGGCCGATCGACGCCCTGCTGCACCGCACCCGGCTGCTCGGCCGCCGCTAGGGCGGATTTTTCCGCCGAAGTTACGGGGGTTCGTCCCCTTTGGGTGGCGATGGCGGCTCCCGGGAGTCGGCCGAAGACGAGCGGCCGGGAATGAGTCGTGTGGCCTCCGCGGGAAGGGGGCCGCCATCGCCGATTCTCCCACTGGTGCGGTGGGTGCGCACTCGTCGGGAGGGAACCGCGGCCGACGCGTGGCTACGCTGCGATGATGACGTTCATGCGATGCGCCATGGTGCCCCTGATCGTCTTGGGCAGTTCGCTCGTGGCCCAGGAGCGCTGGCCCGCGGGGCATGCGCGCGCGGGCCTCGTGCAGGAACCGGCGCAGGCGACGCCGTACGCCGACGCCGTCGACCACGTCGCCAACCGCCTGTTCCGCCGCTTGTGGACGGCGACGCTGGCGCCGGCCGAGGTGGCGCAGGTGGTGCCGGGGGAAGCGGCGCTGCCGTTCGTCGAAGGCTGGGTGCACAAGAAGCGCAAGGGCACGGACGGCGACCGCGCGACGTTCGGCGGCGACGGCCGCATGCTGCCGCTCGAAGGGCTCGACGCCGACGCGGCGAAGGCGCTGCGCGCGGACCTGCTGGCGCTCGACGACAAGGCGGTCGCGGCGCTGCAGGCCAGCCCGTCGCTGGCAGTGCACCTGCAGAACGACCTGCTGCGCACCGCCCAGCGCCTGCTCGACGTCGAGCGCAACCTCGACCTCGTGCCGCTGCTGCGCGACGCCGCCCTGCGGCTCGGCCTGCCCGCGGAGCAACTGACGAAGCTGCCCGACACGCTGCGGCTCGCGGCCATGGGCGACGCCCCGGCGCTGCCGGCGAGCGAACTGCCGGCGGCGCTCGGCGGCAGCGGCACCGGCTACCGCGAGATCACGCGCCGCTCGACGCGGCTGTTCGACGCGGAACACACGCTGCTGTGGTCGCGCGTGTTCCTGCGCCACCCGGACGGCGAAGCGGCGCTGGCGGCGCTGCTGCCGAAGCCCGGCGAGAAGCCGGCGAAGGGGCCGGACCCGACCGCGCCGATCGGCTTCCGCGCCGTGCTGGTGCAGGGCCTCGTCGCCATCGACAGCGCTGGCGCGCCGCGCGCGACGCCGCTCGTCGTCGACATACGCACGCAGACGCTGCAGAACCGCGAGCCGCTCGACGCTGGCAACGCGACGTTCACCCACGACGGCCTCGACTTCGGCATCTGGCAGCTGCAGCGCGAAGGGCTGCGCCGCGGTGAGCCGGCCCAGTTCTTCCGTGCGGTGCGCGCCGACGACCTCGACCTGTTCCGCGACTACGGCACCGCCAAGCTGACGACCTATCGCGGCCAGTGCTCGCTCTGCCACCGCGTCAGCGATTCGCCGGAGCCGGAGCTCGCCGGCTTCCCGGTGCTGCGCCCACACGTGCAGGCGGCGTTCGCGGTCACCGGCGACGAACGGCTGCGCCTCGCCGAGCAGCAGGTCGGCAAGCTGCTGACGAAGCTGCGCGCGGCGAACTGACGTTCCGATCAGCCGACGCCGACCGCCGCAGCCCATCCCGCGGTCAGGGAGCGGACGGCAACCGCTGCGCGCAGTGGGCGACGAACTCGTCGAACGCAACCGCGCCGTGCAGGTCGTACGGACGCGTCACATCCACGGTCAGGTCGCGGAGCTGCAGTCGCAAGGACGGCTGCGATTCGCCCCCACCGTGCAGCCCGGGCGCCGGAACCTCGGCATGCGCCACCGCGACCTCGAACTCCGTCCAAGCCGGCTTCAACAGGACGACGCGCCGCGAGGTGAGCGCAACGAGTCGAACCGGGCCGGCGGGTTTGACCAAGGCCACGAGGAACGGTGGGATGGCGAGCCAAACGTAGACGAACGATTCCGCCGCCGGCGCCGCAACCGCCACCAACAGGCTGCCGAGCGCCGTCAGCCCGGCAGCGATGGCCAGCCGGCGCCGCAGATGCGACCACGACGGCCGAACGCGCGCCTCGACCACGACGATCACGGACTCGCCATCGCCCAAGCGCTCGGCCAAGCGACGGCCGTCCTGTTCCGTGAACTGCGTCACCGACTTCGCACTCACAGGTTCGTGTAGTTCGGCCCGCCGCCGCCTTCCGGAGTCACCCAGTTGATTACCTGGTACGGGTCCATGATGTCGCACGTCTTGCAGTGCACGCAGTTGCTGGCGTTGATCTTCAGCTCCACGCCGTGCTTGGTGCCGGCCTTCTCTTCCATCTCGTAGACCGCCGCCGG
>JBILEY010000157.1:0-10795 GCA_044351865.1 Planctomycetota bacterium | reverse complement strand
GAGGCGTGGTCGACCCGCACATTCGCCGACAAGCTTGGCCGCTGGCAGCAGGAAGGCCGCGACCTGGCGTTCGTCGTCGGCGGCGCCGATGGCCTCGATCCGACGTTCCGCGACGCCGCGGCCGTGCGCCTGTCGCTGTCGGCGATGACGATGCCGCACGGGCTCGTGCGCGTCGTGCTGGTCGAACAGCTCTACCGCGCGGCGACGCTGCTGCAGGGGCACCCGTACCACAAGTGAATCCCGTCGCTCCGGTGTTGTGGTCGTGGACCGCCGAGGTGGTCGCCCAGTGGCTCGAGCGCCGGCAGTCGCCGCGCGAGGCGATGGCGCAACTGCCGGTGCTGCGCGTCGCCGACGCGAGCGAACGGGCGGCGGTGGCGCGCTTCGCCGCGGCGACGCTGGCGGGGCTGCGGCGGCTCGAGTTCGGCCTCGGTGGGGCGAAGGGGCTCGGGCACCTGTCGCCGCGTGCGCACGCGTTGGCGCTGGTGCTCGGCCACGGCGTCGAACAGGACCTGCTGCTCGCCGACGGCGCCTCGCGCGAGTTCGAGCAGCAGAGCCGCGAGCCGGTGCCTCAATTCGCGCGCTTGCTGCGGTTGCCGGCCTTGTGCGCCGAGCAGCCGGGGCTGGCGTTCGCGCGCACGTGGTCCGTGCCCGACTGGTTCGTGCCGCTGGCCGAACGCCAGTTCGGCGACGACGCAGCGGCGGTGTGTGCGTCGCTGGCGCCGCCGGCGCCGCGCACCTTGCGCGCCAACCTGCTGCGTGTGGCGTCGCGCGAGGCGCTGGCGCAGGAACTGCAGGCCGAGGGCATCGGCACGCGGCCAGCCCCGTTCGCGGCGACGGCGCTGCACGTGCTCGGCGAAGCCGACCTGTTCGCCAGTGCGGCGTTCCGGCGCGGGGCGTTCGAGCAACAGGACGAAGCGAGCCAGGTGGCTGTCGCGGTGGTGGCGCCGCCGCCCGGCGGCAAGGTGCTCGACCTGTGCGCCGGCAGCGGCGGCAAGACGCTGGCGCTGGCGGCTCTGCTGCAGAACCGCGGCAGCGTGCTGGCGACCGACGTGCACGAGGGCCGGCTCGGCGAACTGCGCACGCGCCAGCGGCGCGCCGGTGCCGACAACCTGCAGGTGGCGCTGCTGCCCGAGCGCGGCGAGTTGCCGGCCACGGTGGCGGCGTTCGGCGGCCACGCCGACCGCATCCTGATCGACGCGCCGTGCAGCGGCACCGGCTCGTGGCGGCGGCGGCCGGAGGCGCGCTGGACGCTCGATCGCCGCGGGCTCGACGAGTTGCTGGCCGTGCAGGATCGCCTGCTCGATCGCGCCGCGGCGCTGCTGCGGCCCGGGGCGCGGCTCGTCTACGCGACCTGTTCGCTGCTGGCCTGCGAGAACGAGCAGCGGATCGACGCGCTGCGCCAGCGGCGGCCGGAGCTCGAACCGGTGCGCGTCGCCGAGATCCTCGGCGGGGCGGTGGCGCGGCCGATCGCCGATGCCACCGGCACGTTCCTGTCGCTCCGCCCGGACCGCCACGGCACCGACGGCTTCTTCGCGGCGGTGCTTCGGCGACCGCGGGTTTGACCGCTCCAGTCGGTGGCCGGTGGCGGGCCGATGACTGGTCCGGATGGAGAACTTGCCAGGTCGATCGGAACGGGTGCTCGCCGGTGCCTCGTGTGGCACCTCCTCGTTCTTCTGTCGCTACCTGTGTGCAACCTTGCTGGGTGGCGCATTGGCGCTGGTCGCGGCGATCGCCGCGATCGACCTGCTGCAGTGGTCGGCATGGTGGCTGCTGCCGTGCTTGCTGGGTTTCATGGCGGCGGTCGGGGTCGCGGCGCGCCGCTTCCGCGCGTCGGTCTACTCGCAGGTCGCGGGACTCGAACTGGCGCGGCAGTCCGCCGTCGCCGAAGCCGTGTCGAAGGCGCAGTTCCTGGCCAACATGAGCCACGAGATCCGCACGCCGATGAACGGCATCCTCGGCATGGCCGAGCTGCTGGTGCGCACGCGTCTGGATCCCGAGCAGGAGCAGATGGCGACGACGATCCAGGCGTCGGCCGACGCGCTGCTGTCGGTGCTGAACGACATCCTCGACTTCTCGAAGATCGAGGCCGGCAAGCTCGAACTCGAGCACGCCGACTTCGACGTCTGGCAGCTGGTCGACGACTGCGCCGGCCTGCTGCACCACGCCGCCGACCAGAAGGGCGTCGAGCTGATGACGTTCGTCGATCCGCGGCTGTGGCGCTGCCACCGCGGCGACTCGGCGCGCTTGCGTCAGGTGGTGCTCAATTTCTTGAGCAACGCGGTGAAGTTCACGCTCGAGGGCGAAGTCGTCGTCGGCGTCGACCTGGTCGACGAGGACGATCGGCAACAGCGCATGCGCTTCTGGGTGCGCGACACCGGCGTCGGCATCTCGGCCGACGCGATCGCGCGCCTGTTCACGCCGTTCTCGCAGGCGGACGCGTCGACGACGCGCCGTTTCGGCGGCACCGGCCTCGGCCTCGTCATCTGCCGCCGCCTCGTCGACATGATGCAGGGTGCGGTCGAAGTGCAGAGCGAGGTCGGCCGCGGTTCGACGTTCGCGTTCACGCTGGCTCTGCCGAAGGGCGATCCGGCGCACGCGCGCTCGCGCGCCGAGGAAGTCGACCTGTCGCGGCACTCGGTGCTGATCGTCGACGACAACGAGACCAACCGGCAGCTGATGGTGATGCAGCTGCTGCCGACGCGCATCGGCATCGACGTCGCCGCCAACGCGATCAGCGCGATCGAGGCGCTGCGCATCGCGGCACGCCACGGCCGGCCGTTCTCGATGGCGATCCTCGACATGGCGATGCCCGGCATCGACGGCATGCAGCTGGCGCTGGCGATCCGCAACGACCCGGCGATCCCGCCGACGCCGGTGGCGCTCGCCAGTTCGCTCGGCACGCGGCCGGGCCTGCCGGAGATGGCCGAGGCCGAGGTGTTCCGCTGGCTCAGCAAGCCACTGGCGTCGGCGCGGCTGCTGCAGGTCGTCAACGACATGGCGGCGCTGTCGCACGGCCGCGCCCCAGCCCCGCGCGTCGTCGACGAGGCGATGGCGGAGCTGCCGGCCGGAGCCGGTGGCGAAGCGCCGCACGTGCTGGTCGCCGAGGACAACGAGATCAACCGCCGCGTGCTCGCCGGCATGCTGCGGCGGCTGGCCTGCCAGGTGACGTTCGCGGTCGACGGGCGCGAGGCGGTGCAGCTGGTGCGCAACAAGCCGTTCGCGCTGGTGCTGATGGACTGCCAGATGCCGGAACTCGACGGCTACGAGGCAACTCGGCGCATCCGCGCGCTCGGTGCCGGCTGCGCGACGCTGCCGATCATCGCGCTGACGGCGAACGTGCTGCCGAGCGACCGCGACGCCTGCCTCGCCGCCGGCATGAACGACTTCCTCGGCAAGCCGGTGAAGCTCGACGTGCTGCGGGCGACGCTGCAGCGCTGGCTGCACGCGGCGGGCGCGACGGAAGCGGCGACGGCGCGGGCCTGAGCCGCCGACTCACAGGTCGTAGAACTTCAGGTCGACGCCGAGCGCCTGCTTGGTGGCGGCGTAGACCTGGTAGGCGTGGCCCGAGCAGTGCTCGAGCACGTGCAGCACCGACGACAGGCCGGTCTCGCGGTAGCGGCCCTGCACGAGTCGTTCCCGCAGCAGCTCGTCGACCGCGATGGACTCGACGACCGACACCGCGCGGCGGTAGACCGATTCGAGGTGCGCCAGCAGCTGTTCGCCCGACATGCCGCCGTCGGCGGCGAACTCGGCGGCGCGGTCGCGGGCGTCGGTCGTGGCGCCGAAGTTGGCGAGGATCCACTGCGTGGTGTTGCCGCAGAGATGGAGCAGCAGGTTGCCGACCGAGTTGCCGTGCGCGTGCGGGCGCCGCCAGGTTCGTTCGTCGCCGAGCGCCGTGACGCAGCGGCGCAGCCGCGGCAGGTGCTCGTCGAGCAGGCGGCGGCGGAACTCGGCGGCGACGATGCGTGCGAGCTGCGCCGCCGCGCCGTCCGCGTTCACGCGACGACGTCCTGGTCGGCGTTCCGCGGCGGCTGCACTGCCGGTTCGACCGCGCGTTCGCCGCTGGCCGGCTGGCTGCGTCGGCTCGCGCGCAGTTCGGCGAGTTCGGTCTCGAGCAGGGCCAGGCGTTGCCCGAGCGTCTTGTGGCGGTGGGTCAGCTTGCTGAGCCGCACCGAGACCTGCAGCGCCAGCGCGCCGAGGAACAGCAAGGCGCCGAAGAACAGCGTCGACACCGTGCTCGAGGCGCCGATCCAGCTGCTGATCGTCAGCAGCAGGTCTTGCTGCAGCGCCAAGGCGGCGACGACGACGGCGACCGCCACCCAGACCCACGAGTACTCTTCGCGCAGCCTGCGGCGGCGGACCAGTTCGAACACCGTCGCGATCGATCCGGCGGCCAGCAGCAGCGCGACCAACCGCTGGCGGTCGTGCATCGGCGCGAGCTCGGCAATCGGCGCCAGCAGCGAGGAACCGTTCGTCAGCACGTCGATCATTCGCACCTCGCGACCGTGTCGATCGCCCGCGTCGGCGACGGCCGACGCACCGGCAGCAGCAGCAGGGTCAGCAGCATCTTGTAGCCATAGTAGGCGATGCGGGCGCCGCGGTGCATCGACAGGCCGCCGCGGCGTTCGTGCATCTGCACCGGCACCTCGACGAGGCGCAGGCCCGCGCGGTGGTGTTCGACCAGCACGTCGGTGTCCGGGTAGTCCTCGGGGAAGCCGTCGCGCACGACCGATTGCAGGGCGCGCGCCGACAGGCCCTGGAAGCCGCTGGTCGGGTCGGTGATGCGCTGGCCGATCCAGCGCGTGGCGATCGCCGCGAACAAGCGGGTGCCGGCGTTGCGGGCGAAGCTGCTGCGCGGCGCCTTGCCGGCGAGATAGCGCGACCCGAGCACGACGTCGGCGCCGCTGTCGAGGCCGGCCACCAGGCGCTCCAGCATCGTCGCGTCGTGCTGGCCGTCGGCGTCCATCTGCAGCACGCGCGTGTAGCCGTGGCGGCGGGCGTAGCAGTAGCCGGTGTGCAGCGCCGAGCCGTAGCCGAGGTTGTAGGGGTGCGAGACGACGCGCGCGCCGGCGGCGGCGGCTTCCTTGGCGGTGCCGTCGGGGCTGCCGTCGTCGACGACCAGCACGTCAAGTGCCGAGCCTGCAGGGGCCGGTCCAGCGCTCGGCCACCGCATCGCCAGCACTTCGCGCACCACGTCGCCGACGCGGCCCTGTTCGCGGTAGGCAGGGATGATCAGCAGGGTCTGGTGGGTCACGTCGCCGGTTCGCCCCCGATGTGGGGGCCGGAGGCTAGGGGCGGAGATCGGTGGTGTCGAGCTTCGGGGCGCCCCGCCACACGAACGACCTCCGCCGGTTTGCGCTTGCGGGCCCCCCGCGGCCGCGGCCAGACTTCGCTGGCTCGACCGTTCCGGGCGGCCTGTCGCACAGCGTGCTGTCGCGGTAGTGCCCATCGCGACGAGCGGATCCCTTAGAGACGAGCAAAGTACCATGACGAGCAAGGTATGTCGGTCGGTGGCGCAGGCGACGAGCCTCGCCGCGGCGTGTTTCTTCGTGGCGTGTGCCGGTCCCGAGCGGGCGCCGCGCCAGCCGATCCCGGGCGTCGACACGCCGGACGTGAAGGTGACCAACCCGCACGACCAGACCGGCCCTGGCGCCCCGGCCGAGCCGCCGCGGCAGCCGCCGCCGACGGCGGTCGCCGACCCGGTTCCGGAGGTGACGCCGCCGGCGGTGAACCCGCCGGCACCGTCGGTGCCGAGCAACCCGCCGGCGACGAAAGCCGGGGGCCTGCTCGACGGCTTCGTGCAGAAGGTCGCCGCCGAAGTGAAGGGTGCGCCGGGCATCGTCGCGGTGTTCCCGGCGATGGCGCAGAGCGGCGAAGGCAACCAGCGCGGCTACTCGATCAACGGCCTCGGCGAGTGGTTGATGGAGGAGACGGCTGCCGGCCTCGAACGCGAAGGCGTGCGGGGCATTCTGGCCGGCGGCAGCCTGACCAACGACATCAAGGCCAGCAACCGCGGACTCGATGCGTGGCGCGCCCCGGACGACACCTACTGGCTCGCCGATCGCATCGGTGCCGGCTACGTCGTGCAGGGCATCGCGCAGGTGAAGGTCTTCGATGCTGCTCGCCGCGATGAAGCGGTGGAGCTGCTGTGGGAGTGCCGCCGGCTGCCGGACCGCTCGGTGGTGGCGACGATGCGCGAAGAAGTCGCGCGCGGCCCGCTGGCGGCGCAGTTGTACCGGCGCGCGCGCACGGACAGCGCGTGGCGGATCGGCAACGAGGCGCCGGTGTTCCGGCCGGTGCTCGACGCCGAGCTGCGCATCCTCGCTGGCCTGCTGGCGCAGCGCGTCGCCGACAAGCAGGGCAAGCTGCTCGCCGGCAAGTCGGTGCGCGTGTTCCCGTCGGTGTTCCGCTGCAATGCCGGCGAAGGTGCGGCGCTGCAGGCGGCGGCCGACGAACTCGAACGCGCCTACACCAACTTGCTGCGCAAGGCGACGGCGGCGGCGGAAGGTGGCGACGCGGAAGCGGCGGCGCTGGAGAGCGGGCCGGTGACGATCGCCGGCAAGAAGCACGATTCGCTCGGAGCGGCGATCGACGCGTTCGGAGCGGCCTTCGAGGCCTACAAAGCGTCGCCGATCGGCGGGCTCGCCGTCGACCTGTCGCGCCTCGTCACCGAGCGGCTGCGCGCCGCCACCGGCGACTCGTTCCGCGTGCTGGCCGACGACGGCGATCGTCGGCGGCTGCTCGCCATCATCCGCAGCGAAGCGCGTTCGTACCGCCGCGACGCTGCGGTCGACGCCGACACGATCGCGCAGATGCGGGCCAAAGGCACCGACGTGGTGCTCGAGACCGTGCTGCGCCCGACCTTGAAGACCTACCAGCTGCGCCTCGTGCTGCGCGACCTGCGCACGGCGCAGGAGATCACCGAGGCGATCGACGTCGACGGCTTGTTCCAGGCCGAACTCGACCAGATGCTCGGCAAGTGACCCGGATTCCTCACATGACTGCGATGAACAAGACTCTCGGCTTCGGCCTCTCCGTTCTCCTGGCTCTGTCGATGGCGGCGTGTGGCGGTGGCCCGCGCGGCCGCGTGATGTCCGACTCCGAAGAGGATCAGGTCGGCAACCGCGCGGCGGGTGCGGAGACCTGGGACCGCCTGGTCGCCGGCACGGTCGAGAAGCTGCTGTCCAGCCGCGCCGCGGCGATCAGTGGGCTCGGCCAGAAGAAGATCGCGGTGATGCCGGTCGAGAACAAGTCGGCCGAGGAGCTCGGCGATTGGCGCGACCAGCTGTACGAGGTCATCGCCACCTCGATCAACGAGTCGGAACGCTTCCGCACGATCAGCTCCGAGTTCCTGCGCGTCGCGCTGACCGAAGCGCGCGTCTCCGGCGACGAGGTCTACCTGCCGCGCGGTCGCCGCGCGATCGCCCAGGCCCTCGAGCAGAAGGGCGCGCCGATCGAGATGCTGCTGCGCACCACGATCACCACCGGCACGACCAACCCGGGCCAGCGTGAGTCCCAGCGCAACTACGGGTTGACCTTGGTGCTCATCGACATCGAGACCGGCGAAGAGGTCAACCGGTCGATGGTGCGCGTGCGCAAGGAATACTCGCGCTGAACCGTCCGCGGTCAGGGCCCTCGTCGATGCGCGTCGCCGTTCTCGTGCTCTCCGCGTGTGCGCTCGCCGCATGCGCGTCCGATCCGATGCTCGCTGCGCGGAGTTCCTACTCCGCCGGCGACTACGTGGCGGCGCGCGCCGCCATCGACGAACTGATCACCGACGACGGCAGCAATGCGCACCTGTGGCGCGCCGAGCGGTCGATGGTCGACCTGGCACAGGCGCAGCCGAAGGCGGCGATCGCCGGGCTGCGTTCGGCTCGCGACGCCTACGACGACGCCGAGGGCAGTGATGCGCTCGGCTGGCTCGGGTCGGTGCTGCTCGACGACCGGCAGATGCGGTATCAGGGCTACGACTACGAGAAGATCCTGCTGCGCGCGCTGCTCGGCGCCGCCGACCTGATGCAGGGCGGGGCCGACGCGATCGCCTACGGCCTGCAGGTGTTCGAGGTGCAGCAGCGGCTGATGGAGGCCTACGCCGACCAGAGCGGGCAGAAGCCGAAGCTGCGCTACAAGCAGGTCGCGTTCGGCAACTACCTGCGCGCGATCGTGCAGGAAGGCGACCCGCTGCAGCTGGAAGAGGCGCGACGCAACCATCAGAAGGTCGCCGAGCTCGAGCCGGGCTTCCGCTTCGCCAAGGAGAACGTCGAGCGCGTGACCGCCGGCAAACACTCCGAGAAGGGCAACGGCGTCGTGCACGTCATCGCGTTGGTCGGCCGCGGGCCATACCGCGTCGAGAAGAACGAGGTGGCGACCCAGGTCAGCCTGGCGATCGCGCAGTGGATCTGGGCCCGTTCGCGCGACCGCGGCATCCTGCCGAACATCGCCAAGGTGCCGATTCCCGGCCTCGCCTACCACCCGGACAACCCGCAGCAGGCGCTGGTGTCGGTCGACGGCGGCGCGGCCGCGTCGACGGCGACGGTGACCGACGTCGAGGCGGCGGCGCGCAACGAGTTCGAGGTCATGCGCGACGCCATCGTCGCCCGCGCCGTGCTGCGCCGGGCCTTCAAGATCCTGGTCGCCGAAGGCGCCAAGGCCGGGGTCGAGGCCGGCGGTCGCCGGCAGAAGGACAAGCAGGCGACCGAGGTGGCCAACCTCGCCATCGACGGACTGGCGCTGCTGTGGACCGCGACCGAAGGCGCCGACCTGCGCTGCTGGAGCCTGCTGCCGGCGTCGTTCCAGGTGCTGCGCCTCGAACTGCCGGTCGGCTCCCACACGATCGCCGTCCAGTCCGGCCGCGGCGGCAACGTCGGTGGCATCGCCGCCACCGTCGACGTCGACGTGCGCGACGGAACGAACAGCTACGTGTTGGCGCTGTTGCCCGTCTTCGGTGGCGCACCGACGGTGATGACCTCGCATCCCGCCACCGCCGCCGGTTCGCCGACGGAGCCCGCACCCGAGTGACACCCGAGAGGGCGCCGGCGAACCCGCCAGCCGAGCCCAGCCCAGCCCTGAAACCAGCCCGACCCGCCCCCGCGATCGACCGGACCATGAACACGCCCACTCCCAGAGCCGCCCTTCTCTCCCTCCTGTGCATCGCCGGTGCCGCCTGCTCGTCGACCCCGGGCGAGAGCATGCTGGCGCGCTTCAACACGGTGCCGAACGGCGCCACGGTGCTGATCGAGCGGCTGAACCTGCAGATGTCGACGCCGTGCGACCTCGACTTCAACCTGGTCTCGGTCGACGACACGCTGGTGGTCCGGAAGGAGGGCTTCCGCACCGTGCAGATCCGCTTCGGCGACGTGCCGCAGGTCGCCGTCGGTTCCTACGAGCTCACCTTGGAGAAGCAGTGATGCGCACCCAGCTTTCGCTCCCGTTCGCCGCCCTGTTGACGCTCGGCGTCGCCGTCGCCCAGGAGGGCGCCGGCAAGCCCACTGCCGCCCCGGTCCTGCGCATCCTGGTGCAGCCGTCCACGGCCGAAGGCGTGCGCCAGAACGCCACGGTGGAAGTGGTGGAGCGGCTGACCACCGGTCTCGCCCGCCACCAGTTGCTGGTCGTCGACGGCAAGCACGCGCTGCAGGCGCACGATCGCACGCAGAAGGTGTTCCAGCAGTTCGTCGGTGGCGACCAGCCGGCGCCGGCGGCGGGCGAAGGCGCCGTCGGCATCGCCGTCGACGCCGACCTGGTGATCACCGCCGGCATCTTCGTCGAGCAGGAGGTCGAGCAGCAGGGCCGCTTCGTCGTGCGCGATCGACTGCGCCTGCGCATCGTCGGCGCCGAGGACTCGGCGATCCTGTTCAACGACGGCTTCGATGCGCGCGGCCAGGCCTTCGAGGGCTTCGGCGACGCGCACAAGAAGGCGATCGAGAGCCTGTGCAATCCGGACGACAAGGCCTCGGTCGTCGGCAAGGTCGCAGACCTGGTGCGGGCAGCGGCGGCGGCCGAAGCCGAGAAGGGCACCGCGTACCGCGTCGCGCTGCACAGCGACCGCGAAGACGCGGAGCTGGTCGCGCGCCTGGGCCACGCCCTCGGCGAAGCGGCGGTCGGTGGTTCGGCGCAGCAGACCGGCAGCGGCCGCACCGGCGGCAGTGGCACCGGCGGCAGTGGCGACGGCGTGCGCGAGTTCGCCGAGTTCGCGCTGCGCTTCCGCGGCAGCACCGCCGAGTTGCAGAGCCGTCTGGCGGTCGCGGTCGAAGGCGTGCCCGCACCCGAAGGCATGGTGCGCAGCGTGTCGTTCCTCGGCTCGCGCCGCCGGCTCGACCTGGTCGTGCGCACGCGCAAGATCGAGAAGTCGCTGGCCGCCGAGGTCGAGAGCCTCGTCAACGGCGCCGTGCAGGACCTGGTCGCACGCAACGAAGAGGGCCTCGCCGGCAAGAAGGTCGCGGTGCTCGACACCGTGGTGCCGGCCCAGAGCAAGTCGCCGACGCTGTCGAACGGCATCGCCGACTGGCTGCGTGGCGCGTTCCAGTCGTCGGCGAAGAAGGTCGCCGAGGTGCTGCCCGACGACGCCGAGCAGCAGAAGGCGCTCGAGGTCATCGGCAAGGATGCGAAGCTGCACCGTGAGCAGGGCGCCGTCGATCCGGCGACCATCGCGTTCCTGCAGCGTTCGGGGGCCGGCGTCGCCGTGCTGTCGACGCTGCGCGAGGTGCTGAACCGCTGGCAGCTGGTGGTGTCGATGGTCGACCTCAACACCGGTGCCACCGCGCGGCACGTCAGCGTCGTGCCGGAAGCGTTCCACGCC
>JBILEY010000599.1:0-2951 GCA_044351865.1 Planctomycetota bacterium | reverse complement strand
GAGGCTCACCGACGAAACGCGCACCTGCAGCCCGTAGTAGGCCGAGTTGACGATGCGCAGCACGTTGGTGGCGACGGCCGGATCGGCGCCGACGACCTTGGCGACGTCCGCCGCCGACGCGTCGGCCCGCGCCATGACCTCGTTCAGCTTGACCAGCACTTCCGGCATGGTCGGCAGCTCGATGGTGCTGTTGACCAACCCGAGGATGTTGGTCGATGGGCCTGACGACTGTGATGCCATGCCGGGTGCGCTCCGACGCTTGTATCGGGGGCCACCGGGCGCGACCTTGACGAGGAATCGCCGTGTCTTCCCCCACTCGCCCGAAGGTCGTCTTCCTGTGCCAGCGCCTGCCCTGGCCGCCCGACCGCGGCGATCGCATCACCACCTGGCACCTGCTGCAGCACCTGCTGGCGCGTGGTGCCGACGTTCACATCGGCTGCTTCGCCGAGGAGGACCGCGACCAGGAGGGTGTCGCGTTTCTCAGCAGTCGCTGCCGCGAAGTGGTCGCCCCGCGGCTCGACCGCCGCATCGCCAAGTGGACCAGCCTGCGCGGGCTGCTGACCGGCGAAGCGCTGACGCTGCCGTTCTTCCGGCACCGCGCGCTGCACGCCGCGGTCGCGCGCTGGTCGGCGACGCCGCCGGACCTGGTGTTCGTCTACTCGTCGTCGATGGCGCAGTACGCGATGACGACGAAGGCGCGCGCCAAGGTCATGCACTTCGCCGAGCTCGACTCGGACAAGTGGCGGCAGTTCGCGGCGAAGAGCGGAGTGCTCGGCCGTTGGATCTACGGCCGCGAAGCGAAGCGCCTGCTGGCGTTCGAGGACCGCGTCGCGCGCACGTTCGACCGTTCGCTCGTCGTCAGCGACGTCGAGCGCGAACTGTTCCGCGAGCGCATCCCGGGCGTCGACCCGGCAGTGCTGCCGAACGGCGTCGACGTCGTGCACTTCCAGAGCCAGGGTGACGGCGAGCGGCACCCGCACACCGCGGTGTTCACCGGCGTGATGGACTACGAGCCGAACGTCGACGGCGTCTGCTGGTTCGTGCAGTCGTGCTGGCCCGCTTTGCGCCAGCGCTTCCCCGACGCGCGCCTGCTGGTCGTCGGCAGCAAACCGGTCGCCGCGGTGCAAGCGCTGGCGAATGTGCCCGGCATCACCGTCACCGGCCGCGTGCCGACGACGCCGCCGTGGTTCGACCGCGCCGCCGTCGCCATTGCGCCACTGCGGCTCGCGCGCGGTGTGCAGAACAAGGTGCTCGAGGCGATGAGCATGGGACTGCCCGTGGTGTCGTCGCCGCAGGCGGCGCAGGGCCTCGGCGACGTGCCAGGGGGCACACTGACGATCGCCGATGGCGAAGCGGCGACGATCGCGGGAGTCGCCGAGCTGTTCGCCGATCCGGCGCGCGCGCGCGCGGTCGGCGAGGCCGCGGCCACCTGGGTGCGACGCGAGTGGCGCTGGGAGCGCATGTACGAGCGCTTCGACGCGCTGCTCGGCGAGCTCGGGGTCACGTTCCCGAGCTGACGCGCCGCGTCACTTCGTGGTCGCTGGCACCATGCGCCAGATCGCGCCCTTGCGACCGTCGAACCCGGTCATCAGCAGCTCGCCGTCCGGCTCCTCGGCGAAGCTCGCCACCTGCTGCGGCGCGCGCGCGAGCTGCACGACCTGGTGCGGCTTGCCGTCCACGCCCTCCTTGCACGCCCACATCTTCAGCGTCATGAAGTCACCGTAGACGAACCAGCCGTCGAGGCCGGGGATCGCCTTGCCGCGGTAGACGTGGCCGCCGGTGATCGACAGGCCTTCGCTGTGCGGGTACTCGGCGATCGGCGCGATCACGCCCGCCGGTGCCGGCGTCTTCACTGCGCGCAGCTGGAACTCCTCGCTCGCCTCCATCGGGTTCCAGCCGTAGTTGCCGCCCTTCACCAGGCGATCGACTTCTTCGATCTTGTTCTGGCCGACGTCGCCGCACCACAGGTCGCCGGTCTTGCGATCGAACGCGATGCGCCACGGATTGCGCAGGCCGTAGCACCAGATCTCGCCGCGCGCGCCGTCCTTGCCGACGAACGGGTTGTCGCCCGGGATCGCGTACGGCTTCTCCTTCGTCGCCGCGCGAACGTCGAGGCGCAGCACCTTGCCGAGCAGCACCGACAGCGCCTGGCCGTTCAGGTATGGGTCGTTCGCTGCACCACCGTCGCCGAACGCGATGTAGAGCATGCCGTCCGGGCCGAACACGATCGTGCCGCCATTGTGGTTGCCGAACGGCTGGAAGACCTCGAGCACACGCAATTCGCTGTCGACGTCGGCCGTGCGCTGGCCGTCGACCACCTTGGTGGCGTAGCGCGCGACCACCGACTGGCGATTGCTCTTCGCCTCCTTGCCGTTGCCCATCACCTGCTTCGTCGCGGCGATCTTCTCGGACCAGCACGCCCAGACGAAGCCGTTGTCGGCGTAGGCCGGGTCGAACTGGAAGCCGAGCAGGCCTTCCTCCCAGTTGTCGGTGAAGACCTTCTTGCTGAGGTCGAGGAACGAGCGACGCTCGGCGCTCTGCCCGTCGCGAGCAACCGCGAACACGTGCCCCGGCTGCGTGACGACGTAGGCGTTCGCCGCGTCGGCGGCGGTGAAAGCGACGAACAGCGGGCGATCGAACCCCTTCTGCGCCGGGAACGCGTTCACCCAGGTGATCGCGGGGCCTTCCGGCAGCGCCTGCGGCTCCGGCTCCTCGCCCTCCTGGGCGCGCAGCAACGACAGACACGCGACGAGCGGGACGAGACGGAAGAAGGACCGCATGCGGCCCGCGATCACAGCCGCGACGCGCGGCACGCACAAGCACACGGCCACCGTTCTGGCCTTCCGCCGCAGCGCTCGCCAAGATGCGCCGATGCTGCGCCTCACCGGCCTGCGCAAGGCCTACGGCGACTTCGTCGCCCTGCACGGACTCGACCTGGCGATCGCACGCGG
>JBILEY010000156.1:0-10836 GCA_044351865.1 Planctomycetota bacterium | reverse complement strand
GATGCCGACGCGCTGGCCCTTGCCGAGCGTCAGCATGCCGTCGATCGCGGCGACGCCGGTCTCGACTGGTTGATGGATCGGTGCGCGCGAGAGCGGCGACGGCGCGTCGCCGGTCAGCGGGCGCAAGGCGCCTTGGATCGGCGGCCCGCCGTCGATCGGCCGACCGAGCGCGTCGACGACGCGGCCGAGCAGGCCAGCGCCGATCGGCACGGCGAGCGGCCGGTGGTCGTTGTGCACACGGTCCCACGGCGCCACGCGGTGCGCGTCGCCGAGCGCCATGACGACGGCGTCGTCCTTGTCGAAACCGACGACCTCGGCCGGCAGCGGCAGCTTGCCCCCTTCGGCGTCGATCGTGCAGGTGTCGCCGATCGCGGCGGACAGCCCGGCGACGTGGATGGCGATGCCGCGGATCGCACGCACGCGGCCCTCGGCGCGCGGCCGGTTCAGCGCGCGCGCGGAATCGACGGCGCGCTGCAGGGATGCAGGAAGGCTCACGAACTGGCCTCGCGGCGCACTTCGGCGCAGACGCGTTCGAGCACTTCGCGCGGGTCGTAGAGCAGCCGGCCGCTGCCGGTCTCGGCGCGAACCCCACCGCGGGTGACGGTCGCATCGGCGACGAAGCGCGACGACGCGATCTCGTCGGCCAGTTCGGGCATGCCCTGCAGCTGCTGCTGCACGCCAGCGAGATCGTGCGGGTTGAGGCGTACGACCAGGTCGGACTTGCTGCTGCCGTGCACGCAGTCGCGCAGGCAGCGCACGACGGTCGGCGTCGGATCGACGAAGCCCTTGTCGAGCGAGGCACCGACGATCTCGCGCGCGATCGCGAGGCCCAGTTCGACGGCGATCGCGGCGACTTCGTCGAGGCGCGTGGCGACCTGCTGCGGGATCGCCTCGACCGCACGCTTGCCGGTGCGGGCCAGTTCGACCAGCGCCTTGGTCGCCGCCTGCCGCTGCTCCTCGCGCACCTTCAGGTCGATCAACGCCGCCACGCGCCCGGCCTGCGGCGCGCCGCCGGCGAGCCGCCGCGTGTGCAGGCGGATGCCCAGCAAGGGCGCGTGGAACGGCACGGTCGTGGTCTGCGTCATCGCGGGCTCCGGTTCGGTTCGTTCACACCATCTGCTCGGCGGCGCCGCCGGCCTTGATCTCGCCCTTGTCCATCAGGTCGCGGATCATCTTCAGGATCTCGTTCTGCGCGGTGAGCACCTCGGTGAGCGGCGTCGGGCCGAGGTTGTCGCGTTCTTCGCGCACCATGTCGGACGCACGCTTGCTGAGGTTGCCGAGGATCGACTGCTCGACCGGCGGGATCGCCGCCTTCAGCGACACGGCGAGCTGCCGGCTGTCGACCGCGGCGAGGATCTTCTGCATCGACTTCTTGTCGAGCTTCTGGATGTCGTCGAACGTGAACATCTCCTCGCGGATCGCGCCGGCGATGTTGGCGTCGGCCTGTTCGATCTTCTCGAGCACGGCCTTCTCGCCGCCGCCGAGGTTGTTCAGCAGCGACGCGGCGGCCTTGACCCACGCCTTCGGCTCACTGCGGAGGGTGGTCAGGCCGAGGTCCTTGACCTTCTTGCGCATGACCTCGAGCACGCGCTGCACGACGTCGGCCGGCGTGCGGTCGAGTGTGGCGACGCGGTGCACCAGGTCGGCGCGCAGCTCCTCGTCGAGGAACTTCAGCACTTCGCCGCCCTTCTTGCGGTCGAGGTGGGCGATGAACACCGCCGAGATCTGCGGGTGCTCCTCGGTCAGCAGGTTGGCGAGGTCCTCGGCGGTCAGCTGCTCGAACATCGCGAACGGGCGCTTCGCCAGGATGTCGCTGTTGGCACGCCGCGCGACGTCGCCGCTGCGCTGCTCGCCGAACGCCCGCGACAGCACGTTCCGCATCAGGCCGCTGACGTCGCCGAGCGCCATGCCTCCCTGGCGCATGCGTTCGACGGTCTTCTGGTAGACGCCGCGCACGGTCTCGCGGTCGATCGCCATCTCCTGCAGTTCCTGCATCGCGCGCGTCACCTTGTCGACGGTGTCGTCGTTGAAGTTGCGCAGGACCTTCGCGGCCATCTCCTGGTCCAGGGACAGGAGCAGCATCGCGATGATCTTGTCGATCGACAGGTTCTTCGGTTCAGCGACCATCGTCGTGGGTTCTCAGGTCACGCCTTCTGCTCGGTCAGCCAGGCCTCGAGCAACTTCGCCAGCGCCGCCGGATCGTTGGTGATCGAGCGCTCGATCTCGCGCCGCATGCGCTTCTGCAGCTCCTCCGGCGTCAGGTTCTTCTCGTCGACCTCGTCCTTGGCCGCCGGACCGCCCGCGGTCGCGACCGCCGCTTCGCTGCCGCCGCCGCTGCGCTTGAACAGGCCGCGCAGGAACATCACGACGACGATCACGCCGAGGATCTGGCCGACCGTCGGGCCCCAGCGCAGCGCCAGGTCGCCGAAGCTCGGGCCGGTACCGATCTCGGGGCCCATGTCGATCGGCGCGAACTCGCCGACCAGCGTGCTGAACGAGTCGTCCTTGTCGCGCTGCTGGCTCCATCCGGCGATCGCCTTGACGACGTTCTTCAGGTCCTCCTCCTTGAAGTCGGCGGACTTCTTCAGCGCCGGGTCGTAGACGAGCGCGACGGTGACGCGCTTGATGTCGGGCATCGACTTGCCGACGCGGCGCTCGCCGATCTCGGTGACGAACTCGCGGTCGCGCGTCTCGTTCTTGCTGCCCCCGCCGGTGCCGGGATCGCCGTTGGCGGCCGTCGCCGGCTTGGTCTCGTCCTTCTTGACCTTCTCGCTGCGCACCACGGCTTCGGTCGGCAGCACCTTCTCGCTGCGGACCTCCCACGCCGAGTCGAGCTCGACGGTGATGGCGACGTTGGTCTTGCCCGGCCACAGCTGGTCGAGGCGGGCCTGCGCCATGTTGGTGCGTTCCTCGCTCAGCTCGCGCTGCATCTTCAGGAACTCCGACGTGCCGCCGCCGCCTTCGCGGTCGGGGTCGAAGCGGAAGCGCTGGTTGCCGGCCGAACTGACGACCTCGATGTTCTGCTGCGGCACGCCGAGCTGCGAACTGGCCAGCGACGACGCGGCGCGCGCCACCGAATCGAACGGCACGCCGTTCTTCAGCTTCAGCACGACGGTGGCGCTCGGCTTGTTCTCCTCGTCGCGCTCGCGGAACGCGGCCTGGCGGCGCGGCTTGTTGGCCGTGACGGTGACCTGCAGCACGCCGTCGAGCTGCGCGATCGCCGACTGCACGCTGGCGCGCGACGCGGCGTCGAGCTTCCACTGCTTGGTCTCGGCGTCCTCGATCAGGCTGAGGCCGCCGCCGACCGACGGCGTCGCGGCACCGAGCAGGCCCTTCTCGAGGATCGCCGAGTTGGCGAGGCCGATCTGGCCGCGCTCGACCAGCAGCGAGCGGCCACTCGCATCGGTGATGTAGCTGACGCCAGCACCTGCCAGGGCCTCCTTCGCCTCCTTGATGTCCTCGGCGGTGCGGGCCGTGAACACGGTCTCGTAGCTCGGCCGCCCGGCGTACCAGACGATCGTGCCGAGGCCGACGACGGTCGCCAGGGTGACGGCGGAGACGACGAATCGCTGGCCGGCGTCGAGACGCGCCCAGATGCCCTTCATCTGCGCGAACAGGTCGTTGACGAAGCTACGCATGGTTCACATCACCGAGCGGGACAGCTTGTCCCAGGCGTCCACCAACTTGTTGCGGACCTCGAGCAAGAGGCTGAACGCCATGTCGCTCTTGTTGGCCGCGATCATCACGTCGTGCAGCTCGACTCCTTCGCCGAGCATCATTCCGCGCACCTTGTCCTGCGTGTCCTTCTGCAGGGCGTTGACCTCGCCGATCGCGTCGCCGAGGAAGCCGTCGAAGCCCTTGCCCTCGACCGGCGCCGACGTCGTCGACGGCCGCAGCGGCACGTTCTCGCCCACCTTCGGCGGGTCGATCATGTTCGGTCCGCGCTCGGACATCGCGCGCATCACTTCCTTCTGGAAGCGCCCGATGTCGAAGCCGCCGATCGATCCGAGGTCGAATCCGGTCATGGCCTAGCGCCCTCAGCGACTCATGTTGGTGATGGTGTTCTGCAACATGCCGCGGTAGCTCCGCAGCGCCGTCAGGTTGGCGTCGAAGCTGCGCTCGATGACCTGCATGTCGACCAGTTCCTGGAACAGGTCGACGTTGCTGCCGAGCACCTTGCCGCTGGCGTCGGCGTCGGGGTGACCAGGTTGGTAGAAGACCGGGAACGCCGTCTGGTCCTCGACGACCTTCGCCACCTGCACGCCGTTGGCGATCGCGTCGCTGCTGCCCATGGTGGCGTTGCCGCCCCTCTGCGCGTCGAGCAGCATCTCCTCGAACACGATCTGCTTGCGCCGGTACGGCTCCTTCTGCGCGTTGCCGGTGCGATGCATGTTGGCCAGGTTGCTGGCCACGACCTCCGCGCGCTGCAACTCGGCGCGCAAGCCGGCGCCGGCGATGTCGAAGCCGCGGAACACTCCCTGCATGGGGTCGTTCATCGGGATCACCTGCCTTGGATGGCCTTGTTGACGGTCTGGAAGTAGGAACCGACGCGGCGCGTCATCACGTCGTGGAGCAGCGCGGTCTTGCCGAGGATCGCCAGCTCCTCCATCAGCACGACGTTGTTCTGGCCGGGCTCGCCCGACTCGTCGCGCTCGGTCACCGGCGCCACCGACGAGGCGTCGCGGCCGCTCGCGGTGGCTTCGCGCACGAGGTCCTCGAAGCGGACCGTGTAGCGCTTGAAGCCCTCGACGTGCTGGTTGGCGACGTTGTGCAGCGACGCCTTCGTGCGTGCACTGAGCACGTCGAGGATCTGCCGGGAGAACGCCGTGTCGCGATCGGGGTCGATCATGGTTTTGCCTGCTTTCCGCTCAGGCATCGGCGCGCGACCGTCCTCGCCTTGAGACGGGGAGTTGGCGACCTTGCCGACAGCCCCCGGCCGGCTGTGCGAACGCACTCCGTCGCGGAAGCCGACAGTGCGTTCTTCCCGAGGTCGCGGCGGGGTGCCTCGCTATGCTCCCGCCCCGTGATCCCGGCCCAACCCGCCGAACTCGCTTCGTCCGCGACGAGCACCCGCCCGTCCCGACCGACCTTCGTGCAGCTGGCGCTGCCGGACCCGCGCGAGCAGATCGCCGCGATCCACCAGGGCCTCGGCGCCGCGGTCCCCCACATCGCCCCCCGCTTCTTCTACGACGAACTCGGTTCGCGGCTGTTCACGGCGATCACGGCGCTGCCGGAGTACTACCCGACGCGCACCGAGGCACAGCTGCTGCGGCAACACCTGCCGGCGATCGTCGCCGCCGCCCCGGTCCAAGGCGCCACGCTGGTCGACCTCGGCGCCGGCAACTGCGAGAAGGCCGCCAGCCTGTTCGCCGCCGTGCACCCGCAGCGCTACGTCGCCGTCGACATCTCGGTCGAGTTCCTGCGCGAGTCGCTGGACCGACTGCAGCGCCTGCACCCGGGCATCGACATGGTCGGCGTCGGCACCGACTTCTCGCAGCAGCTCGAACTGCCACCGACGCTCGGCCGCCAGCGCCGGCTGTTCTTCTACCCCGGCAGCTCGATCGGCAACTTCACGCCCGACGACGCGGTGGCCTTCCTGCGCAGTGTGCGCGCGCACATGCTCGACGGCGGCGCGCTGTGGATCGGCGTCGACCTGCAGAAGCCGAAGGCCGTACTCGAGCTCGCCTACGACGACCCGCTCGGCGTCACCGCCGCCTTCAACCGCAACGTGCTGCAGCACGTGAACCGCCTCGCCGCCACCGACTTCGCGCTCGCCGACTGGCGCCACGTCGCGCGCTACGACGAGGCCCTGGGCCGCATCGAGATGCACCTCGAGGCCGTGCGCGACGTGGTCGTGCGCTGGCCACACGGCGAACGCCGCTTCGCCCGCGGCGAACGCATCCACACCGAGAACTCGTACAAGCACACGCTGCCGGGTTTCACCGCCCTGCTGGCGCGCGCCGGGCTGCGCACCGTCGGGCAGTGGACCGACGCGCAGGGCTGGTTCGGCTTCTTCGCCGCGGTGCCGGACGGCGCCTCGGGCTGAGTTCGCGGACGCGGAGCCCGGCCGCCGATGCCGCCGGCGGTTCCTCGCCAACGCCCGGGGAACGGCCCCGGCGGCCCGTCCGGCGGCTCAGGCGGCACCACGCGCGGGGCCGAAAGAGCATGGCGCTCTTCGCCATCGCATGACGTTCGCCGACACCCTCCGCTACCTGACCACGCTGCCGACGTCGGCGCAGGTCGAGTGCCTGACGGCAGCGCTGCTGGAACGCGACGAGCACGTGCAGCGCGGTGCCGTGCAGATGCTGGCGAGCCCGGAGCTGAAGCGGCTCGACCTCGTCGTCGACCACTACCCGACGCTGCTGCCCGTGGTGCAGCGCGAACTGGCGGCGCAGAAGCAGGACCTGCTGGCCATCGCGCGCGAGAAGATCGTCAGCGGCCGCGACGCGCGCCGGCTCGGCGCCTTCGTGCTGGTCGACGCGCTCGGCGACCTCGGCGCGGCCGAACTGCTGGCCGTCGGCGTGTCGGACCCGGTCGCCGAGGTGTCGTCCATCGCCATCGAAGGCGTCGTCGCGCGTCTGTCGAGCTACGCGCTCGGACGGCGCACGGCGCAGCTGCTCGGCGAGCCGCTGCCGTCCGGTCGCGACGCACAGCAGGAGTCGGCGTGGCAGGCACTCGGCACGACGCTGCGGCGCTGTCCAGCGCACCGCTGCGAAGCGGTATGCGGCGTGCTGTTCGACCTCGGCCCGGTCGCGCTCTCGCTGTTCCGTCCGATCCTGCTGACGCAGCCCGACGACGCCATGGCGAAGGCGTTCGTCCAGGCACTCAGCCACGGCCCAGGCGGCCCGGCTGCGGCGTTCGTCGTGGCGCTGGCGACCGACCTGGATCCGCGCGTACAGCGCATCGGCCAGCAGGTGCTGCGCGATCGCCGCGACCCGCCGTTTGCGATCGCCGTCGCGCGCGAGATCGCGTCGCTGCGCGAAGAACGGGCCCTGCAGCAAGCCCGCTCGCCGCGCGAACTCCCGTGGTGGGGTCCGGTGCGGCACGTCACCGCCGAGCTCGAACCGCCGATCGCCAAACGCCTGCTGGCGATGATCGCCGACGTGAAGGTCAACCCGGAGAAGCGGCAGGAGATGGTGGAGCCGTTCCTGCTGCACAAGGAGCCGAGCGTGCAGCTGGCCGCGCTGCAGGAGCTGCACGAGCTGAAGTGCACCGGCGGCTTCGACGGCCTCGCCAAGATGCTGGCCAGCAACGCCACCGGGGCTGGCATGCGCGCCGCGGCGCAGCTGGTGCTCGACCTGGCACCCGCCAACCAGGCCGCCCTGCTGGCGCCGCTGCTCGGTTCGCCGGACGCAGAGCTTCGCCGCATGGCGACGCGCGAGGTGTCGAAGGTCAGCTTCCAGCGCTACCTCGAACGGTTCGACCAGATGGCCCCGGCGATGCGCGCGACCGCCGCGAAGGCGCTGGCGAAGATCGACGCGACGATGCTCGACCGCGTCGCCGAGGAGATCGGGGCGTTCGATCCGGCGCGGCGATTGAAGGCGCTGCACATCGTCGACGCCCTCGGTGCCGGCGCCGAGCTGCGTCAGCCGTTGCTCGAACTGCTCGACGATCCCGACCGCCGCGTGCGCGCGACCGCAGTGCGCATCGTCGAGCTCGCCGGCTCGCGCGAAGGCATCCAGATCCTGGTCGGCACCTTGTCGGACCCCGATCGCCGCGTGCGCGCCAACGCCATCGAGGCGTTCGAAGAACTGGCCGATCCGCGCTACACGCAGATGCTGGTGCCGTACCTCGGGGACACCGACAACCGCGTGCGCGGCAACACGGTGAAGGCGTTGTGGAACCTGCGCTGGCCGGGCGCGCGCGAGGCGCTGATGGCGATGCTGTCCGACAGCGAGGAGCTCGTGCGCCTGTCGGCGGTCTGGGTGCTCGGCGAGATCGAGATGTCGGATCGCCGCGCCGTGCTGCAGGCGCGCGAGGCACAGGACCCGTCGCCGAAGGTGCGCGCGAAGATCCGCGAAGTGCTGGCCGCGATGCCGGCGAAGGAAGTGCGCGCATGAACCTGGTCTGGCTCGCGCTGGTGCTGGCGGTCGTCGTCGCCGTTCCCATGGCCTGGCCGCACCTGCGCCACTGGTGGACATGGCGACAGCGCGTGACGACGCTCGCGCGGCGCCACGGCCTCGACGACGAGCAGACGCGGCTCGTCTGGCTCGCCGGCCGGCGCCTCGCCCCGCAGCTGCCGCTGCTGGTGTTCGTGCAGCCGTCGCTGCTGGTGCGCGCCGAGAAGGAACTGGCGTTCGAGCCGGCCGCGATCGAAGCACTGCGCGCGCGACTCTACGCGCCCTGAACCGGCGCCCCCGGCGGCTCGATCGCGCCAGACAAGGGCATCGCCACGTCGAACAAGCGCCGCGCCGCTTCTTCGCCGTCGCTCAGCAACGTCGCGAAGTCGACCGCAGCGTGGTTCCAGACGGCGTAGCGGTGCGAACCGAGCCAGCGGTACTCGCGCCGCAGTTGTCGCGGCGAGCACGGCTCGGTCCACAGCCGCGAGTCGGGATGTCGTTGCTGCAGCCACGCGCGCGCCGCGCCGTCGGGCTCGGGCCCGGGCCGGCCGTCGAACCGACGGAACACGAAGCTCGCCGCCGCCCCCGCACTCGGTGCCGTGCGCGGCAGCGCGTCCGGATCGCCCCCGCGCGCCAGCTGGATCGCCAGCCGTTCGATGTCGACGCCGGCGACCGCGCGGTACATCGTCGCGAACTGCCCGGCCGCGCGCGGATTGATCTCGATGACGCGCACGCTGCCGTCCTCGGCGGCGAACAGTTCGACGTTGCACAACCCGTGGTCGTAGCCGACCGCGGTGATCGCCGCTTCGGCCACCGCCGCCGCGCGCTGCTGCAGTTCGATCGGCAACCGCGACGGCAGCGTGAAGCCGGCGAAGTGGCGCGCGCCGGCGACTTCGCCCGGATACATGCACTCGTCGACGACGCCGAGCACCCGCACGCGGCCACGGCACGCGTAGGCGTCGACGTTGATCTGCACGCCGCGCAGCGCCTCTTCGAGCAACACGTGGTCGGGGCCGCACGGCAGCGGCACCAGCTCGGCGGCGAGCTGTGCGAACGGGCCCTGCACGCGGCACAACAGCCAGCGATCGGCGAACGACAACCGCAGGTGCGCCGCCAGTTCCTCGGCCGACGCGACGCGCCGCGCCAACGCCGAGAACGTGCCCTTCACCGGCTTCGCGAACAGCGGGAACGCCATGCCGGCGTCGGCGACCGCGGCCGCCAGCGCACGCGGATCCCGGCAGCGACGGTCGGTCAAAGGCCACGGCAGCGCCGCGGCGCGCACGTTCGCTGCCGGCATCGCTTTCGCCAGCGTGCGCCGCAGCAGCAGCTTGTGCTGCGCGCGCACGATCGCCGCTGGATCGGCGCCCGGCAGGCCGAGCCGCTGCGCCAGCACCGCCGCCAGCAGCGCGCCGAACTGGTCGTCGTTCGACCACACCGCGTCGAGTTCGCCACGGAACCGAAGCGCCAGCCGATCGGCGTAGCGGCGCGCGTCGAAGCCGAGCAGACGGAACACGTGCGGATAGCCGAACGTCTCGAAGCCCTCGCGCACCAGCTGCACGTCGTCGCTGCGCTGCAGCGCCGCGACGCACTCGTCCTCCCACGTGCCGTGGAACAGCAGCAGCAAGCGCAGCGGATCGTGGGCCATCGGCCGCGCAGGATGGCGGCGGGGCAATGCGCGCGCAACGCAGCGGCGCCGCGCGCTGCGAACCGCTCAGCTGCCGATCGGCTGCGGCACGCGCGGCTCGGCGCGCGGCGGCGTCGCCGGCAGCGCAACCAGCGGCTCGGCGATCGTCGTCGGCAGGCGGCGCTTGCCCATCGCGGTGAACGCCAGCTGCTCGATCGCAGCGGCCGCCGCGTCCCACGTGTAGGCGGCGCGCACCGACGGCGCGAACGCCCGCGCCTTCGCCTGCAGCGCCGGCAGGTCGGCCAGCGCCTCCTGCAGCAGTCGCGTCGTGTCGTCAGGCGACGGCTCGACGACCCACGGCGCCCCGATGTGCGCGCCCGGCAGATCGAGCGAACGCCGCGTCGACGGGATCTTGATCGCGCCCGGCCCCACCATCAGGGCATCGGTGGCGCCACCGGCAGTGGCGAGCACCGGCAAGCCGCACGCGCGCGCTTCGAGCACCGGCACGCAGAAGCCTTCGCCACGGTACGGGTGCAGCAGCACGTCGCAGGCGGTGTAGACGGCGGCCAACTGTTCGCGCGTCAGCTCCGCGTCGAACACCCGCAGCGGCGGCGTGCCCGGCGTGCGCTGCACGCGCGCCAGCAGTTCGCCGAGGTGGAAGCGGCCATAGTGCTGGTCCTTGCCGACGTTCTTGACGACGACGCAGAAGCGCGCGCCGGTTTGCCACGCGGCGAGGATCGAGCGCACGAACACGTCGAGGCCCTTGCGCCAGATGGCGCCGCCGCAGAACAGCACCGCTGGCAGGCCGTTCTTCCAGGCGACGAGCTCCGGATCGGGCGTCACACCCTCGTGCATCGCCGCGTCGACCCCGTGCGGCACGACGGCGATGCCCTGCATGGCGCGGCCGGCGGCGGTCAGCGTGCGGTGCACGTGTTCGCTGTGCACGACGACGGTGTCGGCGTCCTGCGTGACGTGCGGCGTCAGCTCGAGCGGCAACGCGCCGTACTCCCAATCGACGCGCAGCGCCCAGCTGCGGCAACTCGGCCGCGACGCACGCACCGGCCAACCACTGGCCAGCCACAGGTCGACGGTGCCCGGGTTGCGCGCCAGCAACGGTTCGAGTTCGGGTGCGCGCGCGCGCAACGCCGCGAG
>JBILEY010000598.1:0-2969 GCA_044351865.1 Planctomycetota bacterium | reverse complement strand
CGCACGACGCGGAAACGGCGTCAAAACAGCGGTTTGTCGCCCGTTCTCGGCTGTTCGCACTTTGGCGGGGATGGCGACGGCACACACCTTGTGTCGGCGGGAAATGGCGAGTTCGGGCTCGCAGGGGCGGTTTCTCGCTAGTTTCCGATTGACACGCGAACGCGCGTGCGCAATGTTCCCGCGCGTTCGCTGGGAGGCGCGGCACTTCGCCGCGACGAAGCGAACGCTAGTTCTCGAACAAGAGACCACTCCGATGGCTGCCAAGAAGACTGCCAAGAAGGCCGCGAAGGCGACCGGCGACCTGATCATCTCGAAGTCCCGTACGAAGGCTGCGGTCAAGAAGTCGAACGTCTCGTCCGACTTCTACGGTGCGCTCGACCAGGCCGTGCGCGGCATGATCGCCCACGCCGAGGGTCGCGCCGAGGCCAACGGCCGCAAGACGCTCCGCCCGCAGGATCTGTGATCCTGGCTCGCCGGGGCGCGTCCAGCGGCAACCGCCGCTGACCGGCCCTGCCCCGCTGGTGCTCGCGCACCAGCCGCACACGACCCCGTCACCGCCTCGCGCGATGCCGGGGTCGTCTCGTTTTCCGCAGGCTTTCCACAGCCTTTTCGCGCGCCATGGGGCGAGCGCCCAGCAGCCGCGTGCTACCGGTTTGCCAACCGCGCCGCTGCCAGCTGCTCGGCCGCCAGCAGCTGCGTGCGCAAACCTTCGGCCAGCTGCTCCAGTTCGTCGTCGCCGACCGCCGCGTCGACGGCCACCGGCTCGCTGTAGTGCACGTGCACGCGCGCGAACGGCTTCGGGATCGTGAACTCGTCCCAGCTGCGCAGCCGCCACGCGCGGTCGACGGCGCAGCCGATCGGCACGACCGGTGCCCCGGTGGCGCGCGCCAGCCAGGCGACGCCGACGTTCATCGTGTGCCGCGGCCCGCGCGGCCCGTCCGGCGTCAGCACCAGCTGCCCACCGTTCGCCAGCAGGTCCTGCATCGAGCGCAGCGCCGACGCACCGCCGCGGCTCAGCGAGCCGCGCACGATGCGGTAGCGGAAGTGGTGCAGCGCCGTCGCCGCCAGGCCGCCGTCGTCGCTCGGCGACACCAGCACGGCGATGCCGCGACCGCGGTGGTGGCGCAGCGGCATCATCGTCAGCATGCTGCCGTGCCACATCGCCACCAGCCAAGGCAGGCGGCCGAGCGCCCGCGCGCGCCCGGCCTCGCCGCTGTGCGTGACACGCCACGTGCAGGCCAGCAGGCGAACGAGCCAAGGGGCCAGGGTCGCCAGCAACCAGCCGCCGAGCCGGCGGCGCAGCCGCCGCCAGCGCCTGGGCCCGGGCAGGTCGCGGCCGGCGACGCTGCGGGCGGCGGTGCGGGCGGCGCGTTCGTCCTGGCGTTCGCGGCGGCGTTCGCGAGCGTTCATGGGCCCGCCTCGCATCGACCGCCTGGGAGCGCGCTCGTGGGCACCGGCTAGGACCTGGGCGGCGGACCGGCGTAGGCCTTGCGCGTCGCGTGCCGTTCGTCGCGCAGCAGCCGTGCCGCTGCCAGCACGTGCGGCTGCAGGCCGGCGCCGCCGGTGGCGTCGACGTGGTCGAGCAGCGCGTCGCGCATGCGCGGATCCCAGTAGTGACGCAGATGGTTGCGCACGCCTTCTTCGCGCTGCCCAGCCGGGTAGGGGGCGAAGAAGTCGCCGATCTGGTTGGCCATCGCCAGCAGGCGCTCGAGGGCGAGCACCGGGCCGTTGCCGTCACCGGAGCCGTGGGCGTCGCTCATGCTCCCGCCTCCGCCGGCTTGCGGGCCACCGGCGACTTGCCGACCGGGACCTTGGCGACCTCGACCGCCGTCACCTTGTACTCGGGGCAGTTGGTGGCCCAGTCCGACAGGTCGCTGGTGATCGCGTTCGCCTTGCTCTGCGCGAAGTGGAACGTCGTGTAGACGATGCCCGGGTTGACCTTCTCACTGATGCGCGCGTGCAGCCGCGTCTCGCCGTAGCGGCTGGTGATCGCCACCAGGTCGCCGTCCTGGATGCCGCGCGCTTCGGCGTCCTGGCGGTTCAAGTCGAGCACGTCCTCGCTGTACCAGGCGACGTTGCCGGTGCGGCGCGTCTGCGTGCCGACGTTGTACTGCGACAGGATGCGGCCGGTGGTCAGCAGCAACGGGAAGCGCTCGTCGGTGCGTTCGGTGGTCGGCACGTAGCCGGTCAGCATGAAGTTCGCCTTGCCGCGCGGGAACGTCTGCGTGTGCAGCACCTCGGTGCCCTCGGGCGCCTGCGGGTTGCAGGGCCACTGCACCGAGCCGCACTGCTCGATCAGCGCGAAGCTCATGCCCTGGTAGGCCGGCGACAGCCGCGCGACCTCGTCGAGGATCTGCGACGGGTGGTCGTAGTGCAGCGGGTAGCCCATCGCAGAGATGAGCTTGACGGTGATCTCCCAGTCCTCGAGGCCAGCGAGCGGCGGCACGACCTTGCGCACCATGCTGACGCGGCGCTCGGCGTTGGTGAACGTGCCGTTCTTCTCCAGCGAGCTCGAGCCCGGCAGGAACACGTGCGCGTACTTGGCGGTCTCGTTGAGGAACAGGTCCTGCACGATGACGCACTCCATCGCCCGCATCGCTGCCACGATGTGGTTCTGGTTCGGGTCGCTCTGCACCGGGTCCTCGCCTTGGATGTAGATCGACTTGAAGGTGCCGGCGATCGCCGCATCGAACATGTTCGGCAGGCGCAGGCCGGGCTCCGGGTCGAGCTGCAGCTTCCAGTCCTGTTCGAACGTCGCGCGCACGGCGTCGTCGGTGACGAAGCGGTAGCCGGTGAACATGTGCGGCCAACTGCCGAGGCAGCTGCCGCCCTGCACGTTGCCCTGGCCGCGCAGCGGGTTCACGCCCACGCCCTCGCGGCCGAGCATGCCGCAGGCCAGCGCGAGGTTGCCCAGGCACATGACGCCGGTCGAACCCTGGCTGTGCTCGGTGACGCCGAGCCCGTAATAG
>JBILEY010000155.1:0-10854 GCA_044351865.1 Planctomycetota bacterium | reverse complement strand
GTTGAGAACAATCCCAAGCGAGAGGTCGACGCGCGTGCCAATGCGCACGCAGAACGTGCAAGAGCGAACACCGCGAGGCCACGCGCAATGGCGACGCGGAAGATGCGACGCCATTGCGCGTCTCGCGACAGTGCGTCGCTCGCGCGCGCGAAACGCGATTCCCTGCACCGTACGAATGGTGCCGAACATCGCCGCGCCGCTCCTGCACTCCGCCTCATGCGCAAACTCGGCATCGCCCTGCTGATCGTCCTCGGCCTCGTCAGCACGGCGCTGCTGTGGTGGCCCGACACGAGCCCGCTGCCCGCGACGAACGAACCGGCAGCGGGCGCTGGCGAGCAACCGGCGGGACCGACGGCGGCCGTCGCCGAACCAACGATTCCGCGCGAACGGGCACCGCGGCTCTTGCCGACCGAGCCCCCACCGAAGGCGGTGACCGCGCAAGGCCTGCGCGGCCTCGTCGTCGACGCCACCGGCCAGCCGTTGCCCGGCGTCGACGTGCACCTGCTCGACGCGGCCAGCAACGAACCGCTGCAGGCCGGCGCGCAGTCGGCAGCGACGCTGGCGCCGCTGGCCTCCACCCTGAGCGACAGCAACGGCGCGTTCGCGGTTGGCCTGCCGGTGGTGCAGGAACGGCAGTACGAACTGTGCTTCGTGTCGCCGGCCCACGCGCTTCTGCGCAGCGGTCCCTATCGCCTGCTCGTCGGCGAGTGGCACGACCTCGGCGCGATCGTGCTGCAGGCCGGCGCCATGGTGCGCGGCCGCGTGACGATGGCCGGGCGCAACGACATCCCGGTGCCGAACGCGACCATCCGCATCGAAGTCGGCAGCACGTTCGCCGACGCGGTGCTGCAAGCGCTGCCGGCCGATGCACCGGGCCTGGTGGCGCGAAGCAACGGCAGCGGCGACTACGAGATCGCGCACGCGCCGAGCCGCGGCACGGTGACGATCACCGCGATCGCGCCGGGCTTCGCGCGCGTGCAGCGCCGCGACGTCGTGCTGCGCGGCGGCAGCACCGTGCAGGTCGATTTCGAACTGCCCACCGGCCAGAGCCTGTTCGGCAGCGTCGTCGACGAACTGGGCGCACCGATCGACACGGCGCGCGTGCAGGCATGGACGGTGCGCTCACCCGGCGCGCCGTTGTGGTCACCGGCCGATGCGCGCGGCGTGTTCGCCGTGCACGGCCTGCTGCCGGAGACCTACCGCGTGCGGGCCGAAGCTCCGGGCTTCGAACCGGCCGAACTCCTGCCCGTGGCGCCGGGCAGTCGCGACCTGCGCCTCGTGCTGGCGGCGCGCGGCGCGATCCGCCTGCGCGTGATGACGCCCGAAGGCTCGCCGCTGCGCAGCTACCGCGTGGCGCTGCGGCGCACGTTCGCCGGCCCGCCCGCCCAACTCGGCAACGTGCCCGAAGTGCCGGAGCGCCAGGTGCACCTCGGCCCGGCCGCCGACGTCTACGAACTGACCGACGTGCCCGCCGGCGTGTTCCTCGTCGAAGTCACCGCCGACGGCCTGGCGAAGTCGTTCTCGCGCGAGATCGACCATCGCCGCGACCCGACGCGGCCACCGCCACCGCGGTGGCACGACGTCGACGTCGCCATGTCGCCGGGCGCGATGCTGCGCGGGCGCGTGCTGGCCGAGGACGGCACGCCGCTGGCCGGCGCCACCGTGGCGACCGAGCGCGACGGGGTGGATCCTGACAGCCCGCTGCAGGGTGTGCTCGGCAAGAACCTGCCCGAACGCGTCACCCGCACCAGCGCGCGCACGGATGCGTTCGGCGAGTTCGTGCTGCCGCAGCTGGCGGCCGGCGACTACCAGCTGCAGGTCGACCACCCCGAGGCCTGCCGCGAACTCGTGCGCGGCATCGCCATCGCGGCCGGCGAGGAACGCGCGGTGCCACCGATCCGACTGCCGCGGGGCGCCGAGATCGTCGGCCGCGCCACCTACGCCGGGCAGCCGGCCGGGCAGATCAGGGTCGTGCTGACCAAGGCCACCACCAGCGGCCAGCGCGGCGGCCTGCGGCTCGAGGCGGTGACCGACAGCCGCGGCGACTTCCGGCTACCGGCCCGGGTGCCGCCCGGGGAATACGTGCTGCGCGGGGCCGTCGTAGGCGGCGCCGAGCCGGAGGCCCAGATCGCCCAGCAACTCTTGCAGCTGCAGCGATCCTCGACCAATGTCTCGGTGCCACCGGGCCAGGCCCTGGTGCAGCGCGACCTCGACATCCCCCCCGCCCGCTGATCCTCGACCGCCGATCCGAAGTGTCCAACGCCGCCAAGTTCCTCGTTCCGTTGCTCGTCGTCGCCGCCCTGGCTGGCGGCGCCTACTTCGCCCTGCAGTCTTCGGCCCCGGACGTGACGCCGACCCAGTCGACGCCGCAGACCCCGACGGCACCCGCGAACGAGCCGAAGCAGGACCAGCCGCAGGCCCCGCAGGCGCCGGTCCGGCCGCAGAGCGCACCGCAGGATCCGCAGCGCACCGCCGCCACCAACGGCCCGGACAGCAGCAACCCCGACGCCCCGCAGGGCGTGCGCGGCCGCGTGCTGCTGCCGAGCGGTGCGCCGGCCGGCGGCGTGCAGGTGTGGCTGCTGGAGAGCGCCAGCTCCAACCCGGTCGCCGTGTTCCTGGCCAACCAGGCCGGCAAGGTGACGCCGCCGCTGGCCAGCGCGCTGACCGGGGAGGACGGCCGCTTCCAGCTCGGCCTGAAGAAGCCCGGCCAGGCCGCCGACCTGCGCCTCGTCAGTGGCGAGTATCCCGAAGTGAACCGCCCGGGCATCAAGGTCGCTGAGGGCGACTGGTTCGATGCCGGGGACGTGCGGCTCGACATCGGCATCCCGTTGACCGGTCGCGTCGTCGACAGCGGCACCAAGGCGCCGATCGCCAATGCCACCGTCTACGTCGCGAGCACCAACCAGGCGCACCAGATGATCGCCACGCCCGGGCGCGAACGCGGCATCCCGCTGCTGACCGACGCGCAGGGCCAGTTCCGCTGCTCGAACGCGCCGCGCCTCGGCAACGTCAACCTGATCGCCGAAGCGCCGGGCTACGCCCACACCCAGCTGCTGAACAGGCCGCTGAAGGCCGAAGGCGGCAACGACTTCCCGATCGAGCTCGAGGTCGGCGAACCGATCCGCGGCCTGGTCGTCGACCCGAACGGCAAGCCGATCCCGGGTGCCCAGATTCGCGCCATCGGCCTCAGTGCCAAGACGCCGCAGCAGGAGCGCGCGATCGCCGGCGCCGACGGCGTGTTCGAGTTCCCGACGCTGCGCCGCGGCCCGTACGAGCTGATCGCCACGTCGACGAACCACAGCGAGAAGAAGCGCACCAACGTCATGACCGGCGAGACCGACGTCATGCTGGTGATGACGACGCGCGGCATGGTGCGCCTCAAGGTGCTGGCCGCCGGTTCGGGCGCGCCGGTGAAGGCCTACTCGCTCGGCCTGAAGCGCTTCTTCGAGAACGCGCCGCAGAGCATCGCCAACGTGCCGGAGTTCAACGACCGCCGCATCAACCCGGGCGACTACGAAGGCGAATGGGCGATCGTGCGCGGCCTGCCCTCGGGTTCGTTCCGCTTCCAGGTCGCCGACCCGCAGCACGCGAAGACGCTGTCGGAGCCGTTCACGATCGTCGAAGGCGGCCCCGTGGTCGACGTCGAGATGCGGCTGTCGATCGGCGGCACGATCACCGGCACGGTCATCAACGACCGTGGCGAGCCGGTCGCCGGCGCCAACGTCGCCTCGGACTTCAACGCCGGCCTCGCCGCCGACACCGAGCTGTTCAGCATCTTCGGCGCGATGATGCCGGAGAAGCACACCAAGCAGACCACCACCACCGACGCCCAGGGCCGCTTCGTGCTGCGCCGGCTGGCGTTCTCCGACTACATGGTCCGCGTCGCCCACCCGCAGTACTGCGAGGGCAAGGCGATCAACCTGAAGATCGCCGAGGAGGGCCAGACGGTCGACGCCGGCGTCATCCAGCTGGCGCTTGGCACCGTGGTCGAGGGCATCACGACGGTCGGCGGCGTGCCGACCGGCCAGATCAAGGTGTCGCTGTCGATGCCGATGACGCCCGATCTGATGAAGGCGGCGCAGCAGCCGAACGCCGACCCGCAGCAGCAGGTGGCGGCCGCGCGCGCGCTGTTCAACGCCAACGTGCTCAGCGACGGCGAAGGCCGCTTCCGCATGCAGAAGCGCGTGCCGCCGGGCACCTACAAGGTCACTGCCGCGCGCCACAGCACCGACAGCCCGTTCAACGCGCTGATCGACATCCGCGAGACCGAGCGCATGGTCACGATCGCGCCGGGCCAGGAGTCGGTGACGATCGACTTCAACCTGCCCCCGCGCTGATCCGGAGGATCCCGGCGTGGCGCCTGCGCACACCAGCGCATTCGCCTTGCCGCGCGGCCGCCGCTAGCCTGGGCGGATGACCCGCCCGCGTCCGGCCAGCTACTGGGACTACATCCGCGTCGAAGACCTGCTGTCGCTGCAGCGCGGCGTCGACGACAGCGAAGCGAACCTGACCGACGACGAGGTCCGCTTCATCGTCATCCACCAGATCGACGAGCTGTGGTTCAAGGTCGTGCTGCGCGAACTGGTCGCGGCGCGCAACCTGTTCGCGAGGCCGCTGGTGCCCGAGGACGCGCTCGCCGGCGCGGTCAACAGCCTGAAGCGCATCACGCTGTGCTTCGAGCTGGCGGCGACGCACTTCCGGCTGATGGAGACGATGCGCACGCAGGACTACCTGCAGTTCCGCGACAAGCTGAACCCGGCGAGCGGCTTCCAGTCGGCGCAGATGCGCGAGATCGAGGTGCTGATGGGCCTGCCGGACGAGGACCGCATCCCGTTCGGCAACGAGGTCAGCTACCTCGAGGCGCTGAAGAGCCACGACGGTTCGCCGTCGCCAGCACTGGCGCGCGTGCAGCGCCGCATCGCCGACGCACCGACCTTGAAGGCCGCCGTCGACGCCTGGCTGCACCGCACGCCGATCCACGGCAGCAAGCCCGGCGATCCAGGCGACGAGCAGGTCGTCGGCACGTTCGTGCAGCAGTACCTCGCCGGCCACGAACGGCTGTGCGAGCGGGCGCTGGAGCACGCGGTGCGGGTGCAGGCGCTGACGCCGGCCGACACCGAACGGCTGCGCGCGCGCTACCGCGGCCAGCTGCAGGGCGCCCGCCGCCACATGGAGGCCGAGGACGTACCGGCCGAGCGCCGCACCTTCGTGCGCCGCCTGCGCGCCGCGATCCTGTTCGTCGACAGCAACCGCACGCTGCCGCTGCTCAGCTGGCCGGGCCAGATCATCGACGGCCTGATCGAGACCGAGCAGTCGATGCTGGCTTTCCGCCAACGCCACGCGCGCATGGTCGAACGCGTGATCGGCCGCCGCGTCGGCACCGGCGGCAGCGACGGCGTCGCCTATCTCGACCAGACGGCGCTGAAGTACCGCGTGTTCACCGAGATCTGGGCGGCGCGCACGCTGCTGCTGCCGGCCGATCTGTGCCCGCCGGTCGCCGACAAGCGCTACTACGGCCTCGCCCGCGAGTGACAGGATCGGTTTGCGCCGCACGGGCGGCGCCGACTCAGAGCCGTCGGTTCTCCGGCCGTGAGCGCCGCCGCGAGAACGCGATGCGGTCGCCCCGCGGGCGTTCGCGGCGGAAGCCGAGCAGGTGGAAGACCTCGACCGTGAACCAGCGCGCGACGCGGCGGTCGGCGAGCAGCGTGTCACGGTCGCCCGGGTCGCGGTGCACACCCGGCAGGAACGGCAGCAGCAGATCGACGCGCAGCGCCCGCAGCCAGCGCGCGAGGCCGAGCCAGAACGACCGCACCGGCCGCGCCAGGAAGTAGCCGTCGTCGCCGAGCGCCTGGTAGAGCGGCAGCAACACCCGACAGTCGTACGGCGCGCGGACCTCGCCGCGCACGTCGTGCGCCAGCAGCGAGCCCTTCTTCACCTCGGCGAAGTTGACGAAGCCCGGCACCATGCGGAACTGGTCGGCCGCGCAGATCGCGTGGCGATGCACGATCTCGACGATCTTCGGCACGCCATGGGTCGTGCGCTGCAGGTGCGCCCGATGTGGGGCGAGGTCGATCGCATCGGCGCGCAGCAGGCCGAGCCGCACCAGCAGGATCCACAGCATCGCTTCGTGGTTGCCGACCGTGTCCGGTTGCTGGTGCCGGCCACCTTCGGCCGCGAGGGCCGCGACGCCGCGCTGCGCGAACCACTCGAGCGCCGCTCCGTCGATCGTCTCCTCGATGCCGAGGATGATCGGCACGCCGGTGGCGAGGCCGAGCCGGCGGTTGTCGATGGTGTCGGCGAGACACAAGAACGGCGCGCCGTCGGCACTGCTGGTGTGCAGATCGACGAACAGCACCGGCCCCGTCGCGGTGCGCAGCACCTGCTCGAAGCGGGCCAGCAGTTCCTGCTGCTCGCGGTCCTCGGGCGAACGCTGCGCGTCCGGCCGCGTGGCCATGGCGGCGATCGCCGCTTCGCCCCAGCCGCGGTTCAGGTCGCGTGCCAGGAAGCGCTGGCCCGCCGCGAGCGCACCGAGGTTGCCGGCGAACGCAACGAGGCGGCCGTCGATCGGCAGTTCGCGTTCCCGCAGGTGGCCGAGCACCCGCTGCACGGCGAGCACGCCGGCGGGCTCGTTGCCGTGCACGCCCGCCATCACCAGCAGCGTCGGCCCCGAGCGGCCGTCGTCCCAGGTGCCGAGTTCGCGGCCGATCCGGAGCGAACCCGACGACGCCGTCGTCACGCCCGCACCGTCACTGCTCGTGGCTTCACGCTCGTGGCTTCACGCTCGTGGCTTCACGCTCGTGGCTTCACTGCTCGTTGCTGTCGCGCAGGTGCTTCTCGAACAGCATCGCCGCGACACGGATCAGGTCGCGCTCGGTGATGATGCCGACGAGGCGATGGCCCTCTTCGACGACCGGCAAGCTGCCGATCTTGTGGCGGCGCATCAGCTCGATCGCCTCGAGCGTCGGCGTCGAAGCCGTCACCGTGACCGGATCGCCGATCATGATGTCCTTCACCGCGACCGGCGTGCGCTCGGCGCCGCGCATACCCTGGCCGACGAGGCGCAGCAGCGTGCGATGCGACACCAGGCCCACCAGCTTGCCTTCGTTGTCCTCGACCGGCACGTGGCGGATGTGGCGCCAGTCCATCAGGCTCGCCGCCAGGTCGACGACGTCCTCAGGGTGCACGGTGAAAAGGTCGGTCGTCATGAACTGACCGACCTGCACATAGCTCTCCTTCCAGCCCTCGAACTCGCCGGTGTCGGCCAGATCCCAGGTGTGCACCGGTTCGCCGGCCTCCTGGCGCGACTGCAGCGCGCGCACCAGGGCGCCCATGCGCTGGTCCTTGGTGCCCTTCTCGCCCATCGCCGCGAGCGAATCGAGCGCCCAGCGGGCGCCGGTGCGGCCGCGCTTGCAGCGCTCGGCGATGATGCCGAGGTAGCGGTCGATGTCGTCGTTGTCGACCTTGGCGTTCTCGAGGCCGGCGCGCGCCATCGGCAGCAGCACGTCGGCGACCAGCTCCTGCGCCGCGTATTCGCGGCCATGGAACCACGTCAGGTTCGCCTGCAGGCCCAGGCGCGCGGCGGCGACGAAGTTGCCCTTGGCGTCGTCGAACGACATCACCTTGCTGACGTCGTCGAACTCGTGCGAGACCGCGGCCATCAGGCCGAAGAAGAAGGCGCCGTTGGCGATCTCGTCGACCACCGTCGGGCCGGCCGGGAACGCCCGCGCTTCGATGCGCAGGTGCGGCTTGCCGTCGCTGATGCCGTAGCAGGCGCGGTTCCAGCGGTAGACGGTGCCGTTGTGCAGGCGCAGCGCGGTCAGCGCCGGCACGCCGTCGCGATTCAGCACCGCCTCCGGGTCCTCGTCGATGTCGGTCGCGAGCACGACGCGGAAGCGCGCGATGTCCTCGCGGAAGATCTCGAGCACGTTGTCGCGCACCCAGCCGTCGCCGAAGTTCACGCGCGGCCGGCGACCGCGCAGCTGGTGCGCCGCCGAGCGGGCGTCGACCGACTGCTGGAACAGCGCCACGCGCGTCTCGCGCCACAGCCGGCGGCCGAGCAGTACCGGCGAATTGGTCGCCACCGACAGCACCGGCGCGGTGATCGCCTGCGCGCAGTTGTAGAGCTTGGCGAACTCCTTCGGCCCGACCTGGAAGTGGACCTGGAAGCTCGTGTTGCACGACTCGAGCATGACGTTGTCGTGCGTCATCTCGAACTCGTCGACACCCTTGATGCGGAACTGGAACTCGCCGCCGCGCAGCTGCGAGATGGCCTGGTTCAGCGCCAGGAAGCGCGGGTTCTGCACCATCGACGCCAGCGTCAGGTCGCTGCGGCGCAGCGTCGGCAGGATGCCGGCGAGCACGATGCCACCGCCGAGTTCGCGCGCGGCGCTGCGCGCCATCTGCAGCAGTTCCTGCAGCTCGCTCTCCATCGCCGACAGGCATTTGCCGCCGAACACCTGCGGCTTCATGTTGCACTCGAGGTTGAACTGCGCGAGTTCGTAGGTGAACTGCGGGTGGCTCAACTTCTTCATCATCGCGTCGGCGCCGCACCAGGCGCGGCCGGCGCGGTCGAGCAGGAACATCTCCTGTTCGGCGCCGATGCGGCGAACGCCCTTCTCGAAGCGGTCTTCTTCGAGCATGCGTTCGAGCGCGTGCACGTCGGCCAGGATGGCCTTCATGAACGCGCGGAGTTGGTCGTCGGTGAAGCCGCTAGGCAGGTCGTGTCGGCCCATGCTCGAGAGGAGGTCGGGGAGAAGGCGGGACCATACCAGGGGCGGAGCGGGCGTGCTCGCCGCCACTGGCGAATGCCGAGCAGCGCCGGGGGGTTCCGTACAGCAAAGCGGCCGTCGTTCGACGGCCGCAGCGTGGCGCGGGCAGGCGCCGTGCTTCAGCGCACGAAGCCGTTGAACATGATGCGCTTCTCGCCGACCTGCGGGTGGTTCAGCTTGACCACCAGGTCGCCCTTGACCAGGCCGCTCGGCGCCTTGTCCGAGATCGTCAGTTCCACGATCAGCTTGTTGCCGTCCTTGCGCGTCGATGCGACCAGGAACTCCGTGTCGATCGTCGCCTTCTCGAACGTCAGCGAGGTCGCCTCGAGGTTGCTGCCGTCGTTCGGCTCGAACACGACCTCCTTCTTCAGCGAGGTGCCCTTGCGGATCAGGCCGAGCGTCAAGAAGCCACCCGGCTTCATCTCCAGCGGGCCCTGCACCATCGCCGTGACGCGGACGGTGAACGCCGACTCGCCCTGCACGTCGCTGTAGAACTTCAGCACGCCGCCGCCGACCGACTCTGCGTTCACCGGGCCGTACTTGCCCTTGATGATCCAGGCGTCGCCGGCCGGCGCCTTCTCCCACTTGACGTCGAACACCTTGCCGGCGTCGTCCATGCGGGTGATCTTCCAGTTCGGGTGCCGCGGCGACGTCACCGTGACCTCGAACTCCTTGGTCTCGGCCCAGGTCATCTTGTTCAGGTTGACCTCCTGCGGCGAGACCACGAACAGCTGGGTGCCGGTGGCGTGGAAGTTCAGGCGCATGTGGGCCTGGACCTCGTCGTCGGTGTGGATGTCGACGCTCGCCTGCTTGGCGGTCGTGATGCCGTTCATGTCGAGGTGCACTTCGATCTCGCCCTCCTCACCCGCCTCGACGGCGATCTGCTGCACGCGCTCGGTCTGGTCGGGCTGCCCCTGCACCTTGGTGATGCGCATCAGCTGGCCCGGGTTCGGCTTGCCGGTCAGCTCGTAGACGCGGGTGCCGACGCGGATCGTCGCGCGCGCGCACTGGCAGCTCGGCGTCAGGCTGCGCCAGTTGACGACCTTGGTGCCGGGGTTCTTGAACTTGAACACACCGACCGCCTCGCCCTGCCCGAAGAACGTGCCGAGGTCCTTGTTGGTCTCCGGGAACCAGCTGTTGCCGCCGGCGGCTGGGTTGCCGCGGGCCGGCTGTGGCGCGACACCCGGCGCCACCTTGACTTCGGTCGGCTTGCCCTGAGCGTCCGGCGCGGGCTTGGTCTCCTGCGCGAACACGGTCGGAACGAACAGCGCGGAGACGAGAAGGCCGAGGAAACGACGGTGCATCATGATGGGACGGAGGCGTTCGGGGCCCGAACCGGGCGAACAGTATAGCCAGCGAGCGGCGCAAAAACTCCCACACGGGCGCGCAGCCCGGGACTGCATCGGCGATCGGTTGCATTTGCGTGAGGTGTCCGCACCATGGCCGCATGGCGCCTCGTCGCACGCTCGCCTTCGCTCTCGTCGCCGCGCTGCCGCTCGGCGGCTGCTGCTCGTTCGCCCGCTTCTTCTGCGGCCCGGACCGCACGCCCTGGATCCCGGTCGACTACACGTCGCCGGAGGACGCCGTGCGCACGATGCTCGAGGCGCTGCGCCGCGACGACCCCGACATCGTCTACGAGAGCCTGTCGGACGGCTACCGCCAGCGCCATGGGCTCGACCTGATGAGCGTGCAGGTGTTCTGGGAACGCTTCCGCGACGCCAACCCCGGCTTGCACGTCGCCGGCTACGCGAAGGTGCCGACCGCCGAACGCCCGGCCGCCGATCGCGCCGTGGTGCGGCTCGAGATCGAGGGCCATCGGCTGGAAGTGCAGCTGGTGCGCCAGGACAGCTGGCTGGTCCGCTACGCGCGGCCGCAGGTGCCCGGCGGCGAGCCCACGCCGCCCGGCAAGGCCAGCCATCGCATCGAGTCGTTCGCCGGCTTCGTGCGCGTCGAGGCCGACGGCGACCCGGAGGACGAACAGAGCCGGGTGCTGGTCGCCCCGCTGCGCGTGCGCCACGCCGGCGTCGAGCTGACGACCGACGCCATCGAAGCGGTGGCGCTGCAGCGCGTCTGGAAGATCGCCGAC
>JBILEY010000194.1:0-9423 GCA_044351865.1 Planctomycetota bacterium | reverse complement strand
CGGGATTCCGATCAAGACTTTGGCCGGAGCTTCGATCCTTCGTGCAGTCGAGAGAGTCTCGACCAGCAATGGCTGACTTCGGGTTGCTGTCCACATCCACGTGCCTACCTGGTCCGAAGGTCAGCATGGATGCGTGAGCTCGGGGTTGGAGAGGAGCGATACGTGCATTTGGTGTTCGATGGGCACGAAGGTTACGTCGAAGTCGTGGCGAGAGGGTGGGCGTGGGCGGAGTTGCGATCCGACCCGTAAGGGCGGTAGGCAGCTCCCTCCCAGAGCTCGAAGGCTTGCGTGGATACGAAGGTCGATCCCCTTCCCCCGACTGCCGTGCAGGACCCGACTCGCCGCTCGTCGTTTGCGCCGCTGTCAGAAGCTGAGCCGCTCCGCGCCGTTCGTTCTCGTGGCTGTGCACGAACGAGACGCCGGCTGCGCAGCAGCCCACCGGCGCCGGTACAGCCTCAGCGCCGCATCGGCTGGCGCTGCCAGTACGTGAGCGACCGCCACGCCCACTCGGCCGGGCCGAACTGGAAATGCCGCAGCCAGAGCGGGCTGATCCACAGCTGGAACAGCCACAACCCGCCGACGACGTAGTACAGCTCATGGCGCGCGAGGCGGCCGAAGAGGCCGAAGCCGTAGTCGCAGAACAGCGTCGAGCAGACGACCGAGTGCGTCAGGTAGTTCGACAGCGCCATCTGGCCGACCGCACCGAGGCGCCGCGTCAGCCACGTCGTCACCTCGCACTTGACCAGCAGCAGCAGCACGCTGGCGTGCGCGAGTGCAATCGACAGCCGGCCGAGGTCGTAGGTCAGCATCGTGTAGCTGCTGGTCACGATGTCGAAGCCGCTGGTGACGCGCGTCCAGGCCGTGATCGAGTTCACGGTGATGCCCACCGCGTAGCCACCGATCGCCAGGCGCGCGTAGAACGCCTTGCTGCGCGCGGCGGAGAACACCCCGAGGCGGAACAGCCCCATCCCGAGCAGCATCATGCTGAAGATGTCGAGGTTCCAGAAGTGGTAGTAGGCGATGCTGTGCCAGCGCCACACGTTCGTCGCACGCACCTTCAGCACGTCCCACAGCGAGTCGCGCCACTTCGCATTGATCTTCTCGACCTCGGCCGGTGTCGGCTTCGCGTTCTTGCGCAGCTCCTCCCACTTGCCGAACGCTTCCGCCTGCGCCTCGGTCAGCTTCGCGTCGCTCTGCTTCAACGCGGCGGCGGCCTTGCCTTCGGCGACGATCGTGTTCGTCTCGCGCGCGTTGAGCACGGCGCACGCTGCCGTGATCGCCATCAGCACAGCCGCCAGCGTGATCAACGTGCGCGGCGCCGCACGACGGAACGGGTACAGCACCAGCGCGCAGTACGCGTACGGGTAGAGGATCTCGCCCTGCCACAGCAGGTAGGCGTGCAGGATGCCGAACGCCCCGAGCCACAGGTTGCGGCGGTAGTGGATGTCGGCCGCGTTGCTGCCGTCGGCACGCTGTTCGGCGCGCGACGTCAGCAGCACGATGCCGGCGCCGAACACCATCGAGAACAGGCAGCGCATCTTGCCCTCGGCGAGCACGTGCATGACCACCCACGTCCACAGGTCGATGCCGGTGGCACCACCGGCGTTGGTCGGGTCGTCGTAGGCGTTGGCGAGGCCGAACCCGACGATGTTCATCAGCAGGATGCCCAACAGGGCGAACCCGCGGATGGTGTCGAGCGAGGTGATGCGGTCTTCGGAGCGGACGGGACTGGCGGATGGCATGGACGGCGGCGGACGAGGGTTGGACGCGGGGCATGCCGGAGGGCCTGCCGTCTCGCGACAAGCGCGCACGCATCCGCCACCGGATCAGGATTCGTCCGAATCCGGCCACCTCACGCTTCCTCCGCACCGCTGCGCAGATGCGCGCTGACGATGCGCAGCACCTCGTGCGGAAGGACGACGGGGATTGGTTCCGGGTGGTCCGGGACCGCAGCTTCTTTCTTTGTGCCCCCCTGCTTGGCAGTCCTGCCGGCAGCCATACTCCACACATGATCTCCACGTCCCGGGCCACCGCGGCTTGCCTGCTTTCCGTGCTGCTTGCCAGTTCGGTGTCGGCACAAGCACCAGGCTGGTCGCCGCGCCCCAGCTACGCGCCCGCGACCAAGAACGGCAACCCGGACTTCTCGGCCAAGCTGGCAACCGACGTCGCGCGCGGCCTCATCGTCGCGTGCAGCAGCTTCTACCAGGGCACCACCATCGCGGACACCTGGGAATGGGGGGGCTCGGTGTGGATGCCGCGGCCGAGTGCCGTGCTGCCGCCGCCGCGCGTCGGCGCGCAGCTGGTCCACGACCCGATCCGGCAGCGCACCGTGCTGTTCGGTGGTTCGGATCCGGGCACCACGAACCTGCGCGGCGACCATTGGGAATGGGATGGCGTGGCGTGGACGCAGCGCGTGCTGCCCACCATGCCGAGCCCACGTGAACGCCACGCGATGGTCTTCGACACCGCCCGCGGCCGCATCCTGCTGCACGGTGGCCGCGTCACCAGCCAGGGCGTCGCCGCAGGCGACACCTGGGAGTACGACGGCACCACGTGGACGCAACGCACGCCTGCGCACGGGCCGGCCGGGCGCCTCTTCCACGCGCTCGCCTGCGACCCGGGGCGGCAGCGGATCGTGATGTTCGGCGGCGCCCCGACCAGCCTCAATGAGACCTGGGAATGGGACGGCACGGACTGGCTGCTGCAGAACACGCCGACGGCCCCGCCCGCGCGCACCGACCACACGATGCTCTTCGACTCCGTGCGCCAGCGCACGGTGCTGGCCGGCGGCTACAGCTACTCGGGCAGCCTGGGGGTGCACCAGGACACCTGGGAATGGGACGGCACGGCGTGGCAACAGCGCGCCAGCACGCTGCCGTTCCCCGGCACCTCCGCACCCACGGCGACGGACCCCACCACCGGTTCGGTGCTGGCGTTCCGCGGCGACACCGTCTGGCAGTGGAACGGTACGAGCTGGATTGCGCAGCAATCGGTCTCCTGGCCGCCGGCGAGCGACGCCGGCAGCCCGGCTTGCGCGGACACGGCCCGCAACCGCGTCGTCGTCGTGCAGGGCTCGAGCACGGTGCCGGCGGTGCCGCTCACGTGGGAATGGGACGGTGCCACCTGGGCCCGGCGCACGGCCGTGGGGCCGTCCTTGACCGTGGGGGCGGCGCTCGCGTTCGACGCCGGGCGAGGCCGCTCGGTGCTGTTCGGCAGGACCGACACCTGGGAATGGGATGGCTCGGTCTGGACGCATCCAAGCCCTGCGGTGGTGCCACCGACGCGCACCGGTCACGCCATGGCCTACGACGCGGCACGGCAATGCGTGGTGCTGTTCGGCGGCACCTACTTCGTGCCCATGCAAGGGCCGGCGTACCGCACCGACACCTGGACCTGGAACGGAATCAACTGGGTGCAACAGGCACCCGCCGCAGCGCCATCCGGACGTTCGGCCCACGCCATGGCCTACGATCCCGTGCGCCAGCGGGTCGTCCTGTTCGGCGGCGGGATCCTGTTTTCGACGTTCGATGACACCTGGGAATGGGACGGCAGCAACTGGATCGCACTGGCGCCCGCCGTGCGCCCGTCGCAACGCCAAGCGCACAGCATGGTCTTCGACCCGCAGCAAGGCGCGGTCGTGCTGTTCGGTGGCCGCGGCACCCTCGCGAGCCAGATGTTCGGCGACACCTGGCATTGGAACGGCACCACGTGGACCCAGATGGTGACCACCAGCACACCCCCAGCGCGCGCTTCCGCCTCGATCGCCATCGATCCCGCCACTTCGCAGGTGTTGCTGCATGGCGGCATCGACGCCAACGCGGAGCGCGACGACACCTGGCTGCTCGGCGCACCGGTGCTGGCTACGTCGACCGAACTCGGCAGCGGCTGTGCCGTCGGCTCACCCCCGCGCTTGTTGGCCCAAGGGCCTTACCTCGGCAACGCCGACTTCCGCTTCGAAGCGCTCGGCGCCGCCAGCTCCGCACCATGCGTCTTCGGCTTTGCGTCGAGCGCCGCAGCGCAACCGATCGGCCCCTGCACGCTCTACCTGCAGAACGCGTTCACGTTGGTCCTCGCGACCACGAACCCGTGGGGCGTGGCCAAGTTCCCGATTCCGCTGCCGTACGCGGCTTCGCTGCGCGGCGTGACCCTCTCTGCACAAGTCGCGGTGCTCAACGCGCCCGGTGGCTGGGCAGGGCTCGACTTCACGGCGGCGCGCACGATCGTGGTCGGCGACTGATCTGCGCATGACCCAGCTGCGTGCTACGCAGCGGGTCGGCGGAGGTTGGTGCCCAAGTGTGTGGTGGAGGAACGGGAAGTGGTGCCGGGCGATGCGTCGCTGGCCGACACGGCACGAACGACACGCCGGCTGCTGGTCGACTCCGACGAGCCTCGGCCTGGGCTGCGTATGCAGAAGCAATGCATGACCCTGGCTCGGCAGCTCCGCGCTGCAGAACCGGTCCTGCATGATGCGTGCAGGTGTTCTGCGTCGGTGGGGCGGTTCGCTGCCGGCAGCACGCGGCCCACGATGCAGGCGGTGCGAACTCGGCGCCTGCGATCGCCTGAATGCCGCATGAATTCGGCTTCATCCGAGCCGCCCCGGAATCCGTGGCGAGTCGGCGGCATTCACGGCCGGCCTGCGCAAGCAAGCACTAGCGTCGGGGCGATGCGAACCCATGGTCTGGCGTCGATGTCCGTCTTGTGGTCGCTCGAGGCCTTGGTGGCGCAGGAGAGTGAGTTCGACGATCGCGTCGTCGCCGGCTATGTCGCCGCCGTGCTCGAACGCGACTTCGGGCTGCCCGCCGCACCGGTGACGGTGCACGACGGTCGGGTCGAGCTGGTCGATCGGGACTTCGGTCCACTCGAACGCCAACGGCTCGCCATCGTGCTGCGCGCGCTGCCCGGGGTGCGCGAGGTGACCTTCGTGCAGCCCGAACTCGGGCTCTCGGCGCCGGCGGCGGCATCGACGCTGTTCCTGTCGACCGGCCGCCTGTTCGAGCCGTTGCTCGCCGATCCACGCTGGCCGCACTTCTTCGCCTCGTGGCACTACTACCTCGAGGACCGCGATCGTGCGGCCGGCACCGAGCCGCTGGAGCAGATCGGCGCCGTCGGCTTCGGGGAGACGCTCGCGTTCGCGCGCAGCCGGGGCGCTGGTGCGCTGCGTTGGGAGGCCGGTCTGCAGGCCGGCGTGTTCGCGATCTTCGATCTCGATCGCGCCTCGAAGGACCTCGTCAACGCCGACTACACGATCGGTCCGTACCTGGCCGGGCGCCACCGCGACACCTCGCTGCTGCTGCGACTGCGGCACCAGAGTTCGCACCTCGGCGACGAGTACGTGCTGCGCGAGCAGATCACCGGCAGTGGCCGCGTCAACCTCAGCTACGAGACGGTCGACGTCGTCGCCAGCCACGAACTGCCGGCCGGGTTCCGGCCGTACGCCGGCGGCAGCTATCTGCTCGCCGCGGAACCGGCCGACCTCGAGTCGTGGACGCTGCACTACGGCCTCGAGTGGCGCGGGCAGCAGCCGTTCGGCGCCGGGGCCGGCATGTGGCCGGTGGCTGCCGTCGACTGCAAGCAGCGGCAGGAGAACGACTGGGGCCTCGATGCGTCGGTGCGCGCCGGCGTCGTGTTCGAGGACGTCGGCCGTCAGAGCCAGCGCCTCGCAGTGCTGCTCGAGTGGTACGACGGCTATTCGCCGAACGGGCAGTTCTACACCGATCGCGTGCAGTTCCTCGGCCTCGGCGTGCACTTCTACTTCTGATGCGGCCGACTCGCGGCCGAGCGGAGCCGGGCCCAGCAGCGGCAGCGGGTGTGTGGTGCCGCGGGCCGAATCGTCGCAGGTTGCCGACGCGACGCCTTCGCGCCCAGGGACTCAGGGCTCGCGTGCGTTCCTCGCTCCGAACGCACCATCGCCGTGCATGGCACCAATGCGGGATGGGTCTGGCTCGTCGTCGTGCGCGCTCGCGAGCATCGCCATCCGGCGGGCGACGATCGCAGCGATCGCCGCGAGCCAGAGCACGATCAGGATGCCGAGTGGCCACGTGTCGTCGCCGCCGAGGCCTAGATAGACGTAGAAGTAGAGGCCGCTCGCGCCGAGCCAGGCAAGGCTGACGAGGGTGGCGAGGAGCAGCCAGAGGCGCGTCGCGGCCAGGCTGACGGGCACGAGGCAGAGTCCTGTGGCCAGGACGATCACGAGGGCGTCGGACACAGCGGCTCCATCGACCGAACTCGCCGCGTGGATCGCGGAAAGTGTGCAGAGCGACCGCGCACAAGCGTGCCGTCGTCGCGTCCACGGCCAGGAGGCAGCCTGCGCCGCGCTGCGGCTCGCCACGAGAACTGCGGCTCGAGTGGAAGTGACCGGTGCGTCGAAGCTCGTATGCTCGGCAGCGACCCCTCGCATCCCTCGTCGACCGGGGCGCGACCGCGCTGCCACCGTCCACGAAGTGATCCGAGCCGCTGACGAACTCGCCACTCCACGCCATGCCCATCGACATCGTGATCGCCGCCCGCAACGAGCAGGCGACCATCTACGACACGCTCGCGGCACTCGCTGCCCAGGTCTGCCCCGAACCGTTCCGGGTCATCGTGTCCACCAACGGCTGCACCGACGGCACCGCCGAGGTCGTGCGCCGGGCTGCCCGCGAACTGGCGAACGAGCGCTGCACCATCGAACTCGTCGATCGGCCCGAGCCGGGCAAGACCGCGGCGCTGAACGCGGCCGAGCAGCGCATCACCGCCGCCGGCGTGCGCATCTTCCTCGACGCCGACATCCGGCTGTCGCCGAACGCGGTCGCTGCGCTGGCGGCGGCCGTCGCCGGACCCGCGGCTCGCATCGCCGCGCCGCGCAAGACGCTGCGCCCCGGCAAGTCATGGCTCGTCGACTTCTGCTCGCGCTGCTGGCTCTACCTGCCGTGGGTGCAGGACGACGTGCTCGGCGGTGGTGCGTTGGCCGTCAACGCCGCCGGCCGCGCACGCTGGCAGGAGTTCCCCAAGGTCGTCGCCGACGACACGTTCGCCGCGATGCAGTTCGCGCCGGAGGAACGCATCGTCGTGCGCGAGTGCACGACGGCGGTCCGCTTCCCGAACAGCGTGAAGGACATGCTGCGGGCGCAGCGGCGCTGGGTCGACGGCGGTCGCCAGCTCGAGGCGTCCCCGCACCGGCCGCCGTACGGGCCGGCCTGGTCGGGCAAGCGCAGGCTGCGCGCGATGCTGCATCCGATCGTGTTCGCGGCGGCGCTGGTGGTGCGCTGCCAGCGGATCGCCGCGCGCCTCTTCTCGCGGCCGCCACAGGCGGCGGGTTGGTCGACGCCGCGCTGAGCGGCGGTCGGGTGTCGCTGCCGTGCGCCACGTTCGCGCCGCATGCAGCTTTCCTTGGCGCCCCGAACGGCCAGACGACGCCTTGCGCATCGGCAACCCGCAAGCAACACCGATGAACGTCGCCATCTGCACCGCGTACGGCAGCCCGGAGGTCGTCGAGATCCGCGAGGTCGAGCGCCCCACGCCCGCTCGCGGCGAGGTGCTGGTCCGCGTGCGCGCCACCACCGTCACCTCCGCCGACAGCCGCCTGCGCCGCGCCGATCCCGCGCTCACGCGGCTCGTCAACGGCCTGCTTCGCCCGCGCCGCTGGGCGAGGCTCGGCAGCACGTTCTCCGGCGAAGTCGTGGCCTGCGGTCCTGGCGCCACGCGCTTCTCGCTCGGCGAGCGTGTGTTCGGTTCCACCGGCATGAAGCTCGGCGCCCATGCGGAATACGTGTGCGTCCAGGGAGCCGGCGCGATCACGCGACTGCCCGAGCAGCTCGGGCACGAAGAAGGCGCCGCCTTGGTGTTCGGCGGCCTCGCGTCGCACTTCTTGCTGCGTCGCGCCGGCATCCAGCCTGGCCAGCGCGTGCTCGTCTACGGCGCGTCCGGCAGCCTCGGCACGGCCGGCGTGCAGCTCGCGCGCGCAGCGGGTGCCGTGGTCCATGGCGTGTGCAGTGCTGCGAACGTGGCGCTGGTGCAGTCGCTGGGGGCAGAGCGCGTGTTCGACTACGCGCGGGAGAACTTCGCCGACGATGGCGAACGCTACGACGTGGTCTACGACGCGGTCGGCAAGAGCGACTTCACGTCGTGCCTGCGGGTGCTGTCACCGCGCGGGGTGTACGTGCGCGCGGTGCACATGACGCCCGGGCCGATGTTGCGCGGGTTGTGGACCGGCCTCACCAGCAAGCAGCGCGTGCTGGGTGGTGTGGCGAGCGAACGGCTCGACGACCTGCAGTTCCTCTGCGATCTGGCGGCGTCGGGGCGCTGGCGAGCGGTCGTCGATCGCTCGTATCGCTTCGAGCAGATCGTCGAGGCCCATCGCCACGTCGACAGCGGCAGGAAGCGCGGCGAGGTCGTGGTGACGTTCGGGTGAAGGCTGGCGCGGCGCGGAGCGAGCCGTGGCCGCTTGTCGGCGGTGCGGTGCCCTGGTCCGATGCCGGCATGCACACGGCAACCGCCAGGGGACTCGCCGCGGTCCTGTTCTCGTTCTCGCTGCTGGCCCAGGATGCCGGCAATGGTCTGCAGGTGAAGGCCGATCCGAACTGCGTGGTCGCCAACGGCCTGCCCGGCGTCTGGCTGCCGGACGCAGCCTTGGCGCAGCGTCTCGGCGGCAAGGCCGCCGCGGACCGCCTCGAGTTCCGCACCGACGCCACCGTGCTGGCGAAGATCCCGGCGGCGATCGCCGGCAAGCTGAAGGACCAGACGATCCTGCTCGCCGGCATGATGAAGAAGGGCGAGAGCGAGCACGTGTTCCTGCTGACGGTGCTGTCGGGCAATCCGACCGTGGTCTGGTTCCGTGAGCGCGCCGGCGATCCGTGCGGCGATGCCGAGTCGTGGAACGTGATGTTCGTGCGGGCCGGAGCCAAGCCCGCCGACCTGCTGTTCGTCGGTGGCGATCACGACAACCAGGCGTTCGCCGGCTATGCGCGCGCGGACAAGCCGAAGGGGGAGCTGCAGCCCGAAGCGGCCATGAACGAGATCCTCGCGCTGATCAGCTCCGGGCGCGGCAAGCAGTTCGTCGAGACCTACTGCGCGCCCGCCGATCTGTCGAAGATCCTGGAAGGGGGAAGGACGATCGAGTCGCTGGCGGATCGCTTCAACGGCGAACGTGGCAAGGAACTCGCAGCCGCGCTGACCGTCGCCGCCAAACAGGCACCGACCCTCTCCGCCGACGGCAACACGGCGACCTGGCAGCTCGACGCTGCCGGCGGCTTGCCGAAGACGTTCCGGCTGCAGCGCATCGACGGTCGCTGGTATCTGGTCAATCGCTGACGACGGTCAGCGGTCCGCGGCGAAGTCGCGGCGACCCGCATCCGCTGGGCCGCCCGTCCGCACGAGCGACGCTTGCACCGCGCCGAACCGCGCTGACGCAGCGACCGCGCTGCGACCGATCGTCCGCTCGCGGCA
>JBILEY010000596.1:0-2978 GCA_044351865.1 Planctomycetota bacterium | reverse complement strand
GCTTCGCGACCGCGAACTTCACCGAGCTCGCCGCGATCGCCGGGCACGGCCAACCACCGCTGCTGCTGTCGGTGCTGCAAGCTGCGCACGAACGCGCCTTCGCTGCGCTGGCCCCGCTGCTGCGCGCACGTGCGCAGCGCGGCCTTTGCCTCGACGGCCACGGCGACCTGCACGCGCGCAACGTCTGCATGACGGTGCCGCCTGTGCTCTACGACTGCATCGAGTTCGAGCCGCGCTTCCGCCGCGGCGACCAGGCGCTCGACGTCGCGTTCCTGGTGATGGACCTGCGCTACCGCGGCGCCAAGGACCTCGCCGCGGCGTTCGCGCTGGCCTACGCGAACGCGCGCGGCGACGCCGAGCTGCCAGCACTGATGCCGACGCTGTGCGCCTACCGCGCGATGGTGCGAGCGAAGGTCGCGGTGTTCGCGGCGCGCGAAGCCGAACTGCCCGCCGCCGACCGCGACGGCGCCCGCCAGTCCGCGCGGCACCATCTCGAACTCGCCGCCGCGCTGCAGGTCGAAGCGCTCGGGCCACGCTGGCTCGTGCTGTGCGGGCCACCGGCGAGCGGCAAGTCGCAGCTCGCCACGGCCCTCACGGAGCTCGCGGGTTGGCCGAGCCTCGCGACCGACGTCGTGCGCAAGGAACTCGCCGGCGTCGCTCCGACCGAGCGCGCCCGCGCCGAGCACTACACGGATGCGTTCTCGCAGCGCACCTACGACGAACTGCTGGCGCGCGCCGCCGCGGCCACCCGCGCTGGCGAGCATGTCGTAGTGCTCGACGGCAACTTCCCGACGCCAGCCCAGCGCGCCGCCGCAGCCGCCGCCGCGCAAACAGCGGGAGCCCGGATCGTGTTCGTGCACGTCGACGTCGACCGCGCCACCGCGATCGCCCGCGCCACCGCCCGCACGCTGGACCCGACGCGTGTCAGCGACGCCGATGCCACGGTCGCCGCCGCCCGCCACGACGCGTTCGTGCCGCCGACGCCGGCCGAGGGACACGCGGTCGTTCGCATCGCGGGCACGGCGGCCACGCCAGACGCCCTCGCAGGCCTGTTCGCCGGACTCCTGGCATTGCCTGATTGACGCCCTTCCATTGGGCTTCCATGCTGCGGCGGTTGAGCCACACCTTCGATCTGACCGGCACCTGGGAAGGCCACTTCGTCCAGAACGGCCGCCGCCACGGCATCTCGATGCGCGTGGTGCAGCGCGGCCAGTCGTTCGTCGGCGCGATGCGCGACGTCGACACGCTGATGGTCAGCCACGAGCGCCTGCACACCGCCGGCGGCGACGAGAGCAAGGACACCGAGATGGTGGCCGAAGCCGAAGTGCTCAGCAGCCTGCCCGAGAACAGCTCGATCGAAGGCGAAGTCGAGAAGCGGCTGGTGACGTTCGTGAAGCACTACCAGGGCAAGACCAGCACCAGCATCTGGATGCCGGGCAAGGCGAACATCACGGTCGAGGTGCCCGGCCACGACGTGCACTACCGCGGCATGCTGTCGCTCGACGGCAACACCATCGCCGGCATGTGGCGCATCCCGCCGCATCACACTGGTGGCGAACTGCTGCGCGATCGCTTCGAACTGCAGCGCGCGGCGAAGTGATCGCCACGGCCCGCGTGCGCGGCGCTCACTCGCGGCGCGGGAAGCGCACCTCGCCTCCGCCGTCGCCGACCGTCGCCTTCGCGCGCAGCGGCTGCCAGCGATCGTCGAGTTCGAGCGCGTAGTCGCCCTTCGGCAGCGCCACCGCGAACGGCAGTTCGCTCGGAACGCGACCGTGGAAGGTGCGGCCGACTTCGCGCCGCAGCACGACGCTGCCCGCGTGATCACGCACGATCAGTGTCGCGCTGAACATCATCTGCGCTCGCTGCTGCACGCCGAGCTCGACGACCACGCGCAGCGCCGGCGCCGCGCGCAGCTGGAATGCCACCGGCACCGGTTCGGCGGCAGCGGCGACGCCGATCCGCTGCGGCAGCACCTGGTGCGAGCGGCTGCTGCCGAGCAACTGGTAGTCACCCGGCGGCAGCTCCTCGTGCGCGAACGAACCGTCGCGCTGCCGCACCAGCTCGAACGTCTGGCCACCGCGCACCGCGGTCAGCGCCAGCTCGAGGTCGTCGGGCACGCTCACCCCGTCGGCCGCGACCGCGCGCACCTTCGCCGGCAGGCCCAACCGGATCGTTCCGAGCTCGGCATCGCCGTTGGTCGGCACTTCGACGTCGGTGAGCCGCAGCGTGGCGCGACCGGGCGCCGACACGACGACGCGCACGCGGCCGGGTGCGAACGGGCCGATCGCGAACGCACCGTGGTCATCGCACGTGGCCTGCGGTCCGTCCCACCAGACCTGCTGGCTCACCACCATGACGTTGGCGCGCAGCGGCTGGCCGTTCTCGTCGACGACGAGCCCACGGATCGTGTGCGTGGCGCGCGCATGGTCGGGCACGACGACGTCGACGATGTTGCCGTCGGCGACGATGCCCGGCACGCGCCAACACGGGAAGTAGGGGCTGAACTCGTAGGACGCCGGGTCGAACAGCCAGAGCGTCAGCGGCCAGCTGTCCGGAAAGCGCCATTGCACGTAGTCGAGCGTGACGCCGTTGTCGCCGGTGATGCCTGGAGTGCTCAGTTGCCCACGCTCGCCGTTGACTTGCACGCGCCAATCGGTCAGCGGCTGCCCTCGCTCGTCGCGCAAGCAGACGCGCAACAGCTGCACCGGCGGTGACACTGCGTCCCAAGTCGCCGTCTCCCCGGCGCGCAACGCGAGCACCTGCTCGACCTCGGCATCACCGATCCTGGCCATCGCCCGCCAGGTCCCCGGCAGCAGATCGGCGAACGTGAACGCACCGAGCCCGACGCTGCGCAGGCTGTGCTGCGCGAACGGGAACGCGAACGCGCCGTCGGCGAGCAGGCGCAGCGAGACCTGCGAGCCACCGCCGGGCGAGCCGTCGGCGAACTTCGTCGTGCCTTCGAGCCGCGCGCCTTCGCC
>JBILEY010000597.1:0-2978 GCA_044351865.1 Planctomycetota bacterium | reverse complement strand
GCAAGGGCAAGGAAGGCGCGAAGGCGTAGGTCGCCGGCGTGCTGCCACGCCGCCCCACACCTTCCTGGCGCTCCGCTGCCGCATTGGCGGAGCGTGAGCCGAAGTCAGGCCGCATCCTCCGGAGTGCAGGCCTTTGATGACCACGCTGCGACCGAAGATCCAGCAGCGCCTCGACGGCATGGTTGCGCGCGTGCAGGAACTGCTCGCGCAGGCCGCTGATCCGAAGGTGCTCGAGCGTGCCGACCGCCTCGCCGCCCTGCAAAAGGAACTCGGCAAGGCGTCGCCGGTCGTGGCGCGCTACCAGGCGTTCCTGCAGCTGCAGGCGCAGATCGCCGAGCACCGTGCCTTGCGCGAGGGCTCGGACCGCGACCTCGCCGAGCTCGCCGGCGCCGAGCTGCCGGAGCTCGAGGCGCGCGAAGCCGCGGCTGCGACCGAGCTGATCGACGACCTGCTCGCCGACCAGGGTGACGACCGCCGCGATTGCATCGTCGAGATCCGCGCCGGCACCGGCGGCGAAGAGGCGGCGCTGTTCGCCCGCGACCTCTACACGATCTACCAGCGCTACGCCACGCGCATGGGCTGGGCGTTCGAACCGATGAACATGACGCCGGCGGAGCAGGGCGGCTTCAAGGAAGTCGTGTTCGCACTGCGCGGCACCAGGGTCTTCGCGGCGATGCAGTTCGAGTCCGGTGGCCACCGCGTGCAGCGCGTACCGGAGACCGAGACCAAGGGCCGCGTGCACACGTCGGCGGCGACAGTAGCGGTGCTGCCGGAGGTCGAAGAGGTCGAAGTCGACATCGACGTCGAAGACCTGAAGATCGACACCTATCGGTCGAGCGGTGCCGGTGGCCAGCACGTCAACAAGACCGAGTCCGCGGTGCGCATCACGCACCTGCCGACCGGCACCGTCGTCGCCTGCCAGGAAGAACGCAGCCAGCTGAAGAACCGCCAGCGGGCGATGGCGCTGCTGCGGTCGCGCATCTACGACGCGCGGCAGCGGGCGGCGGCGGCGGCGCGCGCGGCCGAACGCAAGGAGCAGGTCGGCACCGGCGACCGCAGCGACCGCATTCGCACCTACAACTTCCCGCAGGACCGGCTGACCGACCATCGGCTGAACCGCAACTTCGCGCTGTCGCAGATCCTCGAGGGCAAGCTCGACCCGGTCGTGCAGGCGCTGCAGGCCGACGAACGCGAGCGCCGCATCGAAGCTCTGTGAGCCACGCCGCGGTACGCCCAGGCCCTGCCCGGCCACCGGCCGAAACGCGGCTTTCGACGCCGCGGGTGAACCGCCGGGGGCCGCCCGCCGTGTCTGTGTCCACGGCGGTGTCCGACCGATTCGCGCGTGACTGACGCCGCGACTTTTGCCACGATCCTCGCCCCCTCCGATCCCTCTCGAAATCGACCTGGAGCAAGCACGATGACCGACCCCGCGCAGCCCGCCGAACTCGCCTCCCTCGAACCCTTGGAGCCGCTCGAGACCGGCGCGCCGACGAGCGTCGCCGGCGGTGGTGAAGATCCGCTGGTGCAGTTGACGCGCGGCGGCCTCGCCCCGGCCTACAACCCGTACTGCCGCGACAAGACGTTCTATCGCTTCCTGTTCGCCGGCGTGATGATCCTGGTCGGTTGCATGATGCCGTTCACCGCCGACGCGAGCCGCGCCGGCTACCAGTACATGAGCGGCGGCTTCTACACGCTGATCGGCATCGCGCTGGTCTGGTCGTGGTGGGCTGCCATCGCGCACAACCGGCCGAAGGGCGTCAACTGGGTCGCGTTCTGCTTCCTGCCGCTGCTGGCGATCGTCATGAACATCGTCGCCTTCGATCCGATGGCCGCGCGCACGACGGCGATCGAGATGGGCTGGTTCAAGGACCTGCCGGCGACGATGCCGTCGGGCTCGCTCGGCGAGATGTTCGCCGACATCGGCGGGGCGCTGGCGAAGAAGGCCGAAGCGGCGGCGCGCGTCGAGTACTTCTGGCGCCTGTTCGGTCCGGGCCAGCTGTTCGTGTTCCTCGGTGCGCTGCTCGCCGAGTTCGCGCTGATCGGCGGCATCGTCGGCGGCGCCAAGAAGAACAGCGCCGAGAAGAAGGCCAAGATGATGGCCATCGCCGAGAAGAAGCGGAAGTGATCCGCGCGTGAGCAGCGGCAGCGTTCCCGGCGGCGAAGCGCAGCACACCGTGCTCAGCGTACTGCGCGGCGCCGAGTCGTGGCTCGAGCGCCGCGGGGTCGATGCGCCGAAGCGTTCGGCGGAACTGCTGCTCGGCAAGGTGCTCGGCCTGACGCGACTTCAGCTCTACCTGGCGCACGACCGGCCACTCGATCCGAAGGAGCGCGATGCGATGCGCACCCTGCTGGTGCGCCGCGGCGACGGTGAGCCGGTCGCGCACCTGCTCGGCAGCTGGAGCTTCCGCGGGCTCGAACTCGCGGTGTCGCCGGCGGTGCTGATCCCACGTCCCGAGACCGAAGAGCTCGTCGACCTGGTGCTGGCGCGCGCGCCGCAAGGTGGCCGTGTCATCGACCTCGGCACCGGCAGCGGTGCCATTGCCATCGCCGTCGCCGTCGCGCGCCCGGACCTGCAGGTGCTCGCGGTCGACCAGAGCCAGGACGCGCTGCTGGTCGCGGCCGCGAACGTCGCACGCCACGGCGTCGGCGCGCGGGTGACGCTGCTGCAAGGTTCGTGGTGGGCGCCGGTGCCTGCCGACGCGACGTTCGACGTCGTCGTCAGCAACCCGCCCTACATCGATCCCAACGCCACCGACGGCCTCGCCGCCGACGTGCGCAAGTTCGAGCCGGCGATGGCGCTGTTCTCGGCCCCGGGCGACGTCCTGTCGTGCTACCGCGCGATCGGCGCAGGCCTCGCCCAACACCTGCGGCCTGCGGGCTTCGTCGTCTGCGAAACCGGCCTCGGCGCCGCCGAGCCGGGGCTCTCGTGGCTGGCGTCGCTGCCGTTCCTGCGGGACGCGCAACTGCTGCCGGACCTC
>JBILEY010000595.1:0-2987 GCA_044351865.1 Planctomycetota bacterium | reverse complement strand
CGAGCCGTGCTCCTCGAACATGGGGTCGAGGTAGACGACGTCGGGGCGTTCGGCCTCGGCGAGGGCGCCGAGCCAGGCGATTGCGTCGGTGCGGTGCACGGTCAGGCGATCGCGCACGCCGCAGGCCGCGGCCAGCAGGTGGGTCACGAACGCCAGCGCTGGCTCCCGTTCGAGGGCGTCGACCCGGCAGCCGAGGTGGGCGAGCACCAGGCTGTCGCGGCCGAGCCCTGCGGTGGCGTCGACGACGCGCGGCGGCGTCGGCCGCCGATGCAGGCCGCAGGCCCGCGGCAGAGGGTCGTCGCGGCGGGCTCCGAGCAGGCGCTGGCCGAGCTTGCTGCGTCCGGTTTCGAGGTGCAGCGGGGAACCGTCGCTGGCATGGGCGGGTCGGATCGTGATGCGGTCGAGCGATGCAGAGAGACGCCACTTCGCCGTCGGATTTTCGTCGCTGCGCAGCAGTCCGAATCGGCTCGCCGACGCCTCCAGCTCGCTGCCACGCGGGGCGCCATCGAGGGTTACTTCGCCTTCTTGCCAGCTAGGACGCATGCGCTGTTCGTTCGGTCCAACGACTCGCCGGACTACCGAACAGAATGACGCACCGCACCGTCCAATGCCACGGTGCTGCCCGCTGCCGACTGCATCGTCCAGGGACTGCCTGGATTGCCGCCAGCAGCCCTCTGCCTAGGGCAAGTGCTAGACTTTCGCAGATCGTGATTGCCGTGCCCTTCCGGGGTATTGCGACGCGGTCGTCCTCCCACAGCAACCCTCCCTCCCGTCCATGCGGCGCCTGCACCTCAAGCTCTTCTACCTCCGTACCCGCCTGAAGCGTGAAGCCCAGGGCGTGACCGCCAAGATCCTCGGCGTTCGGCCGGCGACGATGTCGCATCTGGAGCAAGGGCGCTCGCTGCCCACGCTGCCGATGCTGCTGGCCCTCTGCAAGCACTACGACGTCACCCCGACCTACCTGCTCGACGACGAGCGGCCGATCGACCCGACGGGGCGGGACCGCTGGTCGGAACGCGATGGCCTGGTCGCCCGCGGCAACTGGCTCGAGGTGCCGGAAGGCGCGATGGTCACGACCCACGATGGCGTGCGGCTCGTCGCCGTGCAGCCGGGCTCGCGCTTCTACGATGCGAGCGCCCAGGCGCAGCGCATGACCTGTCCGAACGCGGCCGCCGCCAAGGACCTGGAAGCGTCGCTGCAGCAAGGTGGCAAGCAGCGCGACCGCGAACTCGAAGACACGCTGTCGCGCGAACTGCTCGGCCAGCGCAAGCCGCGCAACAAGCCGGTGGCCAAGAGCGTGCTGAAGTCGGCTGTGGCGCAGATGGCGCAGGGCTGATTCCGCCCGCCCGTGTGCTGGCCGGCTTCGCCCGCGGGGCTGCTCAGCCCCGCAGTGGCAGCCGCTGCCGCCAGCCGTCGCGCAAGCCGCGCAGGTAGGGGCCGAGGAATCGGCCCGACCGGCTGTGCACGAGGCCGCCGATCGGCTTCAGCAGCCACGCCACCGCCAGGAACACGGCGCGCTGCAGCGGCCGCAGGCGGCGCCGCGCCAGCAGCACCTTGGCGCGCGACAGCCAGTAGAGGCGGCCGGCGTTCAGTTCGCCGAGCACCCGTTCGCCGGGCTGGCTGCCGCCGCCGTCATGGTGGGCCACCGCCTTCTGCGTGACCCACAGCTCACGGCCGCGCGCTTCGATCTCGCGGCACAGGTCCGCGTCCTCACAGTAGAGGAAGTAGTTCTCGTCGAAGCGCAGGCCGTCGCGCAGCAGGTCGCCCGCCAGCAGCATGCAGCAGCCGGTGACGAAACCGGCGCGATGCTCGCTGGCGCCAGCGGGCGGTGGCTGGTGGAAACCGCTGAGCGTCCACGCCGGCCAGCGGCCGTTGCCGTACCACGGCGTGCCGTCGGACTTGTCGATGCGACAGCCGACGAGGCCGGCCCGGGTATGTCGGTGCGCCGTCGCCTGCATCTCCGCGAGCGAGCCGGGCGTCAGCGTGGCGTCGGGATTCAGCAGCAGCACGTGCGCGAGGTCGGGCCAGCGCTGCAGTGCCAGGTCGATGCCGCGATTGCAGCCGGCGCCGAAGCCGCCGTTCCGTTCGGAGTGCAGCACGACGACGTCGACGAGGTCGGCGAACGTTGCGTCCAGCGTGCCGCCGGAACCGTCGGGCGAGGCGTTGTCGACGACGACGACGCGCGGCCGCGGTTGCTGCACCAGCAGGGAATGCACGCATTGCGCGGTCGCCGCGGCATCGACGTAGTGCACGACGACGGCGACGCACGACGCGTCGGTGTCGGGGGCGTTCACACCGGTTGCGGGCGTCGGCACGCCGCCTCCCCTTCGCCGGCGTGTTCACTGGCCGCCGTCGGAGCGGCCGGCGGCAGCGGCTGCAACGGCAGGCGCGGCGCGCGCCACAGGCCCTTGCCGATGCCGACGAGCGTGCCGGCGAGGTGCTTGCCGAAGCAGCGCAGCGCCGCCGCGGGGCCGAGCTTGCCTCGCCACCACCAGGCGGCGAAGCGCACGAGCTTCGGCACCTGCAAGGCGACGCCGCCGAACACGCCGCGCAGCACACCGCCGTGGCGGCACGCGTAGTAGAGGTTGTCGCGCGCGACCACGAACCAGGCGCGGTCCTCGAGCGTCCGGCGGTAGGGGCCCGGCGACGACTCGTGCGTCACGCGCGCCAGCTCGCAGTAGCGGAACGCCGCTGGATCGCGGCCGACGTGCGCGAACAACCGCGCCGTGACGTCCATGTCGTCGGGCTGGTACGAGAGGTTCTCGTCGAAGCCGCCACAGGCGAACAGCGCGCGGCGCCGCATTGCGAGATTGCAGCCGGAGAAGCTCGGCGCGAAGCCGGCGGGCAGCGGCTGGCCGGTGGCCAGCGGCAGCAGGCGGCCGATCGGCGACGAAGCGAGGCGTTCGCACTGCAGTGAGCCGTCGCCGCGCTGCACGGGACCGCTGGCGGCGACCACGCGTGGATCGGCGAACGCGCGCCATAGCTGC